>JAFMEZ010000029.1 GCA_017856455.1 Parafilimonas sp.
TAGTATGTTTTTTAAAATGTAATAGGATAGAAATAAACCTGTTGTTATAAATGCTGACCATTTGTGCCAATTCAAATCATTTTCAGGATAAGATGATGTATCAGCATTGATCAGTCCAGTAAAAATGGATAAAACAGCTGAGATAAATCCAATTTTAAAAATTAAGTCATTGACAAAAGCAATCTGATTAAATTTTTCATTTCGTTTCAGCAACTCCAGCATCAGATATATTATCCAAATCCCAATGGGTAAGTGAACAAACAGTGGATGCAAATGACCGATAAATGTTATCATATGCTAAGAAATGATAGGATCAATTGTTTTACCAAATACATCCGTTAATCTGAAATTGCGTCCCTGAAAGGGATAAGTGAAATCAGTATGATCAAATCCAAGTTGATTCAGCACAGTTGCCTGAATATCATAAATAGAAACTTTTCCATCAACAGCATTGTATCCGATTTCATCTGTTTCACCATAAGAAACTCCTTTGCGAATACCTCCACCAGCCATCCACATACAGAAGGCATCTGAATGATGGTCTCTTCCTTTAAATACATTTTGTTTACCATCTCTGTTTTCCTGCATTGGTGTTCTTCCAAATTCACCTCCCCAGACAACCAATGTTTCGTCCAATAGACCACGCTGCTTCAAATCCATCAACAACGCACTCACTGCTTGGTCATTTTCTTTACACTTTTCAATGAATCCCATATCCAATGCTGTTCCTGGATCAGTACCATGACTATCCCAGCCCCAATCGAATAACTGAACGAATCTGACACCTTTTTCAACCAATTTTCTTGCAAGAAGCACATTGTTAGCAAAAGACTCTTTCCCTAGTTTGGTGCCATATAAATTATGGATATAGGCAGGTTCATCATTAATGTTCATTACATCAGGAACTGCAATCTGCATATTAAATGCCATTTCATATTGCGATATTCTTGATAATATTTCAGGATCTTGAAATTCCTGATAAGAGAGTTGATTTACCTGATTGATCGCATCAATCGAAGCTTTTCGCATATCTCTGTCATACCCATTTGGATCTTTTAAAAATAAAACAGGATCACCTTCAGAACGGCATTGAACACCTTGATAAACGGATGGTAAAAATCCACTGCCCCAAACACTTTTTCCAGCATCAGGATTTCTACCTCCAGAGGTCAAAACAACAAATCCAGGTAGATTTGAATTCTCTGTTCCGAGTCCGTATGTGACCCAAGATCCCATACTGGGTCTTCCTAATCTTGCAGTTCCGCAATGCATCAATAACTGAGCAGGTGCGTGATTAAATTGATCTGTTGAAACTGCTTTCAATAATGAAATTTCATCGACAACAGAAGAAAAATATGGCATATGATCTGAAAGCCAAATTCCACTCTCGCCATGTTGCTTGAAATTAACTTGTGGTCCTAGTAATTTAGGAACTCCTCTGATGAAAGCAAATTTTTTACCCTGAATAAATGAATCCGGACAATCCATTCCATCCATTTTTTGTAGGGTTGGTTTATAGTCAAACATCTCCAATTGTGAAGGAGCACCAGCCATATGAAGAAAAATAACTGCTTTTGCTTTTCCAGGCAAAGGAGATGGTTTTGCAGCCAAAGGGTTTTGTATGCCGGAAAGAGAAGATTCATTTTTGGAAGAAAAAAAATTACATCCCTCTAACATAGAACCCAATGCCAACATTCCCATACCAGTTTTACATTCTCGTAAAAAATGCCTTCTGGTTTGAAACTGTAATCCTGTTGTAAACGCTTCTTGTTGGATGTTCATTTTTTTCATCAGCTACTAATTTTTTGAAATGACTTCATCTAGATTAAGAATTGCATTTGTTGTTACAGCCATAGCAGCAAGCGAGGGACTCTTTTGAATACAGGAGTCTGTTATCAATTGATCAGTAATACCTGGATTATTTTTGATTTTATTGTATGTAGTGAAATATAAATTTTTAAGGGTCTTGATTTTTGAAGCATCAGGCAATTTTCCAACTGCCTTTTTATACGCTTTGGCAATGCATTCATCAATGGATTTCGCTTTTTTATCCATTACGTTGTTGGCAAATTTTACTGATAAGTCCCAATACGTACTATCATTTAAAAGATTCAGTGCTTGTAGAGGAGTATTTGTTCTGATACGTCGACTTGAGCATACTTCTCTTGCCGTTCCGTCAAAATTGATTTGAGTAGGATAGGGGCCTGTTCTTTTCCAATACGTATAGATAGCTCTTCGGTATAAATCTTCTCCTTTGCTTTGCTCCCATTTCCTACCATCATAGGGTGAAGCCCAGATGCCTTCAGGCTGATAGGGCATCACGCTTGGGCCATACATCTTATTGCTGATAACCCCACAAATTGATAAAGCCTGATCTCTAATTTGCTCTGATGAAAGTCTTACGCGTGGAGCATGAGAATAATATTTATTGAGAGGATCAATTTCTTTTGATTTTTGATCAGTAACAGAAGATTGACGGTAAGTTGCAGACAAAACCATTCTCTTCAATAATTTTTTAACGCTCCATTGATCATCATGCATAAACTGATAGGCAAGGTGATCTAAAAGTTGTTGATGTGTTGGAGTAGCACCCTGAGAACCTAAATCTTCTAATGTTTCAACAATTCCTTGTCCAAATAATTGTTCCCACAAGCGATTAACCATTGTTCTTGCAGTCAATGGATTCTGTTTATCTGTCATCCATTTGGCTAAATCAAGTCTATTTTTAAATTGTTTTTTTTCAGGATTAAAAATTGATGGAATGCTGGATTCAACCTGTTTAGTCTTTAGTAACCAATTTCCTCGCTCAAATACATATGTATTTCTTTTCAAGTCGGATGGATTATCCATCATAATAGGAGTTAATTCTGCATCAGGATTATTGAGCAATTGCAAAAATGCTTGATAGTAGACGTCATAATCTTTGGTTTGCTCTCCAGGAAAATTTGGCGCAAAACAAAACCAGTCAAAAACAGGACCGTTATCATTTGAACTTTTCAGAAGTGGACTATCAAATTGAATGATGATGTCATGTCGTCCAGAAAAATTATTATTGATTGGAATAGCAATTAAATTCCATCCTTCTTTTGTCTTATTAATTGTTGTGCTAGCAAATGGTTTTTTATCAATACTTCCTGCGTAAAAATTAAGTTTCCCACGATCAATGGGTGATCTAAATCGGATATACAAAACTTGCTTACCCTCTAGACCAACTGACTTAATTCTCGCTACTGAATTTTTACGCAAGCGTAAAAATTTCGTGTCTTCTAATGCAGCGTTTTGAAGTGAATCTGCAGTAAGGCTATTGATACATTGTTGTCCGGTTTTGACAAGTGTTTTATAAAAATGCTTAACAGATGGATCTGCTTTTATTTGCAACCAATTTAATACAGAGTCATGTTGAAGCAAACTGTTATTCCTAAACTCACGTAATAAAGGGTATTCATCATAGGTGTCTTCATCTCTAGAATTATTGAAGAATGCCATGAATGAATAATATTCTTCGTGTTTGAATGGATCATAAGGATGGCTATGACATTGTACACATGCAAAACTTGTCCCCATAAGTGTTTCCCATGTGGTATTGACACGATCAATGATGGCTGCTGTTCTGAACTCTTCATTGTCCGTTCCACCTTCATCATTATTCATTGTATTTCTATGATAGGCGGTTGCTAAAAATTGTTCATCAGATGGATCAGGGAGTAAATCGCCTGCCAATTGTTCAATGATGAATTGATCATAGGGTTTATTATTATTAAATGCATTGATCAGCCAGTCGCGGTATCTCCAAATTGATCGAATATAATCCCTTTCGTAACCTTTGCTGTCTGCATACCTTGATAAGTCCATCCACATTGCTGTCCACCTCTCGCCATATGTAGGGAGGTTTAGCAGCGTATCAACTAATTTTTCATAAGCAGCTGGAGATTGATCAGATAAAAAGGCTGATTGGATGCTATCAGGGGCAGGCATTCCAATAAGATCGAGTGAAACGCGGCGCAACAATGTTTCCTTATCAGCTTCTTTTGATCTTTTTAATCCAACTTCATTTAATTTTTCATCAATGAATCGATCAATGTCATTTCCATCTTTTTTTCTAAAAAGAGAGAATATTCCTCCAGTTGGAACAGACTGTTTTTTTACAGGGAGATATGCCCAATGTGTTGAAAAATGTGCACCTTGATTAACCCATCTTTCCAAAATTTCTTTTTCTCTTTCAGATAATTCAGCTTCATGATAAGGCATTCTCTCATCATCATCTTTTGAATAAAGCCGTTTAATCATCTCACTGTTCTTGGCATCACCAGGAATAATCGCTGGTTTTCCTGACTCAGTTGCTGCAAGAGCTTCTTCTTCAAAGAGAAGACTGAATCCACCTTTCTTTTTTACTCCACCATGACATGAAATACATTTTTGATTAAGGATGGGTTTTACATCGGCATTGTAATCAACTTTAGGTTGATGAAAAAACGAAAAATAAGTGATCGCTATTAAAGTGATCAATAATGCTGATAAAGAATATGGCGATTTGAAGTAAGCAAGCATCGTTGCTTAAAATTAAGCGAAAATCTTATCTAATTTTTTTCTCAATGCAATAACTTCTGACTCGTCAATTGAAACTTTTTGTAAAGACTCCGACATAGCACTTGGCGTGTAATGCATGGTTGAATCAACTAATTTGCGTGCTGATGCATGAAAGGCTTTTGCATTGGTGAATGCATGTAATGATTCGATATTAGAGGATTTAACGCCAGAACCAATCATGATTTTTATCTGATCTCCAGCCAATTCAATGATTTTTTTAAGTTGCTCTTTCCCTTCCAATGCCGTTGGGAATCCGCCTGAGGTAAGGATTCTTTTACATCCTAATTGAATCACATCTTTTAAAGCAGCTGCTTGGTCTTGAACCCTGTCAAAAGCCCTATGGAAAGTTATTTCCATTCCATTGGCATGATGTATCAGTTCGTGACATGCATGTGTGTCTATGGTACCATCATTTTTAAGCATGCCAATAACAACACCGTCGCATCCTTCATCACGACAAATGCGGATATCCTCGCACATGGCTAAAAATTCTGTATTGTCATAGAGAAAGTCGCCACCACGCGGACGAATAATAGGGAAGAGCTGGATAGCAGTGGCTTTTCTTGCCATTTTAATCATGCCAAATGATGGGGTAGTGCCGCCTTCATGTGGATTTGCACAAAGTTCGATTCTGTGTGCACCTGCTTTTTCTGCGATAAAGCAAGAAGCAAGATCAAAGGCTATAACTTCAAGTTCAAAAGACATATCAATCAAAATAACTTTCTACTGAAATTACTTTTTCCTCATCAGATGACTTCAATGAGTATGTAAATCCTTTTTGCATGGCAAAAGCACCAACATTTCCCAATTTGTCTATAGCCAAGAATCCAATTTGAAGTGTCTTGGCTTTTTGAAGATCTCTTTTGGCAATACGTTCTACCATCTTTTTACAGGCTTCATTTGGAGTTAGTCCAGCTCTGATGTATTCTACCACACTATGTGAGCCAACGCATCTAATGACTTCCTCGCCAACTCCAGTGGCTGTTGCTGCTCCAACTTCACCATCCACAAATAAACCAGCACCAATAACAGGGGAGTCGCCAACCCTTCCATGCATTTTAAATGCCATGCCACTGGTTGTACAACCACCACTTAAGCGTCCTGATGCATCCAAAGCCAATAAACCAATCGTATCATGATTATTGATTCCACCTAAAGCAAAGCTATTATCTTGCTTTTTATATAATTGATTTTCAATGTTTATAACCGGTTCGTATTTAGAACTTTTAAGCCAGTCTTCCCATGCTTTTTTACTATCTGGCGTAAGCAGGTTTTCTTTTGGAAATCCGTTTTCTAAGGCAAATTGTAGAGCTCCATCACCGACAAGGATAATATGTGGAGTCTTTTCCATCACTTTTCGTGCTACAGAAATGGGGTGTTTTATGTGCTCTATAGCCATTACCGAGCCACAATTGCCTGCTTCATCCATGATACACGCGTCTAATGTTACTTTACCGTCACGGTCTGGGTAACCGCCGTATCCAACCGTTTTATTGGTCTCATCCGCCTCAGTTACTCTTGCAGCTTTTTCTATTGCATCTAAAGCATGCCCATTGGAGGCTAAAACTTTCCAACCCTCAGCATTTGCAAATCGTCCGAAATCCCATGTCGATACGATCAATGGTTTGGTATTTTTTTTCTCGTCAATTGCATTCAATGGATAGGCTGAAACGGATGTTCCAGCAATAATTCCATTCTTGATAAAGGATCTGCGTTGCATATAAATCTATTGATATTCAATATACTACAATTATCAATATCCTAAAAACCACTTTATTTGCTTATAATTTATATTATGTTAAGTATATATTCTTGAATTAAACCCCATCGATTAGATGAGGCTTAATTGTATTAATTATGAATATTGCTTACGCGATCATATTCTTTATTCCACTTATTCTCTTCTGCTTCGAATTTGGTTTTGTCAGCCGGTAACTTAGCTAATTGACGCTTTGAAGAATATATATCGATCAATATACTGATAAGCTTCTTGTAAGTTTGAGCAATTGACTTATCGCTTACTTTTTTCTCTAACATTGGTTGAGCTTTCAATAAATATGGTAAACCCTTATCATATGCAACCAATTGTTTTGAACGAAGCTCTTCTCTTTGTGTTGTAAGTTCTTTGGGTGGCGGTGGTATTTTTCCAGTTTTATCTGGTTTCTGGCTATCATTGAATTTTCTGATTTTATCGTTGATATCAGAAATCTTATTGTTCATTTCAAAAGCTTTATTCACATATACAACACCAACATTATAAGGCATTAACCCATCTTCAGGACTAACAGCAGACATTTTATTATAAAGATCAACGAGTCTTGCTTCTCCAGCATCATATTCGGCATCAGTCTTATAATAAGGATTATCTTGGTCAAACAATCTGCCAAATAGAATCTCTGCTAAAATTGACATTGCATCAATATTCTTTGGATCGCTTGCTACTTTCGCCTCAATTCTTTTCATTCTTTCATCTTTATCCTTCATGTCATTGATGAACATCACTTCATCGTATGTGAAATACTCTTCCTTTGGATAATTTTTTGCACCCTGTGCACGGTATTTCTCAAAATCAGCGATGTTGCTTTTATTAAAATGATAAATCATGAGATTCTTGTAAACATCTTCAAACCCTTTATCAGCAATATTTAGATTGGCAAGCTTTGTAAAATAACCTGCTGCCACATCTTCTTGCCCGCCTAACAATGCAGCATAGCCTGTATAAAAAGTTAGATTGGTATCGATAGCAGCTAAACCTAACCCCCTTTCAAAAATAAAACGGCCAGATAGATCTGCCAATTGAAGTGATTTCAATGATTTGTCATATTCTTTTGCATCCAATTCTTTCACTCCTTTGTTATAAGGAACAGCATAAACATTGTACAAGGGTTGCGCTCCTTCCAATGTTACAAACATGGTGAATTTAGCGTTATCTGTTGTATATGCTTTTTTGAAATTTTCCAGAGAAACTTCAACTGCATTTGGATAATTCTTCAACTGATTTGAATCTGCTGCAATTTCACTGTACATCTTTGCTTTAATGAAATACAACTCAGCATTTTTTTGATACTTCGGATTATTAATGAATTCGTCAAGTTGTGTATTAGCTTCTGCGTATTTTTTTGCAGTGATTGCCTCCTTGACCTTTGTAAGGTTTTGTCCGTTTGTCATTAATATTGCAAACAATGAGAAAACCGAGAAGAGGATTTTTTTCATTTTTGTTTTATTTGATGTAGTATTTAGTTTGTTTCAGTTGTTGGGTTATCAGGACTTGGATTTGCTTCACCTTCTATCTCCTGCTCATCTTCTGTAACTTCATTTAAGGTTGTTAATGCAGCAATTGCATCATCATCATCCAGCCTGATTAATTTGACGCCTTGTGTTGCTCTTCCTTGCTCACTGATCTCGGAAATTTTCATCCTGATCGTTATTCCAGATTCACAAGTGATCATTAAGTCCTCAGATTCAATCACGTCTAATATCCCAACCAATTTACCAGTTTTTTCTGTAACACTGATTGTCTTAACCCCTTTTCCGCCTCTATTGGTGATCCTGTATTCATCAATTTGTGTTCTTTTACCATATCCTTTTTCAGATACTACCAATACAGTTCTAGATTTATCTTCAACATTAACACAAATCATACCTACTACTTCATCGCTTGCATCATCTACTTCAATACCCGCAACACCAATAGCTCCTCTTCCAGTAGGTCTTACCTTCTCCTCTGGGAAACGAATCGCTCTACCTGATTTAACCGCAAGCATCACTTCGCATTTTCCATCTGTTAATTTTGCATCTAGCAACTGATCACCTTCAACAATGGTGATGGCGTTGACACCGGTTGCACGTGGACGACTAAAATCAGCCAATTCAGTTTTCTTGATGATTCCTTGTTTGGTACACAATACAATAAAGTGATTGTTTACAAATTCTTCATCCTGTAAATTTTTCACATCGATGATGGCTCTGATTTTATCATCAGTTGGCAATTGCATTAAATTTTGAATCGCTCTACCCTTGCTTTGCTTCTCCCCTTCAGGAATTTCATAAACTTTCAACCAATAGCATCGTCCCTTTTCAGTAAAGAATAAAAGAGTATGATGTGTAGAGGCAACAAAAAGATGTTCTATGTAATCTTCTTCTCTTGTTCTTCCACCAATCGACCCTCTTCCTCCTCTTTTTTGTGCCCTGTATTCATCTGCTGATGTACGCTTCACATAACCAAGATGTGATACAGTGATTACAACATCTTCTTCTTTGATGAGATCTTCCATTCTTACTTCATTATCGAGGTAAGTAATTTCTGTTCTTCGTTCATCACCAAATTTTTCTTTTACTTCCTGAAGTTCTGTTTTAATTAAATCGAATCTCATTCCCTCATTTGACAACAACTCTTTCAAGCCAGCAATTAGCTTCATGATCTCTTCATATTCTTCACGAATCTTTTCAATTTCCATTCCAGTTAGACGCTGTAGTCTTAATTCAAGTACAGCTTTGGCCTGGATTTCACTCATTCCAAATGATGAAATCAAACCTTCTTTTGCTACTTCTGGATTTGCAGCCTTTCGAATAAGTTCAATTACAGCATCAAGGTTATCTAATGCGATTAAGTATCCTTGTAAAATATGCGCTTTCTTCTCTGCTTCCTTTAATTGGTATTGTGCTCTTCTTACTACAACATCATGACGGAATTCAATGAAAGTAGAAATCAAATCCTTCAAACTGAGAATTCTTGGTCTACCTTTTACCAATGCAACATTGTTGATACCGTATGAGGTTTGTAAATCAGTAAACTTGTACAATTGATTTACAATCACTCCAGCAACCGCATCTTTTCTGATATCAATTACGATACGTGTGCCTTCATTTTCATTTGATTCATTATTAACATGCGTGATGCCATCGATTTGTTTATCAATAACCAATTGACCAATACGAGCAGTTAACACATCTCGACTTACTTGATAAGGTACTTCAGTAATGATGATTTGTTCTCTTCCATTCGCCTTTGTTTCAATGGAAACCTTTCCTCTTAAAACAACCCTACCTCGACCAGTATGCATAGCCGCCTTAACTCCCTCCATTCCATAAATCACTCCCCCACCAGGAAAATCAGGCGCCTTAACATGTTGCATCAATTCATCCACAGTAATTTCTCTATTGTCGATGTATGCAATACATCCATCAATTACTTCAGTCAAATTGTGTGGAAGCATATTGGTGGCCATACCTACTGCAATTCCACTGCTTCCGTTGATCAGTAAATGAGGAATTCTTGTCGGTAAAACGGTTGGCTCTTCCAAAGAATCGTCAAAGTTGAGTTGAAAGTCAACTGTTTCTTTGTCGATATCATCCATCATGTATCCAGACATTCTCTGAAGTCTTGCTTCAGTATAACGCATTGCAGCAGGACCTTCGCCGTCTGGTGAACCGAAGTTTCCTTGTTTATCAATTGTAGGATAACGCGTATTCCATTCTTGTCCCATTCTCACCAATGCATCATAAACCGCAGTATCTCCATGCGGATGATATTTACCCAATACCTCTCCGACAATTCTTGCACATTTTCTGGTTGGCTTGTTATAATCCATCCCAAGTTCATTCATTGCAAAAAGAATTCTACGGTGTACTGGCTTCAATCCATCTCTTGCATCTGGTAAGGCCCTGCCCACGATTACACTCATCGAGTAATCAATGTAGGCCGACTTCATCTGCTCTTCAATGTTTATGGGAATAATCCTGTTGTTATCGTTGGTTTGCTCTGGTAAACGTTGATCTTCCATAGCTGATTTAATGAGTGTTTTGGAGTATAAATTATACCAACAAATTTACTCTTTTTTGAGGGCAAAATCAATAAATAAAAGGGCAAGATTTATCCACTTAAAATTGTGTAAAACTCAATAAAATCAAGGTTTTCAGCGTATATTTATTGTGTGCTTTGACTCAGGTTGTTTTTTCACCTGCCATTTTCAAAATAATATTCCATTCCGTCTCTAAAACAGGCTGAACAGAAAGTCGACCGAGTCTCAACAATGCCATGTTAGCAAGTGACTTTTGAGCTTTGATTTGAGCGAGACTAACAGGTTGTTTTAATTTTTTATGCGGCTTGAAATCTACTGCCAACCAGGCTGTTTCATCTGTAGTAGGGTCTTGATATGATTCCTTTATAACCTTAGCAATGCCCACAATTTCTAAACCTTCATTGCTATGATAGAAAAAAGCAAGATCTCCTTTCTTCATTGAACGAAGATTATTTCTTGCAGCATAGTTTCTTATGCCATCCCAAAATGTTGATCCATCCTTCACAAATTGATCCCATGAATACTTGAAGGGTTCAGATTTAATCAACCAATATGCCATGTGATTTTTTTAATATCCACTTGCGAGAATGTCTGCCAGATGCAAGCTTTTGATGTTTAATCCATTTTTCTGAATGATGCCATTTAAATGCATCAAGCAGCTTAGATCTGTTGAAACAAGATACTCTGCATTGGTATTTACAACATTATTGACTTTTTGTTCACCCATTGCTGTTGAGATGCCTTCAAATTTTACAGAAAAAGTACCACCAAAACCACAACAGGTCTCATTATCCTTTATTTCAATCAATTCTAATCCTGTTACTTTAGACAATAACTGTTTTGGCTCTTTGCGGATATTACATTCTCTTAGTGCGGCACAAGAATGATGATAAGCTACTTTGCCATTAAACTCTGCTCCCAAATCATCTATTTTTAACTGATTGATGAGAAAGTCACTTAATTCAAAAACTTTGGATTGGACTTCTTTGATATCCTTTTGGTTTGGGGTATTATCATAGATTTTACTGTAATAATTTTTTACAAACCCAGCACAAGAAGCACTTGGAATTACAATACATTCTGCATCTTGAAAATCATCAATGAATTTGTTGCAAACTTCTTTTGATTCACCCCAGTAACCTGCATTGAAAGCAGGCTGTCCACAACAGGTTTGTTTCGGATTGTAATGCACTTTACACCCTGCTCTTTCAAGTACCTTGATTGTATTGAATCCTGCATCAGGATACAACTGATCTATGAAACAGGGTATGAAAACGTGGACGTTCATTTATTTCACCACACCTAAACGAGCAAGAAATTTGTCAACTACAAAACCTTTATCCGTTCTCGGATATTTGTCTTTTATCAACTGAAACAATTCAATTGCCTTGTCATTATTACCATTAAGTTCAGCCAATAAAGCACCTCTAAAAAGATATTCAGAAGAAATAGATTGGTCTTCTGGAAACAAAGTACCTGCTTTGGCATAAAGATCAATAGCCTCTTTATTTTTCTTCAATTCTGCATAAGCATCTCCAAGAAGTCCGGTTACTTTAGCTTCAACCTGCTTTGCAGCACCAGGATTAAAATCTTCCAAATGCTTGATGGCTTTCTGGAAATCGCCAAGTTGCATATAAGATTCCCCTGCATACAATTTAGCAAGGTTCCCAGCATCAGTACCGCTATATTTTGAAATCACTTTCAGAAAACCCGCTTTTCCTTGCTCTCCATTCAACGCGATCGCAAATGAATCTTTTCTGAAATTGGCTTCTGCTGCAAACAATTCTTCACTTGCTTTTTGTTCATTAGGTAATTGAATGAAATTCTTATAACCTAGGTAACCGCCGATTAAAATGATTAATACTACAGAAACTGAAATGATTTTTTTCGAATTTTTATTCCAAAATCCAGTTGCTTTTGATAGAGCTTCTTCTCCGTTTTTTTCAACTTTTACTTTATCAGACATTTGAATTATTTTTTAATCAAGTATAAAAGGATAATCAGCTTGTTGGTATACGTCTTTCAACAGCTCGTTATCATCAGGCCAAGGACTCTCTTCAGCGAATTTCACACACTCATCAACGACTGACTTCACTTTTTCATCAATTGCTTCAATGATTTCAGGTGCTACTTTGAAGTCATCCAAAAGCTTAGACTTAGTTGTTTCGATTGGATCTTTTTCTTTGTACTCCTCTACTTCTTCTTTACTACGGTACTTTTGAGGATCACTCATTGAGTGTCCCTTGTACCTGTATGTCTTCATTTCCAATAGTGTTGGTCCACCACCTTCTCTTGCACGTTTAACTGCTCTTGCAACTGCCTCATGTACAGCTTCAGGACTCATGCCATCTACTTTATCACCAGGCATATCGTATGCATCAGCTAGTTTGTATATGTCTGTTACGTTTGAAGTTCTTGCAACAGATGTTCCCATTGCATAATTATTATTTTCACAAATGAAAATAACAGGCAACTTCCATAACATGGCTAGGTTAAAAGTCTCATGGAGTATTCCTTGACGAGCTGCACCATCTCCGAAGAAAGTAAGACAAACGTTGTCAGTCCCTTTATATTGCTCAGCGAAAGCCAATCCTGCACCAGTACCAATTTGTGCACCTACAATTCCATGTCCACCAAAGAAAAACTCATCTTTTCCAAAAAAGTGCATGCTTCCACCCTTTCCTTTGGAACAGCCTGTGGCTTTTCCATACAGTTCAGCCATACAGGCATTTGCTGAAATTCCTTTCGCAAGCGCTAGTCCGTGGTCACGATATGCAGTGATATAGGGGTCTTCCTGTCTTGTTGCCGTCATACATCCAGCAGCCAATGCCTCTTGTCCGATGTACAAGTGACAAAAACCACGAATTTTTTGCATTCCATAAAGCTGTCCTGCTTTTTCTTCAAACTTTCTAAGAAGAAGCATTAATTCATACCAGTAGAGGTAGGTTTCCTTCGTGAACTTGGTTGCTGCCATAATCAGTAAAGGGTCTTTTTTAAGATCTGCAAATATAGTGTGAAATTGCCAAAATTATATCTGAAAATCAATCGATTTGAACACCCAGTAATTTCTACCTAACCTGTAATTTTACAGATATTTTTACCATTGTTCAGCATACAACATATTGAACTTATTCAGTTTAGAAATTATGGCAACATAAGATTCGATTTTAAAGAGAGGATTGTGGCCATATCAGGATCAAATGGTATCGGGAAAACCAATCTGCTTGATGCAATCCATTACTTGAGTTTTACAAAAAGCTATTTTAATAAACCAGATGCGATATCCAGCAATTCCAACTTATCTGGCTTTAGAATCAATGGCAGTTTTATACAAAATGAGATAAATAAGGAGGTGACAGTTATTTTTCGTGAAAATGGCAAAAAAGAGATCTTGATGGATCAGTCTCCTTTAAACAAGTTCTCTGACCTCATTGGAGAATTACCCGTTGTTTTTATTGCCCCAGATGACACCAAGTTGATAACAGGTTCTAGTGAAGAACGAAGAAATTATCTTGATACTTTATTGTCGCAGTTTGATCATGATTATTTAATCAATTTGATCAAATACAATAAAACGCTACTTGAACGTAATAAATACCTCAAACAACTCCATCATATTCCTCTTGACGATGATTTGATTGCATCATTCAATTTGCAATTGATGCAATACGGTAATGTGGTCCTTGAAAAAAGGTTGTCATTTACAAAGGCATTATTTCCTAAAATTCTTACCATATTTTCTTTCTTGAGTGATGATAAAGAAACCCCACAGATTTCTTATCAAGCATCTACGCTCCCCGAAACTTATGCGGTAGATCTAAAAAACTCGTTACAAAAAGATATTGTCTTACAAAGAACTACCATTGGCATACATAAAGATGATATTGAAATTGAAATGAATGCATTGCCTTTTAAACAAACCGCATCACAAGGTCAGAAGAAAAGTATGTTATTTGCCTTTAAGCTAGCATCATTTGAAATTTTAAAGGAAAAGAAAGGATACGAACCTATTTTGATGTTGGATGACATCTTTGAAAAACTTGACCAAGACAGATTGAGAAAATTAATGGAGTGGGTTTGTATATTTCATAAAGGACAGGTTTTCATGACCGATACACATCAGGATCGTTTACAAGAACTAATGAACGATATTTCATTACCTTTCCAATCGATTAAATTATAATCATGTCTGATGCACTATCACTGGGAGATGCCTTAAAACAATTTCTGAACCAAAGCAGAATCAAACATAATATTCAATCCCTACAAATTGAAGATCATTGGGAAAAGATCATGGGGCCTACCATTAGCAAATACACTGATAAAATTGAAATCAGAAAAAATACACTTTTCATCTATACAACAGTTGCCCCTCTAAAAAATGAATTGGTATTTCAGAAAGAACTGATTGCGCAAAGAATCAATGAGAGTATGGGAGAAGATTTGGTGAAGGAAGTTGTAATTGTTTAGTTGATCGCCTCTTTTAAATCGAGCCTACCCCATTTTTGAAGTATTACTCCCTGTTGAATTCGATACAAAGTTGGAGTTGATCTCGCAGCCGTTTTAATAGCTACTGCATCACCTTTGTAGATTGGAAGAATGATACTATTCTCATCGAATGCATTCTTGACATTTTCGTAATCAGCAGTAATTACAATTATAGGACGACCGTTTTGTTGCATAATGGTTACAACGGCTTTGAAGTCATCCACCCATGATCGATATTCACTCATTTCTTTTACAAACAAGACCATCATTTCTCTTGGATCTGATAAAATTGCCTGTGTGGTATCTATTCCATCAGAAGTATTGACAACAAAATCTTTGATGGGTGGTTTTGCATTCCCTTCACGAATAAGTTTATCATAGCGTCTGACAAAACTGTAAAGTGAATCATTAAAATCATTTGGAAAATGTTCAGCATCAAATTCAACCTCTTTTCCGTCTCGTAAATACACAAAATTGATCACTGTGCTATCTGGTATAGATCCCAATGGTGCTTTCATGCCTTCCTGAATATCTTTTCCAACTTTATAAGGCAAACAGTCTACCAAAGGCAAATGTTGTAAAACATGTATTTGAGCTCCAAAACTTGCAATTGTTGTAATTGACAAAAGGACAACAGAAATAGACTGAGCAAATAGCGGCTTGATGGTATTCCTCTTAATTAATAGAAATCCAATCATCGCAAAAAGTATCAAATCTTTATAGAAGGATTGATTGGCGGTTAGTTTTATGCAATCTCCAAAACATCCACATTCTCTTATTTTCCCAGATAAAACAGCATAACCTGTGAGAAAAGTAAAGAAAACAATCAACAAAAATAGAAGCCAACTAAATAATCTGAATTGCCAACCCAAGAGTACTGCCACTCCTGCAATAATTTCAAACGCAATCATTAGAATTGAAAATACAAGCGTATAGTCATTGAAGAATGTCATATTCCACACTTCAAAAAACTCTTGCATTTTATAACTCAGTCCAGAAGGATCATTTGCTTTAATAAGCCCACTGAAAATAAAAAGCACTCCAACAATTATCCTGATAATATATGTTATGAAATTCATCATGGATTAAGCATTATGTCCTTGCTTTCCCTCTTCAATCAAAATCAATCCAAAAAGAGCATAATTAATGATGTCGACAAAATTTGCATCAATTCCTTCACTGATGATCGTTTTACCATCATTTACAAGTATTTGTCGGATTCTGCTCAGCTTCATCAAGATGAGATCTACAAAACTCTCCTGACTCATATCACGCCAAGCTTCACCATAATCATGATTTTTATCAAGCATGGTATTTCTGACCAATTCAATATGCTTGTCATACAATGACGATACATATTCGGCATCCAGATCCTGTGATGCATTGTCATCCATTGACAATTGAATGAGACCAATTACACCATAATTGACAATCCCTTTGAATTCAGCATTAATATCATCCCCAACTTTTTGAACCTTTTTTTCCTGTATGGTTCTAATCCTCATTGCTTTTATGAAAATCTGGTCAGTGATGGAAATGATTCTTAAGCATCTCCATGAAGTACCATAATCAATTGTTTTTTTAATAAAAATATCCTTGCAGGTGTGAAGTGCTTTATCGTATTGTAGATTTGTAGTGGAATTCATCGAAATTTGATGTCTGTCCCACAAATGTAATAAAGAAAAGACATGTTCCAGCTTCACTCAGGAAACGAGATTTTAAACATTGATCAACCACTGGTAATGGGTGTGATCAACTGCACACCTGATTCGTTTTACACTGGTAGCAGGGCAACCTCTCAAGACCAGGCAAAAAAGATGGTTGAGAAAATGGTCAATGAAGGAGCAGATATCATTGATATTGGAGGCAGGAGTTCTCGTCCGGGTAGTGTTGAAATAAGTGATGAAGAGGAAATAGAAAGGATTTCCGAAGTGATTGCATTTATCATGAAAGAATTTTCATCTACATGGATTTCAATTGATACAACAAAGTCAACTGTTGCAAAATATGCTGTAGAACTAGGTTGTAAAATCATTAATGATATAAGTGGTGGTGAAATGGATAAGGATATGATCAGCACAGTATCAAATCTAAATGTGCCTTTTATATGTATGCACATGCAAGGGACACCAGATCATATGCAAGACAATCCACAATATGAAAATGTAACAGAAGATGTATCCACTTATTTTGAATCTAAACTTGAATTGCTAAACACAAATGGCATTAAAAATGTTGTGATTGACCCTGGCTTTGGATTTGGCAAATCGATTGAGCACAATTATACATTGATGCGTGATTTGAAACAATTTAAAAAATTCGAGAAACCAATATTAGTTGGCATTTCCAGAAAGTCAATGATCTATAAATTATTAGGCGTTACTCCAGAGGAATCTCTTAATGGTACAAACGCTTTAAATATGTATGCACTTATGAATGGTGCAAACATATTACGTGTACATGATGTGAAAGCTGCAAAAGAAGTCGTCAATATTTATCAGCAATTGTACAAATGAAAAAGGGCAGAATTAACTGCCCTCTATCAAATTCATTTTAATAACCTCCTCCACCTGGTGGCATTCCCTGAGGTTGTTGTGCAGGAGCATCTTTAACTTCAACAACTTCTATTTCAAAAATCAAATTTTCATAAGGCTTGATAACGGGAGGATTTCCTTGTGGGCCATATGCAAGAGTAGATGGCACATACAACGTGCCTTTGCTTCCAACCTTGAATGCAGTGATTGCTTCCAACATCCCTTGAATAGCACCCTCTTTCTTAGCAACGAAATAAAAAGTTTCCAATGGATGTGCCATTGTTTGTTTTGTAGAATCTACATTGGAATCAAAATATTTACCCTCAAAACTTTTACCTGAATATTTAATGCCAACCATTAGTCCAGAGTCTGCACTCCTTCCTGTTCCTTCTTTCTCCATTACTACATAGACACTATTGTTTAATTTTTGTGCTGGAATATTTTTAGCATCAACAAACTTTTTGATCTCAGCAAGTTCCTTTTCCTTGTAGCTGTTGATTTCATTTTGATAATCAGCAAAAGCCAATTCTCTACCATCTTGATTAGCTTTCGTTTTATATACTTTAACGATCTTCAAGGTTGCGATCTGCTTCTCACCTTTTTTCAAATATGGAGGCATTCCAAATTGAGAAGTTTTCTGAAGAGAATCATGGAATTGATAAGTCACTACACTGTCACCGACTTTAAGCTTTGTCAAAATTTCAGAGAAATCATGAAATCTTCCAATGCTATCTACTTGATCAAAAGCAGGGAGCACGCCATAAGTGCTCATCACAACTGAATCTTTATAAGTAAGTTTATATTGAAATTTCACAAAGTCGCCATGCTCTAATTTTTCACCATCTCCCGACTTGATGATTTTGTATTGCAAACCAGATTTGGTTTTTTCAAAACCAACCTGTCCGCATGAACTGATTAACAGGGCCGCAATTGCAGCAAATAAAAGATTTGATTTTTTCATTGTATGATTATTGTTGTAAAGATGAGAATTCTTTCAATACCTTCTTGAATTGTGCAATATTTTCTTCAAGAGATTCAACGCTTCTGCCACCTGAAGCATTATAATGTCCGCCGCCGTTGAAATATTTTCTGGCAAAAGTATTGCAGTCAAAGTGTTCTTTGCTTCTAAACGACCATTTGCGTTCATCATCTCTGTCTATTAAAAGCGCTGCCATCTCAATTCCTTGAATTGACAATGGATAATTTACCAATCCCTCAGTATCACCAGTTTTTATATGAAATTTCTGTGTGTCAGATTTTGGAATTGCAATTAAGGCTGTATTGTGTTCGTATAAAATTTCCATTCGATGTGTAAGTACATGTCCAATAAATCTTAATCTGTTTTCCTGGAAATTATCATAAACAGCAGAGTGAATTTTTGCATGATCGATATTGAACCCTTTCAAATGTGCTACCATCGTATGCACACTGGCAGTTGTTGAAGCAAATCGAAATGAACCTGTATCGGCCATTACACCAGCATATATAGAGGAAGCAATTTCCTTGTTGATTAATTCTGCTTTACCGCTTGAAATGATGAAATCATATACCATTTCAGATGTAGAACTTTTGCTGATATCGCTAATGCCATAATCGAATACATCAACTTGTGGTTCACGATGATGGTCAATTAAAACCTTTTTGGCTTTGGATTGCAATAAACACTGCTCCATGAACCTTGTCCGCGACATATTGTTGAAGTCAAGACAGAAAATCCAATCAGCTTCTTCAACGATAAGATTTGCTTTAGAACGCTCACTTTCATAATCCACCACCTCATCCATTCCTGGCATCCAACTTAAAAAATCAGCCCAATTGGTTGGAGAAATTACAATTGTGTTAAATCCAGCATTTTTTAAAAAGTGAAATAATGCTAAAGATGACCCCATAGCATCAGGATCAGGCTTTTGATGCATTGTGATGACAATACTTTCTGCCGGTGCAAGGGATGGAAAAACTAAATTGATATCCTTCATTAGACGGCCAAATGTACAGCTTTTCTTGGTGGGTGCAGCCCGAAGAATTAACTTTGCATTCCAAATTTGAAAACGATTATGAGCAACCGAACATTTACGATGATTAAGCCTGATGCTTTTGAAGCTGGACATACAGGTTCTATCTTAAAACACATTGAAGCAGCAGGTTTTAAAATCATTGCTATGAAATTAATCAGACTCTCTGCTGAGAAAGCTGGTGAGTTCTATGCTGTACATAAAGAGCGTCCTTTTTACGGAGAACTTGTATCATTCATGAGCAGTGGTCCAATTGTAGCGGCTATTCTTGAAAAGGAAAATGCAGTGGCTGATTTCAGAGCCTTGATTGGTGCTACAAACCCAGCACAAGCTGCTGATGGAACCATTCGTAAGCTATATGCAAAAAGCGTTGGTGAAAATGCAATACATGGAAGTGACAGCGATGAAAATGCTGCCATTGAAGGAAACTTTTTCTTTTCTGCTTTCGAAAGAATTTAATTGACAAACGATGGCATATTCATCACTGGAACAATGCCTACTTGATCTAGAAAAAAATGGTCATTTGAAAAGGGTCACCGAAGAGGTTGACCCTTTTCTTGAAATGGCCACAATCCATCATCGCGTTTATGAAGCTGGTGGTCCTGCATTGCTTTTCGAAAATGTAAAAGGATCCAACTACAGAACGGCCTCTAATATTTTTGGTACACTTGATCGAAGCAAATTTATTTTTAGAGACACAATGGAGCATGTGCAGCAACTGATTCGCTTCAAACAAAATCCAATCAATGCATTAAAAAATCCACTAAAAAATTTCTCTGCCGGATTACATGCTATCAATGCATTACCATTAAAAAATCCAATCAGCAAACCTGTTTTATTTAAAGAAATCAATATTCAAGATATCCCCCTGATCCATCATTGGCCAATGGATGGTGGAGCTTTTGTAACATTACCTCAAGTCTATTCAGAGGATATCGATCATCCAGGAATTGCACATTCTAATCTTGGGATGTACCGTATTCAATTAAGTGGCAATAAATACTTGTTAAATAAAGAAATTGGACTGCATTATCAATTACATAGAGGAATTGGTGTCCATCAAACCAAATCAAATAAAAAAAATACACCTTTAAAAGTTAGTGTTTTTGTTGGTGGCCCTCCTGCACATACGGTATCAGCTGTAATGCCTTTGCCAGAAGGAATGAGTGAAATCAATTTTGCAGGGATATTAGGTGGACGATGTTTTAGGTATATATATAAGGATGGATATTGTATCAGTACAGATGCAGATTTTGTCATTACTGGAGAAGTATTTCCTGGCGACAACAAACCTGAAGGTCCGTTTGGTGATCATCTTGGATATTATAGTCTACAACACAGTTTTCCATTGATGCGTGTACATAAAGTGTATGCGAAAAGAAATGCCATTTGGCCTTTCACAGTTGTAGGCAGACCACCACAAGAAGATACAAGTTTTGGACAATTGATTCATGAAATTACCGGGGAAGCTATTTCTAACGAAATACCCGGACTAAAAGAAGTACATGCAGTGGATGCTGCTGGTGTTCATCCTCTTTTACTCGCAATCGGCAGCGAACGCTACACTCCTTACCTGCCAACCAAACAACCAGCAGAAATTCTTACGATAGCAAATCATGTATTAGGTACCGGACAATTGAGTTTGGCAAAGTTTTTATTTATAACTGCAGATGAATCTAATCAACTGACTACACATGATATCTCCTCCTACTTGAGGTTTATCTTGGAAAGAATTGACTTAACCAGAGATATTCATTTTTATACAAATACCACAATTGATACGCTCGATTATTCTGGCGATGGACTCAATACAGGAAGCAAAGTTGTAATCGCTGCATATGGCGATAAAATTAGAGATCTTTCTACTGAAATTCCTTCTTCAATTAAAGCATTGAATGAAATAAGAGGTGTTTCATTGGTACAACCAGGAATTATTAGTATTCAAACTAAAAAATATATTCATCAAGAAGAAGCTCAAAAAGAAATAGAATCGATAAAACAACAATTAAATAATCAACTTGATGATCTTAAAGGTATTGCGATGATCATCTTATGTGACGATGCACATTTTGTAGGCGAAAAACTAAATAATTTCCTTTGGGTAACATTTACAAGATCCAATCCATCTCATGATATAGATGGTATTGGCTCATTTGTGAAAAATAAACATTGGGGATGTAATGGTCCGCTTCTCATTGATGCAAGAATTAAACCACATCATGCACCTGCGGTTGAATTAGATGCTGCGGTAGTGAAGAAAACAGACAAGCTGTTTTCTTCAGGCGGCAGCTTACACGGAGTAATCTAAAAAAACTTATTTCAATTTCATATTTACAGGATCCCACTTCACAATCTTCTTGGAGAAGTAGCTATCATTACATGCCAAAGTTGGAGCAGCAGCCCTGAATCCAAATGTTGCATCTTCTACAACTTGCTTTCCATTTCTTATTGCATCGAAGAAATTGGTAAAATGATCCAGGTGTTCATTATAACCGGCTGGAGCTTTGTAAACAACATCATCTTTTGTTTTTCTCTTTCTTTGGGCAGGAGTCCATTTCGCATCGTATTCTTTTTGCATCTCTTCTTGCATGCTTTTAGAGAAAGTGAATACAGAATCGTAACCTCCAAAACCAGGAGCTTCAGGGAGTATACTGTGCTTGACAGTAATATTATTGCCATTGACTTCCATCACCCCTTCAGATCCGATCATACGGATGATTTGTTGTCCACCAGTTCCACTGATAAAATTCACTTGAAGCGTCAGTTGAAAAGCGGGATGATCAGAACAATCAGGATACTGCATCACACCAGACATTACATCTGGCATGTTTCTTCCATCCAACCAATGGCTGAATTGACCGGTGCTGTAGATCGTTTCCGGTCCTTTGGAATTGGTAATTAAATGTGTTCCACTCAACAGATGTACAAAGAGATCCCCTGCAACACCAGTTCCAACTTCTTTAAAGGCTCTCCACCAAAAGAATTTTTTGGAATCGTACGGCATCTTATCGGTGACTTGAATGAATTTATCCCAGTCAGTTGAATTCGCGTCAGCATCTTTTGGAATGGTATACTCCCATGCACCAATAGAACTTTGTCTATCGTATACAGCATTCACCATATTTAATTTACCAATCTCCCCTGCTGCAAGTAATTCTTTCGCTTTTGCGAGTCCTATGCTGCTCACACGCTGACTTCCTACTTGTAATACTTTGCCGTATTTTTTTTCAGCTGCAATGATATCTGCACCCTGATTGATTTTATACACCATTGGTTTTTCAATGTATACATGCTTTCCTTTTGCGAGTGCATCAGTAGTCATTTTTGCATGCCATACATCATGCGAAGCAATAATTACAGCATCGATGTCTGGTCTATCAAGCAATGCCCTGTAATCACGTGTCGTGTACAAATCATTGCCGTACATTTCCTTAGCATTTTGAAGTCTGCCTGTATACAAATCACAGATACCTGCCAGTTCAACACCGGGAACTTTTAAAGCAGTAGCCAAATCGATATGACCTTGTACGCCAAATCCAATGACACCCAACCTTATTTTATCGCCTGTTGAAATTTTCTTTTCATATCTCAGTATTCTCTCTTCAGCTTTTTCCTGTGAAGCAAGTGTGCTCAAAGGAGACATAGCTGCAACTAGACTAGTAGCTCCTATCTGATGAAGGAAATTTCTGCGTGATGACGGATTGTTCTTTTTCATTTGACAATTTTTGAAATAAGCAATGAATAAATCGTTTTTAATAATTCTTATGAAGTTAAGTGCAATTGATAGAAAAGACAATAAAAAAGTCCTCATAAAGAGGACTTTTCTCAGTCGGGAAGACCAGATTCGAACTGGCGACCCCTTGCACCCCATACAAGTGCGCTACCGGGCTGCGCCACTTCCCGAATGGGACTGCAAAATTAATAAAAACGTCTGAATAGGTCCTGATTGAACTATTCCGCTGAATACTTTATCTTTGTGTAATTCCACAATTATGAAGATACTTGTCCGCAAAGCGCTTATAAAGGACAAAAACTCATCTCACAACAACACTGTCAAGGATATCCTTATTTCAGAAGGTGTAATCGCTGAAATTTCTCCCTCAATTGAAACCAAAGCAGATAAAGTAATTGAAGCCGAAGGGAAAAACATTTCAACAGGATGGGTAGATGTATTTACCATAGGCACTGATCCTGGTTATGAGTTCAAAGATGATCTCCAAACACTTGCAAATGCTGCTTCATCAGGCGGATTTACACATGTCTTTTGTAGTCCAAATACCAACCCAATCGTTCAATCTAAAACTGGGGTGGAATATATTGTCTCAAAAAGTAAGCATCTCCCCTGTTTTATACATCCAATTGGTGCAGTTACAAAAAATACTGAGGGAAAAGAACTCACCGAAATGTACGACATGCATGCTTCAGGTGCAATTGGATTTGGGGATGGAACAAAATCAATTCAATCGGCAGGATTGCTGATCAAAGCATTACAATACGTAACAGCATTTGATGGAGTCGTTATCCAAATTCCAGATGATCAATCTGTTGCTCCACACGGACAAATGAATGAGGGAATAATTTCTACTCAAATTGGCTTGCCCGGAAAACCTGCTTTGGCTGAAGAGATCATGATTGCAAGGGATATTGAACTTGCCAGATACACAAAATCAAAAATTCACATAACTGGTATAAGCTTGGCTACATCCGTTGAGGCAATTAAAAAGGCTAAGAAAGATGGTGTAAAAGTTTCCTGTTCGGTTAGCCTACATCACCTCATTTTTACCGAAAATGATCTTGTAGGATACAATACCCATTTAAAAGTAAATCCTCCTCTGCGTTCAGAAAATGACAGAAAAGCACTTTTAAAAGGCATCAAGGATGGTATAATTGATTGCATCACTACACACCATGCTGCACAGCACAAAGACGCTAAAATTTGTGAGTTTGAATATGCAGGATATGGTACACTTGGTTTGGAAGCAGCTTTTGGAGTATTAGGTACAACTGGACTTACAAATGACGAAATACTTGCATGTCTCTGTTACAATCCTCGTGAAATATTTAAGATTCCATCGGCAATTGAAATTGGCAATCAAGCAGATCTTACCATTTTTGATTGTGATGAAACAGGAGTATTTGATGCGTCAAAGATCAAGTCAAAGTCAAATAATTCAGCTTACCTTGGCAAAAATTATAAAGGAAAAGTTTTTTCAACTATTTTAAAATCCAATTATCAACAATATTAAATATGGAAAAGATTTCTTCATTACA
>JAFMEZ010000065.1 GCA_017856455.1 Parafilimonas sp.
ATTCCAGCAGCATTTATTTTTTTTACGGCTGCTTCACATTCCAATCTCCGTAGATTGTATTCGGATGAAGCAAGTTCATGTTTAATGGAAGTATCAAAGAGTACAATTTTATTGGAGCCCAAATTCAAAGGAACATATTCAAAATCAAGACTGCGGCAATCCAATTTGATGGCATGATTTTTCTTTGCATGTACACTTGCAAACATATCCATGATCCCACATTGGAGTCCGACGAAATTATTTTCAGCCTCTTTTGCAATGCGCGTAATTTCAATTTCCGTTAAATTAAAGTTGAATATATCATTGAATGCTCTTGCAAATACAACTTCAAGGGCCGCTGAAGATGACAATCCAGCACCAACTGGAACATCTGATTGAATGACTGCCTCAAATGAAGGAATATGGAGTCCTCTTTTTTGCATTGCCTTCATCACACCCCAGATATAATTGATCCAATGCGACGAAGCAGGTTGATCTGGAACCGAGTCAAACGAAAATTTTTCGGACAAGTCCATTGCCATCACTGTTGAAATTTTACCCGCAGCAGGTGAAATAGCAATACTGCAATACTTGTCGATTCCTGCAGGCAAGACAAATCCTTCGTTGTAATCAGTGTGTTCTCCTATCAAATTGATTCTTCCAGGTGCTTTAAAAAAACGAGGAATTCCCTGAAAAATTTCCCCAAAAATCTTGCTTAAAGCTTCTTTAGACATTGTTTGTTTTATTAGAAGAATTGGCTCTAAAACGACACAAACTATACAAAATGAACCAAACCTCACGTTTTGTGTTACGATATTGGGAAAATCGATTGAAAATCAGGCTTTCGGGAGCTGAATCATTTCCCTAAAAACCCGAAAAACGTGAATTTTGCAGTCCATTAAATAACAAGCATTTATGCCAGAGCAACAGGATGATATTTTAGAACAAATTACCACTTCGGAATACAAGTATGGATTTGTTACCAATATTGAGGCTGATGAGGCACCAAAGGGTTTATCTGAAGACACCATTCGTTTTATTTCTGCCAAGAAGAACGAACCAAGCTGGATGCTTGAATACAGGTTGAAAGCATTTCAACATTGGCAAAAAATGGAAGAGCCAAATTGGGCTAATGTTAACTATCCCAAAATCAATTTTCAGGACATTATTTATTATTCAGCACCAAAGCAAAAAGTTGCTCCTAAAAGTTTAGACGAGATTGATCCTGAACTGAGAAATACATTTGAGAAGCTAGGCATTTCATTGAATGAACAGAAAAGACTAACAGGTGTCGCTGTTGATGCCGTGATGGACAGTATTTCAGTTGCAACAACTTTCAAAGAAGAACTTTCAAAAGTTGGCGTCATCTTCTGCTCCATGAGTGAAGCCATTCAAGAACATCCCGAATTGATAAAAAAATATTTAGGTTCTGTTGTTCCCGCAACTGACAATTATTTTACAGCATTGAACTCCGCTGTTTTCAGTGACGGTTCATTTTGCTACATACCTAAGGGTGTCAGATGCCCGATGGAGCTTTCAACTTATTTTAGAATCAATGCAAAAAACACAGGACAGTTTGAAAGAACATTGATTGTTGCTGAAGAAGAAAGCTATGTAAGTTATTTGGAAGGATGTACAGCTCCCATGCGCGACGAAAACCAATTGCATGCTGCAGTGGTAGAATTGATTGCGAAGGAAAAAGCTGAAATTAAATACTCAACTGTTCAGAATTGGTACCCAGGCGACAAAGAAGGCAAAGGCGGTATTTACAATTTTGTCACCAAGCGTGGAATTTGTGCTGGTGATCATTCAAAAATTTCTTGGACACAAGTAGAGACAGGTTCGAGTGTAACATGGAAATATCCAAGTGTCATTCTAAAAGGTGATTACAGTATTGGTGAATTCTACTCTGTTGCTGTAACCAATAATTTACAGCAGGCAGATACTGGAACCAAGATGATTCACTTGGGCAAAAACACAAGAAGCAGAATTGTATCAAAAGGAATTTCTGCTGGGAAAAGCAATAACTCATACCGTGGACTCGTAAATGTTGCAAAGAATGCAAGCAATGCAAGAAACTTCTCTCAATGTGATTCCTTGTTATTGGGAGATAAATGTGGCGCACATACTTTCCCTTACATAGAAGTAAAAAACAATACTGCCATCGTTGAGCATGAAGCGACCACTTCTAAGATTGGAGAAGATCAGATTTTTTACTGCAACCAAAGAGGGATGGATACTGAAACAGCAGTTGCATTGATCATCAATGGATTTGCTAAAGAGGTCATGAATCAATTGCCAATGGAATTTGCTGTGGAAGCACAAAAACTTTTAGCGATCAGTTTGGAAGGAAGTGTTGGATAATCATTTTTAAAACATCAATGAACCTATATGCTGAAGATTGAAAATCTACAAGCCAGAATCGAAGAGAAAGAAATTTTAAAAGGCATCAACCTCGACATCAAGCCTGGAGAGGTGCATGCGATAATGGGTCCGAATGGATCTGGGAAAAGTACCCTTGCATCTGTGTTAGCAGGCAGAGAAGACTATGAAGTAACAGGTGGATCTGTTGATTTCTTAGGTAAAGATCTGCTTGAGCTATCTCCTGAGGACAGAGCAAAAGAAGGCCTCTTCCTTGCATTTCAGTATCCGGTAGAGATTCCAGGTGTAAGCACTACAAACTTCATGAAGACTGCATTGAATGAAAAGAGAAAGTATCAAGGATTGGATCCATTGGATGCAGCTCAGTTTTTGAAGTTGATGAAAGAAAAAATGAAACTTGTTCAAATCGATCAGGCTTTATTATCAAGATCATTGAATGAAGGATTTTCTGGTGGAGAGAAAAAGAGAAATGAGATTTTTCAAATGGCTATGCTCGAACCAAAGCTTGCAATTCTAGACGAGACAGATTCTGGTTTGGATATTGATGCATTGCGCATTGTAGCAAACGGCGTTAATCAATTGAGATCAAAGGATAATGCGTTTTTGGTCGTAACTCACTATCAAAGATTGCTTGAATACATTGTTCCTGATTATGTGCATGTTTTGTACAAAGGAAGAATTGTAAAATCTGGCACAAAAGAACTTGCTTTGGAACTGGAAGAAAGAGGATACGACTTCATCAAAGAGGAAGTAGATCAAGCAATCGCATAAAAAATTTATAAATGGATGCAACTAGCAATATAAAAAGTGCATACGCTCAATTGGAAGGCAAATCAAAAAATCTTTCTGCTTTTCAGGAAGAGAATTGGAAAACCTTTTCAGGCATTGGCATACCAGCATTGAAACATGAAGAGTGGAAATACATTCCCATCAAAAATGTTTTCAAAGCATCAATGAATATAGCAGTAGAGCATGATGCATTTGATCAATCTGCTCTTTCAAATTATATTTTACCAGGCACAGAAGACGCAAATCATATAGTTTTTTATAATGGTCGCTTCCAAGAGCATGCATCTAAGATCAATGAGAAAGATAAACTGGTTGTAAAATCATTGGAAATTGCTGCTGGCGATGAAGATGCAGCATTCGTTGAAACCAATCTGGGGAATAGCCAAGGATATCATCCTGATGGCGTTAATGCATTAAATGGTGCATTTGCTGCAGGTGGAGCCTTTATTAAAATCAAAAAAGGCGCTGTCATTTCACAACCGCTGATCATTTATCATTTTGCTGACAGCAGCAATGGATTTCGTTTTTCACAACCCAGAATTTTGGTTTCAGTAGAGGACAATGCTCAAGTAACGATTGTGGAAACATATGTCAACCATGGAGGTGGGGAGAGCTTAACCAACGAAGTAATTGAAATTTGCACAGGCAGAGATTCTATTACCAGATATATCAAACTTCAAAACGAAGGAAACCTCTCCAATCATACTGGAACAACGCATGTGCGCCAACTTGAAAGATCGAATACGCATGCCGTAACGATCACACTTGATGGAGCTGTAGTAAGAAATAATTTAAACATGGTCATGGAAGATGAACATGCAGAAAGTCACATGTATGGACTTTATCTTCTTAAAGGGAATACCCTCGCCGACAACCATACCATCGTAGATAACAGAATGCCTCATTGCGAAAGCAATGAGTTGTACAAAGGCATCATGGATGATCAATCTACTGGAGTATTCAATGGCAAAATTTTTGTACGCAAGGATGCACAAAAAACAAATGCATACCAATCCAATAAAAATATTCTATTAGGAGATCAGGCATCTGCTAACACCAAACCACAGTTAGAAATTTTTGCAGACGATGTGAAATGTTCACATGGCTGTACGATTGGAAAACTGGACGAGGACGCTTTGTTTTACTTAAGAGCAAGAGGAATATCTGAGAAGAACGCGAAGGCATTGCTTTTGCATGCTTTTGCAAGTGATATACTCGGACAAATAGAGAACGAAGCCATCAAGAACTATATTGAGACACTTATTTCAGATAGATTATCACTTGAAGCTTAATCATGTCATCTACCACAACATATGATGTACATGCGATAAGATCTGAATTCCCTATTCTTGAAAGAAAAGTAAAGGGCAAGCCACTGGTTTATCTTGACAATGCAGCAACATCTCAAAAACCAAAACAGGTTATTGAAGCAATTGCGCATTATTACAGTCATTACAATGCGAATATTCATCGTGGGCTCCATACTTTGGCTGACGAAGCAACTGCTGCATTTGAAGCATCTCGTGTTGCTGTTCAACACTTCATTCAGGCAAAGCATCACGAAGAAATAATTTTCACCAAAGGAACTACTGAAAGCATTAATCTCATTGCAAATGCTTGGGGAAATACATTTCTGCAAGCTGGTGATGAAATCATTATTAGTTCACTTGAACATCACGCCAATATTGTTCCATGGCAGATGATTGCAGAAAAAAAAGGCGCACAGATCAAAGTCATTCCAATAGATGCAAATGGAGTTATTGATTTAGATGCGTTCAAGAAATTACTTTCGAACAAAACCAAGATGGTTTCGATTGTACATGCATCAAATGCATTGGGTGTAATCAATCCAGTAAATGAAATCATCAAACTCGCTCATCAACAAGGCGCTTTAGTTATGATAGATGGCGCACAGTCAGCAGTTCATCTAGACATTAATGTACAGGAGTTGGATTGCGACTTTTTTGCATTTTCCGGACATAAAATCTATGGTCCAACTGGCATTGGAATTTTATACGGAAAAAAAGATCTACTTGAATCGATCCCACCTTACC
This sequence comes from Parafilimonas sp., assembly GCA_017856455.1. GTDB lineage: Bacteria > Bacteroidota > Bacteroidia > Chitinophagales > Chitinophagaceae > Pollutibacter. The sequence goes on from JAFMEZ010000065.1 coordinate 5,205, forward strand.
AAGGCGGTGGTGAAATGATCAAAGAGGTCACTTTTGAAAAAACAACATATAATGAACTGCCTTTCAAATTTGAGGCAGGTACTCCCAATATTGCAGATGCAATTGCATTAAAACATGCTATTGATTTCATCAATAGCATTGGAAAAGCATCGATCAGAATGCATGAAGAAACATTGTTAAATTATGCAAATGATCAATTGAAACAAATACCTGGACTCCATATTAAAGGTGACGTAGAGAACAAGGTAAGCGTAGTATCGTTTGTTATTGATGGTATTCATCCGCAAGATTTGGCAGTTTTGTTGGATAATCAGGGTATTGCAGTAAGAACTGGAAACCATTGTGCTCAACCCTTGATGCAATGTTTAGGTATTGTGGGAACAACAAGGGTCTCTTTTGCTGCGTACAATACAAAAGAGGAAATCGATATCCTCATTGTAGCATTGAATAAGTCAATCAAGATGTTGAAATAATGGAAACGCATCCACCCATATCATCCATTGAAAACAATATCATAGAAGATTTTTCCATGTTTGAAACATGGGAAGAGAAATATGAATACATCATTGATATTGGGAAGAAGCTTGCCCCATTGGATGAACAATACAAAACAGAAGATTTTAAAATCAAAGGTTGCCAGTCAAGCGTTTGGATTCATTCTTTTGAGAAAGACGGAAAAGTCTTTTTTGAAGGTGACAGCGATGCAGTAATTGTGAAAGGACTAGTAAGTTTGATGATTCAGGTCTTAAGTGGACACACTCCAAAGGAAATCATCGATGCGCCTCTAGCATTCATTGATCAAGTTGGTCTAAGTTCACATCTTGCACAAACAAGATCAAATGGACTACGCGCAATGATAAAGCAGATGAAGATGGATGC
>JAFMEZ010000006.1 GCA_017856455.1 Parafilimonas sp.
AAATGGGTGAAGAAATTTTGGAATACTGTATCAAAGCAGCCAGTGGTGAAGTGATTCCAAAATCAGTTCAACTGAATCAGGATGATTTCATTCCATGGAAGAGGGGAGTGTCGTTGTGAGTTGTAAGTTATAAGTTATAGGTTGATACAATTACAACTTATAACCTACAACTTAAAACTATTAATTTCTGTTTATACAATTCAAATCCTCAAATGCTGTTTTGAGTCTTGCGATAAAAGTCTCCTGACCTTTTCTCAACCAAACTCTTGGATCATAATGTTTCTTATTGGGCTTGTCGGCACCTTCTGGATTACCAAGTTGCCCTTGTAAATAAGCTTCATTCTTTTGGTAATTCTTCAGAACGCCTTCCCAATAAGCCCATTGTAAATCTGTATCAATATTCATTTTGATGGCACCGTAACTGATCGCCTCTCTGATTTGATGCTGCGGAGATCCGCTACCACCGTGGAATACAAAGAAAACTGGCTTCTCTGCAGTTTTGAATTCTTTTTGAATATAGTCCTGAGAATTTTTTAAGATTTCTGGACGAAGCTGAACATTTCCAGGGGAGTAAACACCATGCACGTTTCCGAATGCAGCGGCAACAGTGAATAGTTCACCTATTTTACCAAGATGCTCGTATGCATATGCAACGTGTTGGGGTTGTGTATACAATTTATCATTTTCTACATCTGAATTATCTACTCCATCTTCTTCGCCACCAGTTACACCCAACTCGATTTCAATTCCCATACCCAATGGTGCAATTCTCTTGTAAAATTGAGCAGATGTTTCGATGTTCTCTTCAATGGGTTCCTCACTTAAGTCCAACATGTGTGAACTGAAAAGAGGTTGACCTTTTTCTTTTTTGTATTGTTCGCCAGCATCTATCAATGCACTGATCCATGGCAACCATTTTTTTGCAGCATGGTCGGTATGAAGCACAACAGGTACTCCATAATATTTCGCGACATTGTGAATATGTAATGCTCCAGAAATGGCTCCAGAGATATTTGCTTGTAATTGATCATTGGGCATTCCCTTTCCTGCAATGAATTGTGCTCCACCATTTGAGAATTGTACGATTACAGGGGAATTAACAGCAGCAGCAGCTTCCAAAGTCGCGTTGATTGTGTCTGTTCCAGTCGTATTGACTGCAGGCATTGCAAATTGATTTTGTTTTGCGTCCTGGTATAGTGCCTTTAATTCTTCACCATAAAGTACACCTGCTCTGTATTTACCCATAAATCAATGTTTTAGAGCAGCAAATATCGTACTTTTTAAGTACTTATCCTTCTTGATTCGGAACGACTCTTTCAAATGATTCAAGGGAGTGACTTTCCCAGTCTTTATCATATTTCACAAACCATGAAAGCCATATACTTCTGGATAATCGCATGAATAATGGCTGCAATACAATCATCAACACTGCATTGATTCCCATCCACCAAAAAAATCTTGTATCATCCAATGATAATCCAATCAAGACCCACCATGCGATAAATGTGGCTACACTAAATGCAACTGAAAGGGCATAGCTAACATAGCCTGTTCCATAATAGAATCCTACTTCAATTTCTGTTGGTTGTCCGCATACTTCACAACATTCTTTCATCTTAGTTGTCTCGCTTAGCTTGTAGGCATTGTCTGAAGCGAAGATGTTTCCTTTTCTGCAACGTGGACATTTATTGCTCAGTACACTTATGAGGTATGAATTTTTCATTGTTTGTTCGAATGAATTGCAAGGTATGATTTCTTCAAACGAATTATTGTGATAAAAGTCGCATTAAAGTATTTCTACCAATTTTTCCATCTTCATACTTCTAGATCCTTTTACAAGGATTGTTGTATTTGATGGCAGATGTTCTTTAAGCCAATTGCTTGCTTCATCTGTATTTTTAAAATATATAAATGGATGAGTTATTTTTTCAAAATCACCTCCTACCAGCATTACATTTTCAATTTTTTTTGATTTGATCAGGTCGACAATCTGCTGATGTTCGTAAATCGAATCTTCACCGAGTTCCATCATTGCACCCAGCATCAACATTTTATTGAATGCAGCATTTTTTGAAAAATTTTCAATTGCAGCCTGCATACTATTTGGATTGGCATTGTATGCATCAAGAATGACCGTATTGGATCCTTTTTTTAGCAGCTGAGATCGAGCGTTATTGGGCTCATATGCTTCAATCGCATCTCTTATGGTATCAAATGGAATCTTGAAATACTCTCCTATACAAATTGCTGCCTCCACATTTGGCTTGTTGTATTCGCCAACCAATCTTGTAAAGACTTTTTGTTGATTAACATGTGGATGTGAAACTTCCAATACCAGCAGTGGATCATTTTGTACGATACTCGTCTTGAAAGATCCAAGTTGATTTCCGTAATATATTTTATGCTTGATCTTTTGAGACATGTTCATCAAATAATCTAAATCGCCGTTCACAAAAGCAATTCCTCCATCGTCTGCAATAAAATCATACAACTCTCCTTTTCCTTTTCTTACACCTTCAACACCTCCAAATCCTTCAAGATGAGCTTTTCCACAGTTATTGATGAGTCCATGTGTTGGCAATACATACTTGCAATAGGCTTCAATTTCTTTTTGATGATTGGCTCCCATTTCTACAATTGCCATTTCAGCATCTTTTTTGATAGCAAGTAAAGTGAGCGGGATACCAATATGATTGTTTAAGTTTCCTTTTGTGGTGTATGTTTTGAAGGTGGATGATAAGACAGCATGGATAAGCTCTTTGGTAGTTGTCTTTCCATTGCTACCAGTAATTGCAATGAAGGGGATGTTGAACTGCTTTCTATGATGTAAAGCGAGTTGCTGCAAACAAGTCAGCACATCATCCACTAAAAAAATATTTTCAGCTTCTAATCCAATTGGTTCATCAACAACAACACCTGCTGCTCCATGCTCTAACGCTTGCAGTGCATAGCTGTTGCCGTTAAAATTTGGCCCCTTTAATGCAAAAAATATTTCCCCTTTTTTTAATGCACGTGTGTCTGTCTGAACTTGGGGATGTTCAAGAAAAAAAGCGTACAGTTTTTCCATCTTACTTCTCTCCGTTATTCCTTGCTCTGTAGTGTCTTCTTATGATAATTATAATTACGGCAAGGATTCCAAATATAATAGGAAATGTCATTCTATAGGGTTTATATGAAGGTAACAAAAAAGCCCCTTTGAAGGGGCTTTTGAAATTTGAATTATCTTTTTCTTGAATTCTGTCTGGTATTACTGAAATGCATTCCGTTTTTAAATCCATTTCCTTCCTGGCTTCCAAATCGATCCATTGCACATCTGAATCCGATTGTTGCACTAGAAAGATCCTCATCTAGGTATCTTCTTGTTCCAGGGCTCAACCAATATGCTCTGTCATCCCAGCTGCCACCTTTGTAAACACGTGATTTGTTACTGATTAAAGTATTGAGTCCGGTACTGTAACTTACCATAGATAGTGAATCTCCATCCATGTAGTTCAACAAATTATTGCGCTGATAATTTCTTCTGTTCTTGGTTTCTTCATCCGAAACAACAACTTTTTTCATGTTGCCTAAACTGTCTCTCTGGTATTCACCATTTTCATCTTTCACCAACTTTGTGAAAACATTTCCTCTGTATGGATTGAAGTCTTCAAGGTCTTTGCTATTAAGTGGACGATAGATATCGGCAACCCACTCATTCACATTGCCAGCCATATTATATAATCCAAACCCATTAGGGAAGAATGAGCTGATTGGTCCAGGTACAGATGCATTGTCATTCAATCCGCCTGCAACACCCATGTAGTCGCCAGTACCTCTTTTGAAGTTGGCCATGTATTTACCCTGCCAGCTTCCCAAACGGCTGTCGCGAAGTCCGTTTACATTGCGAGACCAGGTATACACCTGTCTGTTCATGTACAACTCTTCCCCTCTTTTTCCTTCTCTAGTTTTAGCATTTGGGTTTTGATTGATATATCCAAGTGCCGCATATTCCCATTCAGCTTCTGTTGGAAGACGGTATTCCGGCATTAAGATGCCATCCTCCATTGTTGCATAATTTCTTGGTCTTCCGTTTTCATCAACCAGTACAGGTTTTTTCTGTGGCTTTGCTGGTTGAGGCGCATAGATACCCAGTAAATATGATTTGGTGGTGAAGTTTTCTTCAGCCTGCCCCTGAAATGTTTTAAGCTGGTTGGGATTGATGAGTCCTTTTTGAACGAGTATCAATTCATTCACACGGTTGCTTCTCCAAATACAAAAGTCATTTGCCTGTCTCCAGCTTACACCTACAACTGGGTATTCATTATAAGACGGATGTCTGAAATAGCTTTCTACCAGAGGCTCATTCGCTGAGAGCGCTTTTCTCCAAACCAGGGTATCTGGTTTAGCGGCATTGATAACATTCTCATACATTGGATCATCAAAAGTTTTTTCAATCCAATGTAGGTATTCGCGGTAGTGAATATTTGCAACTTCAGTTTTATCAATGTAGAAGGAAGATACAGTCACACGACGAGGAATGTTGTTCCAATCACCCATTACGTCTTCATCTGTTGCACCCATGGTAAACGTTCCACCCTGTACAAACTGGAGTCCAGGTCCTGTTTCCTGTTCAATGATTTTGGATTTTTGAAATCCACCCATTGATTTATCGTTATAATTCCAGCCAGTTACTGCTGATTGTTGAAATTTCTTTTTAGAAAAAAGACCTCCGCCTTTACAAGCTGTAAACAGAATTGCAATGGCTGACAGATACAAAAAATTCCTCATACATTTTTTTTATAGTAACCATTATCCCGTAGAGGGACTTGGTGGTGAACAAATTTAAGTGTTAAATAAAATCAAATCAATGAATTGTGAGAATTATTATGTTTAGTAAATGCTAAATTTGTTAACACCCCATTATGAAAAAATGCCTCATTTTTCTGGCCCTTACGGGGATATTCTTTGTTGCAAGAGGGCAGAGAAAATATGCCGAAAACTCTGTTTTGAGCACAGGGCAGTGGGTAAAGATAGCAGTCGATAGCCCCGGAATCTACAAAGTAACAGCCAGTGATATAAAATCTGCAGGTATTTCTGGAAGCATTTCATCAGCACAAATCCGATTATTTGGTAATGGAGGGATGGTATTGCCGGAGTCTAATGCTGTTGATGTGTTGGATGACTTAAAAGAAAATGCCATAGAAATGGTTGATGGGGGTGATGGAGTTTTTGATGCGAATGATTATTTCATTTTTTATGCTCCAGGTCCTCATCATTGGTTGCGGGATACCTCAGCAGTAGGATTCAAATACCTCAAAAATTTTTATACTGACAAGTCGTTTTATTTTATTCAAGTAGGAGTTTTAAATGGGAAGCGTATTGCTTCTAAAAATTCAAGCAATGTAAGTGGACAGCTGCTAACCATTTATGATGAACATCTGCATCATGAGCTTGACAGTATTAATTTTTTGAAGAGTGGAAAAGAATGGTATGGAGAGCATTTCAGCAATCAGGCTGGAAGAATTGCGGTACGTGATTTTAATCTAGACATGCGGTCTGCAATGAGTGGAGAGGAATTCTACATTGTAAGTGATGTAATTGGTAGCAGTGTAAATCAACCTAATAAAATTGCGGTTGCAGTAAATGGTAAGAAAATTCTTGAACATGAAACCAGTCCTGTTTTTGGAAGTTTGATCTCTCCAGTGGCAAGTTCCAGTAGATTAATCGGCAAGGGGGTACTTGAAGGAAGTGGATTGACCATCAATTATCAGCATACGGGCGGAAGTTTGAATGCTGCATCCTGGTTGAATTGGTTTGATGTTATTTTCAAGAGAAAACTAGACATGCAGGGCTTGTCACAACTTTCATTTAGGTCTAAATCCATTAAGCATAAAACTGCAATCAACTTTTCAATTTCTAATGCAGTAAATAATGCAGAGGTATGGGATGTGGCTGATTTTTATTCTCCCCAAAAGTTAAAGGCATCATTGAGTGGCACATCTTTAAATGTGATCGACAGTGTAGGTTTTCAACACGAGTATATTGTGTTTGATCCTACTAAAGTAAAAACAGCATCAATTGTTGGCAAGCTCAGCAATCAGAATTTACATCAACTCAATGTTTCAGCGTTTGTCATCATCACTGATAAGTCAATTTTAGATCAGGCAAATCGTTTGAGAAATTTTCATCAACAACAAGACGGTATTTCCACTGTCGTGATTGATGTCGAACAGGTGTACAATGAATTTGCTTCTGGAAGTCCGGATCCCAGTGCTTTGAGAAATTTTTTGAAAATGTTTTATGATCGCTCTGAGGCAGGGGGACAAAAACTGAAGTATGCAATGTTAATTGGAAGTGCATCTTATCAATTAAAAGAGCAATCAATTAGCAAGCGAGGATTGGTTCCTTCATATCAGACTGATGAATCCATCGATCCGCTATTAAGTTATGTTACAGATGATTATTTTGGATTTCTTGATGATAATGATGATATCAATAACACCAAAAACATAGCAAAATTAGATATTGGTATTGGCAGACTACCCGTTAGGAATCTAGATCATGCAAGAAGAATGACTGACAAGATCATTCGTTATAAAAGCAATCTCTCTTTGGGAGAATGGCGAAACAATTTCACGTTTGTAGCTGATGATGAAGACTATAATTTGCATGTGGATGATGCAGAATTTCATGCATCATTGTTGCAGCGCTCTGCGCCTCAGCTAAAAACAAAAAAAATATACATTGATGCTTTTAAGCAGGAAAGCAACGCTGGCGGAAGTCGCTATCCAGAGGTAAATCAAGAAGTGCTGAAAGATATCAATAATGGAACATTGATCTGGAATTATAGCGGTCATGGTAATAACACTAGGCTTGCATATGAGGTAGTATTGGATAAAGATTTGCTTGCTCAATGGTCCAATGAAAATAGACTTAGTTTCTTTATTACTGCAACATGTGATTTTGCCCCTTTTGATGATCAGTCTCAGTTTTCTTTGGGTGAAGATTTATTGGTCGGAAGAAATACTGGAGCAATCGGAATGGTTACAACTACAAGATTGGTATTTGCATCCAGCAATCGTGAGTTAAATAATAATTTTCTTACTTATTTGACTGCGCGAAATACTGACAATTATTATCCAACGCTTGGTGCCGCATTGCAAGAGGCTAAAAATTTCACTTATTCAACCAGTACTGATTTTATCAATGCAAGAAAATTCACATTGCTTGGTGATCCAGCTATGAAACTTGCTATGCCAGATAACATCATTGTTACAACTTCTATTGTGCAAGAAGGGTCATCAACAAAAGTTGATACTTTGAAAGCATTGAATAAGTATGTGATTACAGGCGAAATTAAAAGTCCTAATGGATCAATATTGACAACTTTCAATGGAAATGTATTTCCAGTATTATTGGATAAGGCAAATGAAATAAAAACACTTGCAAATGATGCAGAAAGTAGTGTGATAACTTTCAAGTCATTCAAAAATATTTTATACAAAGGCAAGGTCAAAGTCGAAAACGGTAAGTTCAGTTTCACTTTTACCATGCCTAGAGACATCGATTATGCCTATGGTACTGGTAAGTTGATTTATTATGCAGAAAATGGAACGATAGATGCAAGCGGGGTGGATCAACAAATTATCATTGGAGGTTCCGGCTCTGCTAATATTAATGATATTGCTGGGCCTGTTATAAAAGCATACTTGGATACAAATACTTTCAAGAATGGAGATTTCGTTGGTTCTAGTCCAACTTTGAAAATGCAATTGTCGGATATATCTGGTATCAATTTATCATCAGCAAGCATTGGTCATCAAATCATCGCAGTTCTTGATAAAAATTACAAACAGCCAATGATATTGAATGAGTATTATACATCAACTGGAAGTGGAGAGGGTGCTATTCAATTTCAATTTTCGAATCTTGAAGCAGGACGACACCAGCTGGAAATAAAAGCATGGGATGTTTTAAATAATTCTACAACTATTATCATTGATTTTATTGTGGAGGCAAGTAAAATTGATCCTATAAAATCATTGATCGCTTATCCCAATCCATTTAATGATAGGGTAAAGATTTCGGCTCAATTGAATAATGAGTCTATTGGGAGTACGCTGCAAGTTGATATATACAGTATAGAGGGTAAGTGGCTGAAGCATTTTCAGGAAAACCTGAACCAAACTGGAGTTTTTACATTTAATCTCGAATGGGATGGGAAAAATATGCAAGGTGTTAATGTAAACAAAGGCTTATTTTTTATCAGGATGAAAGTGGCATCAAAAGAGGGAAAAAACTTTTCAAAAGTGCTAAAGATCATAAAGCTTTAATCAGGAATGCTTACTTTTACGACCATAAACCACCGCGTATAGCAATAATTTTACCCAACGTTCTATTTTATCACTAATCATTGTAACCATGAGAAAAACGCTCAAGGTAATTTCAGGCGGTTTATTACTTTTCTGTTTCAATACATTGTTTGCACAAAATTCCATCAATGTTGTTACCAGTGCAGTTCCTTTTTTGAGAATTTCACCTGATGCACGTGCCGGTGGGATGGGAGATTTAGGTGTTGCAACAATGCCGGATGCAAATGCGCAATTTTATAATCTTGCAAAGTATCCATTTGCAAAAAATAATGCTGGGATTGGATTGACCTATACTCCTTGGTTAAAGGATCTTGGATTGAATGATGTTTTTCTTGCTTCATTGGCAGGCTACAAAAAAATCGATGAAACTCAGGCTATTTCTGGCTCACTGCGTTATTTCAACTTAGGAAATATTGAATTTACTGATAACTATGGAAATTCATTAGGTACTGGAAGGCCAAGAGAATTGGGATTGGATTTTGGCTATTCCAGAAAACTTTCAGATCAATTGAGTCTTGGTGTTGGATTGCGTTATATCAATTCTTCACTTGCGAATGCACAGATTGGAGGTGTCTCTTATAAACCAGGGAATGCTGTTGCAGGCGATTTGGGCATATACTACATTGCAAATCCTGAAGATGGCACAGGGTTATCAGCTGGACTCGCATTAACGAATTTGGGTTCCAAAATCAGCTATACTGGAGATGCTACCCAAAAAGATTTCATTCCTGCAAATCTTACATTGGGTGCCATGTATACCATACTGAGCAATGAGGTAAACCGTATTTCCTTGGGATTAGACATACATAAATTAATGGTGCCAACACCGCCACAATTGGGCGACAGTGCAGGAATGGTAAATTATCGCACGAAAGGAGTTGTGGGCAGTTGGTTTTCATCATTTGGTGATGCACCAGGTGGATTTTCTGAGGAATTCAAGGAGTATGCATTTTCATTAGGCGGAGAATTTATCTATAACGAGCAATTTGCATTCAGGGCAGGATATTTTTATGAAAACAAGAACAAAGGAAATCGTCAGTATTTATCGATGGGAGCTGGATTTAAATACAACAATCTCGATATCAATCTTTCATATTTGATTCCATCTGGTTCAGGTGTAAATCGAAATCCACTCTCAAATACCATCAGATTCAGCTTACTGTTTAATCTTGGTCCACTTGAGGAGTAAGCCTCCCTCAAATTTGTTTTTACTATTTTTATAAAAAATAGTGCATGTCATACAGAATTGGATTTGGCATAGATTTTCATCAATTGGTTGAAGAAAGAGATTTGTGGATTGGCGGAGTAAAAATTCCACATCATAAAGGTGCTAAGGGGCATAGTGATGCCGATGTCCTGTTACATGCCATTTGTGATGCTATGTTAGGCGCATTATCACTTGGAGATATTGGTGTACATTTTCCAGATACTGATGCTGCATATAAAAACATTGACAGTAAGATTTTACTTGCCAAAACATTTGAGTTGATTACTGCTAAAGGATACAAGGTTGTCAATGTTGATAGTTCTTTGTGCTTAGAGGCACCTAAAATCAAACCCTATGTTGCTGACATGCAAAAATGCATTGCAGAAATCTTGCAGGTATCTTCTGAAGATGTTTCAGTAAAAGCCACAACAACTGAAAAAATGGGATTTGTGGGAAGAGAGGAAGGATTGGTTGCTTATGCTTCGGTTTTACTGATCAAAAATTAACCAAACAGGCATCTAAAATATCTTTGTTGAAAGCTAGCATCACTTGGATAGTTGTAAATTTGCAAAAAAGTATTTTTGAAGGTTCGAATCATCAATAAATCGCATCATCCACTCCCTGCATACGCTACCCCTGGAGCATCAGGCATGGACATCAGGGCCTTCTTGACTGAAAAAATTTCATTTGCTCCTTCTGAAAGGATATTGGTGCCGACGGGTTTATTTCTTGCAATACCAGAAGGGTATGAAGCACAAATAAGACCAAGAAGTGGTTTGGCAATTAAACAAGGTATTACCTGTTTGAATACACCAGGAACCATTGATGCCGATTACCGCGGTGAAATCAAAGTAATTTTAATTAACCTCTCCAATGAAATACAATCTATAGAAGATGGTGATCGCATTGCGCAAATGGTATTTCAAAAAGTAGATCAAATTCAATGGGAAGAATCAGATCATTTAGATAGTACACAAAGAGACGCTGGTGGATTTGGGCATACTGGAAAAAATTAAAAAACATGAGATCAGTAATTATTATTATTTGCAGTTTGGTTTTACTCGCTTCTTGCAGGTCAACCAGAAAATTGACAACTGTAATTTCTCCAAAAGACAGTGTTGTGACTGTAGTTAATCCCTATGATTCTGATTCTGCAAAATTTGTCAGGGCAAGTATGCAAAAGATCAAAGACCGACAAATCCAATTCAAAACCTTTTCCTCTAAAATCAAAGTAGATTACAACGACGATAAGAATAGAAAATTTGATTTCAATACATTTTTCAGGATGCAAAAAGACAGTGCCATGTGGATTTCCATTGTGGCTGCACTTAATATAGAAGCATTCAGGGTGTTGATCAGACCCGACAGTATTATCATATTGGATAAACTCAACCGAACTGTTCAGCGTAAACCATTTTCATATTTACAGGTGATCACCAAAGTACCTTTTGATTATCAAACACTTGAAAATTTAATTTTGGGCAATCCTATTTATCTGGATAAAGAAGTAATGGCCTTTGCCGAAAAGGCTGAAACGCTCTCTTTTTCAACTGTTGGAGAAGCGTTTAAGCACTTTTTGACAGTGGGGAAGAATGATTTAAATGTTTTATTCAGTAAGCTTGATGATATAGATGTGACAAGAAGCAGAACGGCAAATCTTTCATATGCTGGATACATTAGCCTGGGAGATCGTGTTTTTGCAGAACAGCGTAAAATTGATTTGGCAGAAAAAACACAAATTCAAATTGCATTGGATTTTAAACAGGTTGAATTTGATAAACCTATCAGCTTCCCTTTTAGTATTCCCAAAAATTATAAAGTAATAAATTAACTTATTTTTTAATTGCAAATCGGCAACTTCGGGTTGTCGTTTATTTATGATGAAAACATTGAAATCCATCCTTTTCTTAGCCATATTCACTATTGCATCAGTTTCTTCATTTTCTCAGACCAGGGAAGAATTAGAAAAGCGCAGAAAAGAAATTCAACAAGAAATTCAGGAGCTCCAAAAAGCGCAGTCTGAAATTTCAAAAGATAAAAAAGCAGGATTATCACAGTTAAAGCTTATCGAAAGAAAACTAAAGAGTCGTTATGCGGTAATTGATAATTTGAATGATGAGATGAGGGTAATCGACAATACTATTTTCAATGACAACAGGGAAATCTATCGACTGCAGCGTGAACTTGACACATTGAAGAAGCAATATGCAAGAACAATAGAATATGCATATAAAAACAGGAGCAGTTATGATATGATGAACTTTATTTTCTCTGCAACCAGTTTTAATGATGCAGTTAGAAGAGTAAGTTACTTGAAAACCTATCGTCAGTATCGTGATGAACAAGTTGGAAACATCAATAGAACGCAAAAAGAGTTGTCTGTCAAGATCAATACATTAACTCAAGATAAAAAAGAGAAAGGAAAAGTATTGGTTGAGCAAAATAAACAAAAGGAAATTCTTGAATCTGAAAAGAAAGAAAAAAATCAGTTTGTAGTTAAACTCAAGTCACGCGAAAAAGAAATTGAAAAAGAGATGGCCGCAAAGAGAAAAGTTGAGCGTGGGCTGCAAACTTCTATTGCTGCAATTGTAAGAAGAGAGATTGAGGCCGCTAGAAAAAAAGCTGAAGAAGATGCAAAAAAAGCTGCTGCTTCAGTTGCCACTTCCAAACCCGTTGAATCAAAGTCGGTTGTATCAACTTCAAGTACAACTCCTGCCGCTACAAGAAAAGTGAATGTGTTGGAAAATACACCAGAAGTAACGCGTGTCTCTGTTGGATTTGAAAACAACCGTGGCAATTTGCCTTGGCCAGTTGATAGGGCAACTGTTACTGCTGGATTTGGAAGACAAAAAATTGAGGGGACTTCTATCATTGAGGACAATATTGGATTGACGATTCAAACTGTTTCAGGTTCTAATGTGAAGGCTGTTTTTGATGGGACTGTTACTACAGTTTATGATGTTGCGGGTAGTCAGACAGTAACTATAAAGCATGGAAAATATTTTACCACATACTACAATTTATCCTCTGTTAATGTCTCAAAAGGAACAGCTGTAAAAATGGGACAAGCGATTGGTAAAGCAGCACAGAATGATGACGGTGATGGTGAAATTATATTTGTTGTGAATGTAGAATCTAAATTTGTGAATCCTGAGGACTGGTTGAAGAACCGATAAGATTATTTTTTCAATACCTGGTTGTAAAGTGCTTCATACTTAGGCACTATATTGTTGATGTCAAATGTTTCTGCTTGATTTCTGGCAGCTTCACTGAATGATTTAAGTATTTTTTCATTTTCTAAGATTGTTATCGCCTGTTTGCTCATTTGTTCAACGTCCCCTACGTCACTTAGAAATCCATTTTTACCATGTGTGATAATTTCAGGGATCCCTCCTGCATTGGTTGCCACTACGGGAGTGCCGGCTGCCATTGCTTCTAGAGCGGCTAGTCCAAAACTTTCATATTCAGAAGGCAATAGAAATAAATCTGCTATGGCGTAGATGTCTTCCATGTCTTGCTGCTTACCTACAAATCTTGTTTCTTCAAAAATTCCAAGCTCTCTGCACAACTCCTCTGCCATGTGGCGTTCGGGTCCATCGCCCACCAATAAGAGTTTTGATGGAATATTTTTTTTGATTTTGTTGAAGGTATAAATGACGTCTGCAATGCGTTTGACTTTTCTGAAGTTCGAGGCATGCAATATTACTTTTTCACCATTTGGCGCAATCGCTTTCTTGAAAGCATCGATTGGTTGAACTGAAAATCTGGTGATGTCGACAAAATTATGAATGACTGAAATTTCTTTTTTGATGTCAAAGTTTTCTAATGTTTCATTTCTCAGGTTGTCTGACACAGCAGTGATTGCATCACTTTTATTGATCGAAAATGTAACAACTGGCGCATAGGTTTTATCTCTTCCTACAAGGGTTATGTCAGTACCATGAAGGGTTGTGATAAATGGCACATGAATATTTTCTTCAGCAAGAATTTGTTTTGCCATGAATGCTGCAGAGGCATGAGGGATGGCATAGTGAACATGCAGCAAATCAACATTATTATTTTTTACTACATCCACCATCGTGCTGGCAAGAGCAGTCTCATATGGCGGAAAGTCGAACAAAGGGTAGGCGGGAACCCTTACTTCATGATAAAAAATATTGGCATTGAAACCTGTTAGCCTTACTGGCTGCTGATAGGTGATAAAGTGAATACCATAGCCCTTGTCTGCCAAAGCCTTACCAAGTTCTGTGGCCAACACACCGCTTCCGCCAAAAGTTGGATAACAAACAATTCCAATATTCATGAGATACAAATCTTTGGTGAAGGTACCATTAATAGATAAGATTCAAATAGCAGCTATTGAATAATGTCAAAATTGGTTAGCTTAGATTATTAAATCATATTAAATGAAAAGGGTTTTTACATTTCTCGCTTTACTCATGTTGTTCATTTTCAATGGTAATGCACAATCGAATGATTCGTTGATGATTAAAAAGATTTCTGATGAAATCTTCATGAACGGAACCGCATATAGTAATCTTAAGTATTTGTGTAAGCGCGTTGGACCCAGATTGTCAGGATCAGCAGGTGCTGCTTTAGCAGTGGAGCAAACCGCGAGAATGTTAAGAGAGGCTGGTGCCGATACTGTTTATCTTCAGTCTTGTATGGTCCCTCATTGGGTACGTGGCGATAAAGAAGTTGGAAACGCAACACTTACTGATGGTAAAAAAATCAATCTCAACATCGTTGCCTTGGGTAATGCGGTTGGTACACCTGCTAAAGGAATCACAGCAGAAGTGGTTGAAGTAAAAAATTTCAAGGAGCTAGAGGCATTAGGTGCAGACAAGGTAAGAGGGAAGATAGTATTTTATAATTACCGCATGGATCCCAGATATATCAATACTTTCCAAGCATATGGAGATGCAGGAGTATATCGCGGTGCTGGTCCTAGTCGTGCTGCAGCTTTAGGCGCTATTGGCGTCATCGTTAGAACACTTTCGCCTGTGCTGGATGATAATCCTCATACAGGTGCTACGCGATACGAAGAGGGCAAACCAAAAATTCCTGCCGTTGCCATCAGTACGAATGGAGCAGTTGAATTGAGTAATCTTATCGCTGCTCAAAAAGTAAAATCTATTTATTTCAAAACAAATTGCCAGATGTTGGAGGATGTTGAATCTTTCAATGTGATTGGAGAATTAAGAGGAGCTGAACTTCCAGATGAAATTATCACTGTAGGTGGACATTTGGATAGTTGGGATTTAGCAGAAGGTGCACACGATGATGGCACAGGCTGTGTTCAAAGTATAGAGGTAATCAGATCACTAAAGTCATTGGGTATTCGTCCGAAGCGTACCATTCGTGCAGTAATGTTCATGAATGAGGAGAATGGTTTGCGTGGCGGAACGCAATATGCTGAAGTTGCCAAAAAAGAGAACAAGAAATTTATCATGGGCTTAGAGAGCGATGCAGGAGGGTTTACTCCAAGAGGATTTGGTTATACTGCAAGTTTATCTCAGTCTGCTATTATAGAAAAATGGCAACCTTTATTTGTTCCTTACGGTGCATTGGAATTCAAAAGAGGTGGAGGTGGTGCCGATATTGGTCCATTGCGCAGTTTGGGAACAGCATTGATTGGACTCAATCCAGATTCTCAACGATATATGGATTTGCATCATGCAAAAACAGATGTGTTTGAAGCTGTTAGTGAGAGAGAATTAAACCTTGGAGCTGTTGTAATGACTGCAATGGTTTATTTGGTAGCACAATACGGGTTATAATTTCCCAATGGCAAAGAGGGTTGGTTGTTTGGGAATTTCCTGATTAATTTTTTTCCAATCTCCAACAGTTTTTGTTTTGATCCATTCTTCTTTAGAACTGACATGGTATCCAATACATATCGATGTGTCGTTCTGTAAGTTTTTTAGAAGAGATTGAAAGACTTGATTGTTTCTATATGGTGTTTCAATGAACAGTTGTGTTGCGTTCTCTTTAAGCACCTTTGATTCAAGCGCTTTGATTTGTTTTGCTCTTTCTGTTTCGTTCACGGGTAAATAGCCATTGAATGCGAATGCCTGTCCGTTCATACCACTGGCCATTAAGGTGAGTAAGATACTGCTTGGTCCTACGAGTGGTTTTACCAAGATATTATTTTTTTGAGCAATGGATACAAGGATATGTCCAGGGTCCGCTACACCCGGACACCCAGATTCACTGGCAATGCCAATGATTTTGCCTGCTTTGATATTTTTGGAAAAAATACTGATCAAATCATCTTCTTTCTTTCCAATTTCATGCCATTCTTTGCTATCGATATTAAATTTTGGATCGATTTTTCTGAATGCTCTTCTTGCTGTTCTAAGATTTTCTACAAAAAATACCTCACATTGATTGATGTGTTCAATGATATAATTCGGAAGCGTTTCAGTTGCTTCTTCAGCAATAGGGATAGGTATGAGAATGATTTTTGAACTGCTCATTTACTTCTTTTTTTCATATCATGCATGGTAATCGTTGCAGCAATAACTGCATAGGTTGGAGCAAATACCCATCCAATCAGAATGAAACTATGCATCAAATAGAAAACTATCCCATTCCCAATCGCAAGTCCCCTATGCTGATTGATATACGTTGAGCTGTTAAAACTGCTTGTATTGAATTTATCAAAGGAGTAATTCAGCATTGAAAATCCATAGAAATAACATTCCACAAGTCCTGATAATAAAGGAGTAACCCAGCCAAATAAGGGGAGTAGTGAAATGAAAATAATAGCAATAATGTATATCGTTTGCCACAAAGTATTTCTGATCGCCATTTTAATTCCATCCATCATTAATTCGAAATAATGTTGAGGAGTGTTGGGCATTGGTGAATGCTCAAGAATTGAAATAGTTCTTTGTGTAAGGTAGGTAAGTATAGGTGCACCAAGAATCAGCCAGATATATTTGAACAATGAAAAATAAAGCAGCATTAAAAGAATCCAAATAATAATTCCACCAACTGTGAATAGAAAACCAATCCAGCTTTGGTCTAATGTATCTAGCCATTTTTGGAGTCCCGTTTCGACATTCAGCCAGTTGATCACTTCATTAACAGATTTTGAGAAGAAATACATACTGAAGGCAAAAAGTATAGCATATATGATTCCGGGCACAATAATCCATTTCCAAAGTTTATGTGCCTTTATCAGCTCATGTGCTTTAAAGTATGCTTGAATAGCTATGATGAAGTCTTTCAGCATAAATGACGAAGGGCAAAATACTGATTAATGTCGAATCTGCCTTTTCAAACTGAGATTCTAAAGCGTTAACTTTAATCAAATGCTAAGCAATGGAAGAGGTTCAAACGCTGAAAACGAAATTTAGAAGTCGTATTGAATTGTTCAAAATGGCTCTAGGACTGATAATGTTTTCAATGGTGTTGATTGTGAATCCATTTGGTATGGCGCCAATGGCAAATAAAGTTTTGGCTGTTGCAGCTTTGATGATATGCTGGTGGATAACTGAAGCGTTACCTATGCCAGTAGTGGCATTGCTTCCATTGTTATTTTTTCCATTAATGGGAATTTCAAGTTTTTCAGAGACAGCAGCACCATACGCCAACGAGGTGATTTATCTTTTTATGGGAGGATTTATAATTGGTATGGGTATTGAAAAATGGGGATTGCATAAAAGAATTGCTTTGAAAATCGTTTCATTGACAGGAACAAGCGGGAATAAAATATTATTAGGTTTTATTATCTCGACCGGATTTATCAGTATGTGGTTGAGCAACACAGCCACTACCATGATGATGTATCCAATTGCAATTTCAGTAATTGCCGTAGTCATCGATATGAATGAACAACAGCAATCAAAAAAGAACTTTGCCTTAACCATGATGATTGCCATTGCTTATGCATCCAATTTTGGTGGCATTGCAACCATTATTGGTACTCCCCCTAATGTTGCATATGCATCCTATATCAGTAAAAAATACTTGGTTGATATTTCATTTTTTGATTGGATGGTAGTTGCAATGCCTGTTTCAATCATTTTGCTTTTATTGTTATATGTGGTATTGATTTTTGTTTTTCCAAATCGCATAAAAAAAAATCATGCTTTTGAAGAAATGATTCAAAGGGACTTGAGGGATCTCGGACCCATGTCAAAGCCAGAAAAAAGAGTCATGGTTGTATTCTTACTGACTGCCTTTCTATGGATAACCAGGAGTCTAATCAATCAACTTAACATTGTTAAATTGGATGATAGTATGATTGCAATTTTTGGGGCATTGATGATGTTTATTGTGCCATCAGGAACTGCGGAGGCACGAAATGAAAAGTTATTGGTTTGGAATGATACACAAAAAATGGCTTGGGGTATTTTATTGCTCTTTGGTGGAGGCATAACTTTGGCAGGAGCATTAGAAAAGTCGGGTATCATTCAAATGATTGGAAATGGAATGTCACAGAGTGCAACTTCGTCTATATTATGGATGATCATTTTGGTAACAGTGATTTCCATTTTTCTAAGTGAAGTGATGAGTAATGTTGCACAAGTAATCGTATTTGCTCCAGTTGTAACAGTGCTTGCTGAGATCATGCATGTTAATCCATTTTTATTTGGTATGCCTATGGCTTTAGCTGCAAGTTGTGCATCAATGTTGCCGATGGGAACTCCACCTAATGCCATTGTCTTTTCCAGTGGTCACATAAAGATTTCAGAAATGGTAAAAGCAGGGTTTGTGATGAACCTGATATCCATTATTCTGATCGTGTTGGCAATCTATTACCTAGTGCCATTTGCGATACATTTATAGAATCATTTAGGATTGAGTTTTTTCTCCAAATGCAAGATCACCTGCATCACCTAATCCGGGTACGATATAACCTTTGGCAGTAAGTTCATCATCAATGTCACCGCACCAAATGGTAATATTAGGTTCATGACGTCTTAAAAAATCAATGCCCTCAGTGCATGCAATAACAGACGCAACATGGATAGCTGCGATATTTCCTTGTTGTTTTAAAAATTGAATCGTTTTTACCAATGATGCTCCAGTTGCAAGCATTGGGTCGCATAATATCAATGTTCTTCCATCCAGTGATGGGGACGATAAATATTCCAGACTGATTTCAAAGCTTCCATCACGATGGTGTTTTCTATACGCTGCAATAAAAGCATTATCAGCTTTATCAAAATAATTCAACATACCCTGATGCAACGGGAGTCCCGCTCTTAATATGGTTGCTAATACGGGTTGTGTAGCTAATGATTTGGATTTGGCAATTCCCAGAGGGGTAGTGATATCTATCTCAATCCAAGGGAGTTTTTTACTGATTTCATATGCGATTACTTCACCAATTCTTTCTATATTTCTTCTAAATCTCATTCTATCACCCTGCACATTGATATCCCTCATTTCATTGATCCAATTATTCACAAGTGAGTGCTGTTCGCTGATATTAATTACCATAAATGTTTAATTTCGGAGATACCACAAATGTAGAAAAATAACATGGTTTACAAGGTAATCGGATTAATGAGTGGAAGTTCATTAGACGGACTAGATATTGTATTTGTTGAAATTGAGGAAAAAGGGGGTAAATGGAATTATCAAGTATTGAATACTTCTTGCGTCCCCTATGATACCGATTTGTATGAAAAGCTACAAAAAGCACCTGAACTTAGTGCAAGAGAGCTTGCATCGCTTGATGCATTTTATGGGAAGTACATAGGAAAGCAGGTGAATGCATTTATAGCAAATCACCAGCTTGATTATAAAGTTGGATTGGTTGTCTCACATGGCCATACAGTGTTTCATCACCCTCCTTATTATACAACTCAAATTGGGAATGGGGCATTCATTGCAGCAGAAACGATGCTACCTGTTGTGAGTGATCTGCGAACAATGGATGTGGCGATGGGTGGACAAGGCGCACCCATTGTTCCAATGGGCGAAAATTTATTGTATCCTGATTTTAAGTATTTTTTGAATATTGGAGGTATTGCAAATATTTCATTTAAAAGTGAGCATGCTTACGATGCATTTGATGTATGTCCTGCTAATCGCGTAATGAATATTTTGTCTCAGGATCTTGGTAAAGCATATGATGAATTTGGTGAAAATGCTCGAAAGGGAAATATTATGGAAAGCTTGCTTGATCAACTCAATGCACAAGAATATTATTGGCAAACTTTTCCAAAGTCTTTGGCCAATGAGTTTGGTACTGATGTTATTGTGCCACTCATAAAAACATTTCAATTGAAACCCCAAGACGCACTTTGTACATATGTTGAACACATTGCAATGCAGGTTTGTGAAGCAGTACAGCAGATCAACCGGAAAAGAGGTTTTTCCCCAGTAAGCGAAAAAATAATGGTTACAGGAGGGGGAGCATTAAATGCTTTTTTAGTAGAGCGGTTGAATGTACACTTGAATCCACTGAATATTTATGTTGAAGTGCCTGATCGCCAAATGGTTGAATTCAAAGAAGCGATAATTATGGCATTGCTGGGTATTTTACGGTGGCGAGAGGAGTTCAATGTGTTGAGCAGTGTAACCGGTTCTTCTGCCAATAGTATAGGAGGGGCATTGTGGATGGGGAAATCATAACACATAAAAAAACCGGATGATCATCATCCGGTTTTTTTATTTTTTTAGTAGCCCCATTTTTTCATGATGGCCAGATCTTCTTTCATACAATCAAGCGGTTGTTTACCCTGATATGATTCTTGTTCAATGATAAAATGTTTGGTTCCCCATTTTTTACCAAGATCGATGATTTCTTTCACGGGAACGATACCAACACCTAAAATGGTTGATTCGTATTTTTCATGACCACTATTTGAAAGGACTTCATCTTTCACATGCATAGATTCAAACCTACCTGGGTACTTCTGCATAATATCAAGCGCTTTTGCTCCACCATTGATCATGTTTCCAATATCCAATTGTTGCATAACCAATTTTGGATCAGTTTCACCCAAGATAATATCATAAAGTGTCTTGCCCTCGAGCTTTTCGCTGAATTCAAAATCGTGGTTATGATATCCAAATTTCATTCCATATTTATTGCAAAGTTCACCAGACTTGTTGAAAACATTCATGAATGCTCTCAATGCATTTGCATCCCTTCTGGTTGTAGTTTCCATAGAAGGACTGATAACAAACATTTGTCCAACTGTCGCAGCATCTTCAACGGTATATTTCCAAGCATCGGTGAAATCTTTTTTAGAATCATCCCAATGTTTTGAGCTTAAAACAGTGTGTCCGCTTGGCATTTTCATGCCCAAGTCATCTAATACTTTTTTAAACTCAGCGGCAGTCCAACCATAAAATTTTCTATTAACATAGTTGGCATGTTCGACATGTTTGTAACCCATTCCAGCAAGCGCCTTCAATGTGTTCAAAGGATCTTTGCTCATTTCAGCTCTGATGGAATAAAGTTGAATACCTGTCAATTGACCTTTCTTTGCATTTTCTGCAAATAATGTGTTTGAAAACAATGTAGATCCCGCAGCAGCCAGTGCGGCATTGCGGATAAAAATTCTTCTTGATTGATTCATATGGTGGGTTTTAATCGGATAAGTAATTTACGAAAAAAAGCCAATTGGCGATCCGAATATTCAAAGAAATGGTGCCGTTCTGCTTGCTTTTACTTTTTTGATACCGTTAGGAACACCTTCATATACAATATCACCTCCTTCGTCACCCGCTTCTGGTCCCAATTCTATCAACCAATCAGCTGACTTAATTACATCAGTATTATGTTCAATGACAATAATGGTATGCCCTTGTTCGATCAGTGCGTTGAAAGACATCAGTAATTTATTGATATCATGGAAATGTAACCCAGTAGTTGGTTCATCAAATATGAATAATATTTTTTCCTGGTGTCCCTTTCCTTTTCCGAGGAAGCTGGCTAGTTTTACACGTTGTGCTTCTCCTCCAGAAAGCGTATTGCTGGATTGTCCGAGTTTAACATATCCCAATCCAACTTCACTCAATGGCTTTAACTTAAGTACTGTCTCTTTATGGTCTGAGAAAAACTCAATTGCCTCATCCACACTCAATTCCAATACCTCATGGATGTTTTTGTTTTTATAAATTACCTCCAATACATCTTCCTTGAAACGTTTACCGTTACAACTCTCACAAGTTAAATGCACATCGGCCAGAAACTGCATTTCAACTAGTTGTTCTCCTTCTCCTTTGCAACTATCACATCTTCCTCCATCCACATTAAAAGAAAAATGTTTGGGTTGATATCCTCTTATTTTACTTAAGGGTTGTGATGAGTAAAGATCCCTGACGCTGTCCCATGCTTTTATATAAGTGACCGGATTGCTGCGGGAAGATTTTCCAATTGGATTTTGATCAACCATTTCAACATGCTGAATCATATCCAAATCACCTGAAAGCTTTTGATGAGCACCAACTTTTTCAGAAGATGTACCCGTCAGGTGTTTTTCCATTGCTGGGAATAAAATCTTTTTAATCAGAGTAGTTTTTCCACTTCCACTTACACCACTTATCACGGTAAAGACTTCAAGTGGAAATTGCACATTGATATTTTTCAGGTTGTTTTCTTGTGCACCTTCCATACGGATAAAATTTTTTGGTTTTCTTGTAGTTGTTGGCACAAGTATTTTTAATGTTCCGTGAAGGTATTTTGCAGTGAGGCTTTTATTTGATTTAAGAATTTGATTGATATTGCCAGATGCAACTACTTCGCCACCAAGGTGACTTGCAAGTGGACCCATATCAATGATATGATCTGCTGATCGCATCATACCCTCATCATGTTCAACAACCACAACAGTATTTCCAAGATCGCGTAGTTTTTTTAAAACTTTAATTAATCTTTCTGTATCTCTACTGTGTAAACCAATGGATGGTTCATCCAATATGTATAATGAATTGGTTAAGTTACTGCCTAAGCATCTTGTCAATTGAATACGCTGACTTTCTCCACCACTCAAGCTATTGGCCAGGCGATCAAGTGTAAGGTATCCCAATCCCACATCCAACATTGTTTCAAGGCGCTGATTGATTTCAATTAAAATTCTTTTTGCAATAATTGCCTCATGAGCAGTCAATTCTATTTGTTGAAACCAAACTGCTACATCTCTGATAGGCATTTTACAGAGTTCGCCAATATGTAACCCATTGACTTTTACATATAGGGCTTCTTTTCTTAACCTGTACCCATTACAGCTGTTGCATGTAGTTCTACCTCTATATCTGGATAGCAGTACCCTGAATTGTACTTTATATAAATTCTGCTCAACATCTTTAAAGAAATCATGAATACCATAAGCTTGTTCATGCCCATTCCATAATGTTTCTTTTTGTTGATTTGTTAATTCAGCATAAGGTTTATGAACAGGGAAGGAAATTGATTTTGCACCTTTGATAAATTGTTCTCTCCACCAATTCAGTTTATCTCCCTTCCATGGAGCAACTACCCCATCAAAAACGCTAAGTCTATGATTTGGAATGACTAGGTCTTTATCAATTCCTAATATTTGGGAGTATCCCTCGCAAACCGGACAAGCACCAAATGGGTTGTTGAATGAAAATAAATTTGGGACGGGTTCTTCAAAAAGTATACCGTCGAGTTCAAATTTATTGGAGAATGAAATTTTTGTCTCCTCATTTTTGATAATGCTTAAAAATCCCTCTCCTTCATAAAAAGCCAATGAGATTGAATCTGCCAATCTGTTTTCTTCGTCCTCGTCAAATTTTTTGGCAACCAATCGATCGATCAATAGATATACATCTGGATGATTTACCCATTTTTTATCTTCAATCAATTCATCAATTGAAAGTATTTTTTTGTTTGAGTGATCATAGAGCCGTGAAAATCCTTTTTGAATAAGAATATTTAATTCCTCATTGATTTTTCGGTGTTTGGAAAAATGTAGCGGTGAGAGAATATAAAACTTGTCGCCAGTTTTGAATGATCTGATTTTATTTAGTACATCACTTACATCATCCTTCCTAACTTCTTTGCCAGATACTGGTGAAATAGTTTTACCAATTCTAGCAAATAGTAGCCTAAGGAATTCATAGATTTCTGTCATGCTTCCAACAGTAGATCTAGGTGTTCTCGTTACTACTTTTTGCTCTATTGCAACAGCCGGGCATAGTCCACTGATCTGATCAACATCTGGCTTGTCCATTCTCATGAGAAACTGTCTGGCATATGCACTTAAACTTTCCGCATATCTGCGTTGACCCTCTGCAAAAAGAGTATCAATGGTCAAAGAGGACTTTCCAGACCCTGAAACTCCCGTAACAACAGTGAGTTTATTTCTAGGTATTTCTACGTACACGTTCCGTAGATTGTGCATACGTGCTCCCTGAATATAGATTGCATCTTTCGATGAAAGATTTCTTTGATTTGCTTTTTTTTCCTTTGCTGGAGCGGGTTTGGTCATATTGAATTGCAAATATATTACGAAAGCGGCAGGAATGGACTGCGTATTTTCACGTAGGCATTAACACTACATTGACAATTTAATGCTTAAAGCACGTACATCTATTTACGTAATTCAAAAAATAAGACCCTTTATAATTTCTTATGGCAGGATGTTGAATATAGTTTTGGGTTGTCAATGCAATCATTTCACTGTTTTAAAAGCATTTTATGATAACAGCAACAACTCAAAACGACCAGCAATTGATCAACGAATTCCAGGGTGGAAATACAAGATCATTTGAAATGCTGTTAAACAGGCATAAGGATAAGATCTTTACTTCTATTGTAATGATGGTTAGGGATAGAAGTCTTGCTGATGATATTTTTCAAGATGTTTTTATTAAGGTTATTGATACTATAAAGGCAGGCCAATACAATGAGGAGGGAAAGTTTCTTCCTTGGGTACTTAGGATTGCACATAATCAATGCATTGACCATTTTAGAAAGGTCAAAAAGAATCCATCATTAAGTGTTGGTGATCATGGTGAGATGTTTGAATCTTCATTGTTTACCAATGACAATGCAGAAACAAGCATCATCAAGTTACAACGTGCCTCAGATATTCAAGGTTTGTTGAATAAATTGCCTGAAGATCAACGCGAAGTGATTGTTATGAGACATTTTGCAAACCTTAGCTTCAAGGAAATTGCTGAGAAGACAGATTGTAGCATCAATACTGCATTGGGAAGAATGAGATATGCTTTGATTAATCTACGTCGACTTATTGCTGAGGTACCTGCTGCGGTTGCTTAATTTGTTTCATTCCATTCAGCCCGCAGGACAGCCAATTTGCAAATTCAGTTGGATTTGGAGTATATCCAATTGGTTTAGTCAGTAGTTTTTCATCTGGAGAAATGGCAACATACCAGGGTTGAGAAGTTGCATTGAAATTTTCGGTTTGAAACAGGCTCCACTTATTACCAACTGTTTTGATATTTACTACAGTTCCATTTGAAGTTTTATAAGCTTGTTGCTGATCAATTGGAAGTGTTTCTTTGTCGTCTACATACAATGACACCAATATATATTGTTCCATCAATGCTTTGACTTCTTGTTGGGTCCAAACGTTTTCCTCCATTTTTCTGCAGTTTACGCAAGCCCAACCGGTAAAATCAATTAAAATGGGTTTGTTCTTTTCTTTTGCCAATTGTAGTGCCTCGTTATAGTCTTTTAATGGTTCGTCACAATTGACAGGTTCATTGTATATG
Source organism: Parafilimonas sp. (assembly GCA_017856455.1). Taxonomy (GTDB): domain Bacteria; phylum Bacteroidota; class Bacteroidia; order Chitinophagales; family Chitinophagaceae; genus Pollutibacter. Next base: position 25,234 of record JAFMEZ010000006.1, read on the forward strand.
CTATAGCATACAGGAGGGGGGAAGCCGCTGATCAATGATATGTTTGCATATTTTGTATTGGTAATTCCCGGTACAAGGTAAAGCGTAAATAGAAGTACAGCTATGGCAAGTATCTTACGCAATGGGGCAACTTTTTCATCTTTACTGTCATGTGGAAATTTGATCCACCCCATCAAGTAAAGGAATAGTCCAAAGAAAATAATGATCCAAATTCCAAAAAATATTTCTCTTTTGATGATTGACCAGTGTGCGACCAGATCAGCATTTGAAATGAATTTTAATGCCAGTGCCAATTCAATAAAACCCAGCACTACTTTTACGGTATTCAACCATCCACCACTTTTCGGCAGAGAATTTAGCCATTGAGGGAATAGTGCAAACAATGCAAAAGGCAGTCCTAGTGCTGCCCCAAATCCTGCCAGGCCTGCTGTTAATGGCCATGCACCTGCTGTAGCTGTACCAACCAGTAATGTGCCTAAAATTGGACCTGTGCAAGAGAATGATACAATAGTGAGGGTGAGTGCCATGAAGAATACACCCAATGCATCTGATCCTTGTTTTGCATTTGCAGAATTGGCTAGTCCACCTGGAAGTGTGATTTCATAATATCCAAAAAATGAAAAGGCGAAAAAGATGAATATGAAAAAGAATGCTGTATTCAAGTATACATTGGTAGAAATATCATTATAGACTGAGGGATTGATATTTCCTGCCAGATGGAAAGGCAATGAAAATGATATATAGATCAGGAAAATAAAAAAGCCATACATGATGGCAAGTCTTTTGCCTTTCTTTTTATTGTTACCATGTTTTGTAAAAAAAGATACTGTAAGGGGTACCATTGGGAATACACATGGGGTTAACAACGCAAACAATCCACCTAAGAATCCCAATAGAAAAATTTTCATCAATCCAGATTCCTCTTCTTTGGCTTCAGTTGTTGAACCGCAATTAGAGATTGGGTTTTCAATATCAAGTTGTTCAATTTTAAGGGTTTGTTTACTAGATATGCCACCTTCAAATGTTATATCTAGGGTTGCTGTTTCTCCTGGAAAAAATTCTTCATTTTTTCCGTAGGTGTATTGAAGCTGTAATTGCAGGCTGGCTGGAATATTTCCAGGAAATTCAATACTGGTGGTCCATTCAGCATCATCATTGGTTACTTCAAATACTGAACCAACAAATACTTTGCTTTTAATTTTATTTCCTTTTGAAATGGATTTTAGTGGAGATATGACCTTGATTGTGGAGTCGGGCAGAATAATTTGTGCAGCAAGAATACCTTCAAAATTGATATCGGGAGCGTATAGGTCCCAAGCATCGGGATTGCTAGCTTTCAGGAGAATGGAATATTGGTTTTTTTCAATTCGTTTTGTACTTCCTTTCCATTGAATGGGTGAGAGATTTTCTTGTCCATTCGTAAGCAGAAAAAAAATCGACAAGAAAGCAAACAGCAATGCTTTTATTTTCATAGCGAGAAATTTATCCGCCTACTGGAATTTTAAAAGTGATTTCAGATGGTGGGAGGCACATGTCGTCATTGCATACCATGAATTCAACTTTGCCATTTACGTTGGTTTTGGCATTTGTTTTTGCCTTTACTTTTTGAACAAAGGTTACAGTCTTTTCATAGAAGTTAACATTTCCATCCCATGCTTCTTCGCGTTTTGTTATTCTCTTTCCTTTTTCAAGCATTGCGCCTTCGTAAGTCAACAGTGGATTTGGTGTTAGAGTAAATGTTGTTGGAACGGGTCCGTCAACACCAGCTTTCATGGCATATAAATGGTAGTTGCCTGAAATAGAGGCAGTGATTTGCAGTTCATATGTTTTATCAGCAATTTTTTTCGATGTGTATGTCCAACTCACTTGTTTGGCAGAACCCATTTGTGCAGATGCTGAAAATGTGAGCAATACTAGAAATGATACTATAGTTGAACGCATAGGTGTTAAGCTAAAAGGTTTGATGAAACGGTTTGCAGGAATAAACTGTTGAATACAGTTTTACCGTCCTGGTTGCTGAGTTTACTTGAGCATGCCCTTTCTGGATGGGGCATCATACCAAAAACGGTTCTATCTTGATTGCAGATGCCAGCAATATTTAGAAGCGTACCATTTGGATTGCTTTCTTCATTGATCACACCATTTTCATCGCAATATTGATAAATGATTTGATTATTTTGTTGAATTTGCTCCAATGTTTTTTTGTCGGCTTGAAATCTGCCTTCACCATGTGCAATTGGAATTTTCAATGCTTTCTTCTCGTCGCCGATAATGTAAACGTTCTTACAAATGAATTGCTGGTTTGCATTTTTTAAAAGTACACCTGGTAAAAGGCCTGCTTCACAAAGAATTTGAAAGCCATTGCATACCCCAAAAACCTTTCCGCCTTTTTCTGCAAATTTGATGGTTTCTTGCATCATTGGACTGAATCTGGCGATGGCACCGCAGCGGAGGTAATCCCCGTAGGAGAACCCACCTGGCAAGACAATACAATCTTCCTCTGTGAACATGCTTAGGTCATTGTCCTTATGCCATAATTCAACTACTTCTTGTCCCAGGTCATTTCTCAGGGCATTGATCATGTCTTGGTCGCAATTTGACCCTGGAAATACAATTACACCGAATTTCATGAAAAGCTATTTTCACAAAATTAACGTCTTTATCTGTATCCCTTTTTTGTATTTGTTGATTTAACGTATGTATGACAAAACAATGAGCACAATTAGCACCAAATTGGGGATAAAATCCTTCTTGAATGACTGAAAAAATGGTGAGAGGAGGATGGTTGAAGGCAGTAACAGCAGATATGCGTATTCTCCAATGTTGTTTATGTTAAGGAGATTAATAATGACTGCACCCAAAAAGAGTGCAAACATGATGATGTAAGCTTTTCGATTTTGAAGAACCATTTTATTGATTTGACCAGCGCCTGCTGAGAGTCCGATCAATGGGAGAATAATCAAAATGATCAATTTGATTGACTGAATGGTTGCAAATTTTGGGATTGCAAATTCAGGCTTATTAAAATGAAGTATAGCATCAAAGGATAGTTTGTCTGTCAGGTACAGCACACTGATTAAAAAATAGAAGGGGAGTATAAATCCGATGTTTAGCACACTCCATTCACGTAAAGAAGTAGGTCTCATAATGAGTAATGCAACAGTTAGCCATAAATACAGAATAAAATAATTATTGATCACAGCGGATATTGATGCAGTAATAAATCCAGCAATCAAAAGATCATTTAATGGGTTGGATTTTTTATACATCGCGATAAATGCACTGAAAACCAACAGAAGTAATCCGTTGATGAGTAACATGAACAGGCTAATCTTTGTTGGGATTAAAAAATTCATTAGCAAAAAGGCCATTGCTACGATAAATGTTCCTTTTTCAAGAAGTTTATAATCACGTGATATTTTATTGAGATAGAACGCCTCTGCCATCAATAATGTGTATGAAATTATTTTTATGGAAGTTGATGGATTTTTTTCGAGCGGTCTCAATATATTCATCAGAACATCCGCTAAAATGCCATTTTCAATTATTGTGTTTTGGAATAAAGGATCGGGTTTCAAAAAAATCGATGCATAACCCAAAATAAATAAGAGTATAATGGCCAGGGGGTTATTATTCCTAAAAATGCCTAACACGTTGTTTAATATTCAATTTTTGCGAAGCAAATATAGTTCTTGTACATGCAAGGCATTATGATTTGTCTTAAACTTATTTGTTTGCCATATTTGGGCATAAAATCATAATCTCTATTAAGATTTTTGAGCGTTGGTTGTCGTTTTACTTTCCCCTCGGCATCTACAGAAGCACTGTTCAGCAGTTGCTCTCTTTTTTCTTTTTGGTTGAATAAAAATCTGATTTCACTACCTGTATTGAAAAGTTGGTATCCCAAATATGAATCGGTATTATCGTCAAACTGACTTTTTCTGATGGCATTGCTCCACTTCAGGTTGCCGTTTTCATCAAAGAAAAAAGTCACAATATTTTCAGAAACATACCTCGTTTGATTGTTTTGCATACCAAATCTATTGAATGGGTCGTACCATCCATAGGGGGAGAATCTGTTCATTGGAGTAAAATAGAAAGGATTATAGAAAGGCGACATGAATAAACCGGGTCCGTATAAATAATCGAATCTATTCCAGGGATTATTTCTGGAACTTGAATAGAAGGATTCAGTGAATACAGCGAATCCTCCGTTTTGAGTAGGTACAACCTGTCGAATAAATTGGTCATTGAAGGCTGTTTTGACAGAACTGTTTTCTGATTTTGCTTCTAGCCTAAGGCTGTCGTTGAAGAAATATTGCTTTGGTTTTATTGTTTCATTTTTGTTTTTATCCATCACCAAAGAATATATTCCCTCAATGTTTCCTCTTCTTTGTTTATAAAAGAAGGAGGCCAACAGCAGCCTTTTATTGCTGTTGTCAAATTTTATTTTCAATTCATCAAGGGTAAGATCATTAAGTGGAATCCTTTGAACAAGAACTTCATCTGAAAGGGAATTTTTTAAAACAACTTCTACTTTGTTGATATAGTCTCTGCTTCCTATTCTTGTACATTTTCCAAATGCAAAATCTCCCTCATTATCTAAAACAAAATCTGTGAATACAACATCGCGGTCAGGCGATAAAATTTCAAATTTGCTTTTTTTCAGTAGGGTCAATTGCTGGTCATATAGCATTGTTGTGAAGAAGTAATCTCGTTCACTGTCTCTTTTAATTTTAAAAAGCATGATCTTTTTCTTGTCATCGCTGTTGACAAGTGAATAAACTTTGTTTTCATTATTGCCAGTGATTTGTGTTGTATCAAGATCAATCGGATCTGTCATGATTTTCCCATCCCCATTTATCTTCACCATGCTACAGAAAATGGAATTTCTTTTTTGGTGTTGGTAGATCATGTATGCGAAATCGTTGTAGGTTATAAAGTCGACGTTGATGATTTTTTCTGGAAGAAAGCTCAGGTCCACCCTGCTTTTTTGTTGCATGTCATTATCATACAGGGAAATGGCATGTCGGTTTCTGTAATTCTTATATATTATGATGTTGTTATTGAGTTTCCCAAGAATTTCAAAGCTCATATCTCTGACATCTTCTCTGTCTACCAGGGAGTAGTCAATTTTCTGTGCTTGGGCCAAATGGCTGAAGGCGATTATTACCAGTAGTATACCTCCGATGTATTTAATATTTTTCATACGTCATAAAATTAGGTGATGCAATGCAAACAGATTCATAAGACTTGGAAAAATCATGCGGGTAAGCCTGACAGATGATTTTTATTATTTTTTTAACCATTTTTAAATTCAATACAGAATACATATAACTTTGTTCGGCCATTGGCATTTAACCCAACTTCATTGTGAGTAAACAATTAAACAAAGTAACCGCAGCTGGATTACTTATTGCGCTTGGAATCATTTACGGCGACATTGGAACTTCTCCTCTCTACGTATTTAGTGCTATTATCAATGGAAGAGTCATCAGTGATGAGCTGATTTTAGGAGGAATATCCTGTATCATATGGACGTTAACATTACAAACCACTGTGAAATATGTCATCTTAACCCTTCGTGCTGATAACAGGGGGGAAGGTGGGATCTTTTCTCTTTATACATTGGTAAGGAGGAGGAAAAAGTGGCTCATTGTACCTGCAATGATCGGTGGAGCTGCACTGCTCTCAGAGGGCATCATAACTCCCCCGATTTCTGTAACATCTGCAATAGAAGGACTTACCCAGTTGCCAAAATTTTCAGGTATAACTGAAATGCAAATAGTTTTTATCGTTTTGGGTATATTAACTGCTCTTTTCTTTTTGCAGCAATTTGGAACTGCGTCAATAGGTAAATTATTTGGACCTGTCATGTTCATATGGTTTGCGATGTTAGCTGTCATTGGTATCTATAACATGTTTGGCAACTGGCATGTTTTGAGTGCTTTTAATCCAGCTTTTGCCATAAAACTTTTAATAAATTATCCTGGCGGTTTTTGGCTCTTAGGAGCAGTATTCTTGTGCACAACAGGTGCTGAGGCTTTGTATTCAGATTTAGGGCATTGCGGGAAACGAAATATTAGAATTACTTGGATATGGGTAAAAACTGCTCTGATTCTCAATTACCTTGGTCAAGGTGCATATTTGCTGAGTGAAAAAGGTAAATTATTTGCAAATGCAGGATTACTGAAAAACGCTGCGTTTGCCGCAGCCCATCCAGAAGCACAACTTTTAAGGAATCCTTTTTATGCAATGATGCCTGATGCGTTTTTGCTCATTGGTATTATCATTGCGACCATGGCAGCAGTTGTTGCCAGTCAGGCTATGATAAGCGGATCATTCACACTTGTGAGTGTAGCAATGCGACTCAATCTGTGGCCAAAATTTAGGATCAATTATCCAACAGAAGAAAGAGGGCAACTCTTCATCCCTGCAATCAATACTTTATTATACTTAGGATGTTGCTTTATTGTTTTTTATTTTAAAAGCTCAAGCAACATGGAAGCCGCATATGGATTGGCAATTACTTTATGCATGTTTGCGACTTCAATACTTTTTGCAAATTATCTCGTTTTACATAGAGTAAATGCATGGTGGATTTATTTGTATTTAGTAGTTTATTTAACGATAGAATTTAGTTTTTTGATTGCAAATCTTGAAAAGTTCCCACATGGAGGTTTTGCGACTTTTGTACTTGGAGGTTTGTTTGTTATCATCATGTATATATGGTACAAGGCAAGAAAAATCAAAAATAGGTATGTTGAATTTGCGCGACTGGATAACTATCTTCCTGTTCTTCAGGAACTTAGCAATGATCATTCCATCAATAAATATGCAACTCACCTAGTATACTTGAGTAGTGCGAATAATCCTAAAGAGATTGAATATAAAATCATCCATTCTATATTAAACAAAAAGCCAAAACGAGCCGACATTTATTGGTTTGTTCATGTAGATACACTTGATGATCCTTATACCTGTAAGTATGAAGTGCAAACTATTATACCGAATGAAGTGATTCGTGTAGAGTTTAGTTTAGGATTTAGAGTACAGCCAAAGATCAATCTGATGTTTAGGAAAGTTGTTGAAGACATGGTTGCCAACAAGGAAGTAAATATTACATCACGGTATGAAAGCTTAGCTAGAAATAATATTGCTGGTGACTTTGAATTTGTTGTAATGGAAAAATTCTTGAGTCAGGATAATGAACTACCATTCTGGGAGAGGGTAGTGATGAAATTATATTTCATATTAAAAGAGGTATCTCTCTCTGAAGAAAGAGGATTTGGCTTGGATGCCAGCAATGTTACAGTTGAGAAATTTCCATTGGTGGTTGCTCCTGTTAAATCGCTTAATTTAAAGAGGGTATACTCTGAGGAATATTAATCATTTATCTTAATCGGTCTGCACTGCTAAGTAGCTTTTCATCTTTTCTGATGCCTACAAAAGCAAATACTTGAAAAAGTATAATAAAAATGGGAAGTATTGCACTGATTTCCCAGTTGCCTTGTGATATTTGAAAATTTGTTTTAAAGCCTTTTACAATTAAAAATTGTGCAATAATAAATCCAATCGTAGCAAGTATAGTTGCACCAATCACCATCTTTTGTCTTTTTCTGTTTTGAAAAAAGAAAATGTTCACAAAGCTGCTGGCTGCAATAAATGCAATTAAAAAAAGCAATACTATGCTTTCACGAACAGAGAAAATTTTCATGTTCCCATCAGATGCTGCTCCAGCAAAAGTTGGAACAATCCATGTGATGGCAGCACAAGTTGTACTTAACAATAGCCAAAGAGATTGAATACGTTGAATCATGGTTATCAATTATCCAAGTTCAGGATAAAGTGGGAATTGCAGCATAAATGATTTCACATCTTCTTTTACGGCAGCAATAATTTGTTCATCATCAGCATTCATCAACACTTTGTCTATCATGTCTACTACAGTTTGCATGTTTTCTGATTTCATTCCGCGTGTAGTAATTGCGGGAACGCCTATTCGGATTCCAGAAGTAACAAATGGACTCTTATCGTCAAATGGAACAGAGTTCTTGTTGAGCGTGATATGAGCCCTGTCTAAGGTTTCCTGTGCTTTTTTACCAGTGATATTTTTATTCCTAAGATCAATCAACATCAAATGATTTTCAGTTCCGCCACTGATCAAGTGGTATCCCTTTGCTACAAAACTTGCAGCCATTTTTTGTGCATTGTCTTTTACGTGTTGTTGGTAAGCTTTGAATGATGGATCCAAAATTTCACCAAAGGCAACTGCTTTTGCAGCAATTACATGTTCAAGTGGCCCACCTTGCATTCCAGGAAATACAGCAAGGTCCAATAAAGAACTCATAGGTCTTATGTTTCCTTTTGGATCTTTTATGCCAAATGGATTATCAAAATCATTGCGCATCATGATAACGCCGCCTCTTGGTCCTCTTAATGTTTTATGTGTTGTAGAAGTAATAATATGACAATGATCAAAAGGATCATTCAATAATCCAGCTGCTACAAGTCCTGCTGGATGCGCAATATCAGCCAATACCAGTGCTCCAATTTCATCAGCAACCGCTCTTATACGCGTGTAATCCCAATCTCTGCTATATGCTGATGCTCCACATATGATCATTTTGGGCTTTTCTTTTCTTGCAATCTCTTCTAGTTGAGTATAGTTGACCAATCCAGTTTCTTTGTCAACGCCATAGAAAAAGGCCTGATATGTTTTTCCGCTAAAGTTAGCAGGACTCCCATGTGTGAGGTGTCCGCCCATGCTCAGATCTAATCCCAATATTTTATCACCTGGTTTTAAGCAAGCAAGGAAAACTGCTGTATTTGCCTGTGCACCACTATGCGGTTGAACGTTTGCCCAAGCGGCGTTGAAAACTTTTTTCAATCTATCAATAGCCAATTGTTCAATTTCATCAACTACTTCGCATCCTCCATAATATCTTTTGCCTGGGTATCCCTCAGCATATTTATTGGTTGCAACAGATCCCATTGCCTGCATTACTTGTAGGGAAGTGAAATTTTCTGATGCAATAAGCTCAATACCTTCTCTTTGTCTTTTCAATTCTTTGGAAAGCAGGTCAAATACCAATTGGTCGCGCATTATGAGTGATTTTGCGCAAAATTAGTCCTTTTTTAGACACCCAATTGGATCACTTGTGAGCAAGTTTCAAATTCTGTTTTGTCATTGCTGCTGATGATCACTAAGCGGTCTTTCGTTTCATTCGAAAGCAATGTATTATAGAGCGCAATACCCTGTTCATCGAGATTGGTACAAGGTTCGTCCAATAAAAGGATTGAGGACTCACTGTAAAAGGCCTGTGCCAATTTGATTCTTTGCTTCATGCCACTGCTGAAATACCTAATTTGTTTGTTGGCATGATTTGTTAGTCCAATTTTATCTAAAACATCTTCTACAGAAACTCCTGGTTTGAATTTTTTGAATGCTTCATGATATAGAAGAAATTCTCGTGCTGTCATTTCCTCTATGACCTCAAGGTATGGTGCACAAATTGAAACATAGGAAAAATGATCATCTGCAGACACTTTAATTTCATTCTGGTAAAATGAAACTTCGCCCTCTGAAAGCATGGTTGATCCTGCGATACATTGCAAAAGGGTTGATTTGCCTGAGCCATTGTGACCTGTGATGGCATAACGCTCAAGATTAGAAAAGCTCAAATCAAGGTTTCTAAAAATCCAATCACGATTGAAACGCTTACCAGCCTTAGTCACCTGTATCTTCATCAGATTTTATTTTAGAAGCTGCTCTTATGATACCTCTTTTACTTTCCTTGATAAAATCAACAATCTGAGCTTTGATATCAGATGCGGGTAATTCTTCCAGTTTCTTGAGGGCCTGGGTAACATTTAAGTTACTATTATATACAACACGGTAGATATCCATGATTTGATTGATCTCTTCAGAAGAATACCCTCTTCTTCTTAAGCCAACTGAGTTTATCCCTGAAAAATTGGTGGGAATATTACCTGCTCTTACAAATGGAGGAACGTCTTTTCTTACAGTTGTGAATCCTCCTATGTAAGCATGATCACCAATGCTTACAAACTGATTTACACCACACATTCCTGATACAATTACATAGTTGCCTAAAGTGACATGTCCGGCCAATTGAGTACTGTTGCTCATGATGCAATGATCTCCGAGTTTACAATCATGTGCAACATGACAGTACGCCATAATTAAGCAATTACTGCCTATCATGGTTTTCATTTTATCTTTTGTACCCCTGTGAATTGAAACGAATTCTCTGATAATGGTATGATCGCCAATTTCTGCAGTTGTATGTTCTCCATTGAATTTTAAATCAGCAGGAGGAGCTGAGATGATTGCTCCATGAAAGATTTGGCAATGATTTCCGATTCTTGCACCATTCATGATGCGTACATTACTGCTGATCCATGTGTTGTCTCCAATGACAACATCTTCCTCAATGGTTGTGAAAGCGTCAATTCTAACGTTCTTGCCTATTTTAGCATTGGGGTGAATTACAGTATGTTGGTGAATCATTAGGCAGGTTAATTATTCTCTCTTTTTACCAGCTGCGCCATCAGTGTTGCTTCTGCGGCAATTTTATTTCCAACGAAAACAGTACCTATCATTTCACAAATGCCCCTTCGAATTGGTCCTAGTAATTCTAGTTTCAATAACAAGGTATCTCCAGGTACAACTTTCATTTTGAATTTGCAGTTATCTATTTTCAGGAAATAGGTATCATAATCACCTGGCGGGAGACAATGGATGGCTAAAATACCACCAGCCTGAGCGAGGGCTTCAATTTGTAACACTCCAGGCATGATCGGGTTGCCTGGAAAATGACCTTGGAAAAATTGTTCATTGGCTGTAACATTCTTAACGCCCACGATATGATTATCAGACAACTCAATGATTTTATCCACTAATAAAAAGGGATATCTATGCGGTAATTTTTTTTCAATATCCTGTGAATTGTAAAGAGGAGGGATTGTCGGATCATAATTGGGTATGTTCTTGAGCGCCTTATTTTTCTTAATATGTTGCTTGATTTTTTTTGCTAGCTCAACATTTGAAAAATGACCTGGACGATTTGCGATGATATGCGCTTTGAAAGGGAATCCAACCAGTGCAAGGTCTCCCACAATATCCAAGAGCTTATGTCTTGCTGGCTCATTGGTATACCTGAGCTCAAGATTGTTTAAAAATCCTTGGCTATTTACATCAAAATCGGAGTTTTTGAAAGCAGTGCCTAATTTTTTCTTCACTTCATCAGTCAGAGGTTTTTCCACAACAACAATAGCATTGTTGATGTCACCTCCTTTGATGAGGTTATTGGCAAGTAAGGCCTCTAGCTCATGTAGGAAACAGAATGTTCTACTGGCTGCAATCTGTTCTTTGAAATCGCTTATTTTTTTCAAAGAAGCATGTTGTGTTCCAAGTACGTCACTATTGAAATCGATCAGCGTGGTGATATGGTAATCAACCGCAGGAGTTGCTTTTAGTTCAACACCTCTTTCCTCATCATAGTGTATAATATTTGTATCGATGATGTACCAATCTTTAGGTGCATCCTGTTCCAACACACCAACTTTTTCAATTTCTTCAACAAAAAATTTGGAACTGCCATCTATGATGGGGATCTCTGGTCCATCAACTTCAATCAGGCAATTGTCAACTCCCATTCCAACAAGGGCTGCGAGGATATGCTCTACAGTGCTTATTCTTGCTCCATTCGATTCAAGTGTGGTTCCTCTGGTTGTTTCAACGACCAAATCACAATCCGCCTTAATGGTTGGCTGGCCCTCTAGATCTATTCTTTTGAATTGATAACCGAATCCAGGTTCTGCTGGCTTGAGAGACATATTGACCAAGGCGCCTGTATGTAAACCAGTGCCTGAAATTGACGCAGTTTGTTGAAGTGTATGCTGCTGGTTAGGATTGAAATCTTTCACGTTTGCAGGTTTTTTTGGTACTGCAAAGATAGTCCATTTTCTTAAGGAGTACTTTAGCTATAATTTATTGAATATCAATATTTACGAAGAAAGTTCTTCTTTCTCTTTGATCAGTATTTCAATGAGATTTTCTAACTCCTTGATTTTTTTCTCCAAATCTGGGAGTTTTCTGAAAATCGCTTGAGCACGCATGGCTGAGCTGAAATCAAAAGCCGGACTCCCTGTTACGATGGTGTTCTTATCACGGATACTTTTGGAAACTCCACTTTGTCCGTTGATTTTTGCACCTTCTGCAATTAGAATATGTCCAACAATTCCAGCCTGTCCACCTATTGTAACATGATTGCCAATCTTCGTGCTACCACTAATACCTGCCTGTGCTGCCACAACTGTATTCTCGCCAACCTCTACATTATGGGCAATTTGAACGAGGTTATCCAGTTTGGTGCCTTTTTTTATGATCGTTGAACCCATTGTAGCTCTGTCTACACATACATTAGCGCCAATTTCAACGAAATCTTCAACTATAACATTACCCAATTGAGGGATTTTTTTATACCTGCCGTCTGATTGAGGAGCAAACCCAAATCCATCACCTCCTATAACTGTGCCTGCATGAATAAGTACATCATTGCCAATCACACAATTATGGTAAATCTTTACTCCAGCAAAAATGGTTGTATTGCTGCCAACTTTTACGTTTGATCCTAAATATGAATGAGGATATATTTTTGAGTCATCACCAACTACTGCATTTTCACCAATATAACTGAAGGCAGCTACATATACATTTTTTCCAATTGTTGCAGTGGGATGAATAAACGAGGGTTCTTCAATACCAACCAAATTGGTTGAAAGTAAATTTTGGTAGTATCTCATGAGCTTTGCAAAGCTCGCATATGGTTCACTCACTCTTATTAGTGTAGGAGCCACTGGTTCTTTAAGTTCCAGCACATTTGATACAACAATGATTGAAGCCTTGGTTGTATATAAATGGTCTTCATATTTTGGATTGGCAAGAAAACTGATATCTCCTTCTTTACCATCCTCAATCTTGGAAAAGCCATTTACGGATGTATTTTCATTTCCTTCAATTATTCCATTGATATGGGTCGCAATCTGGAGTGCTGTAAATTTCATACTAGTTTTCTTTAAGTAAAACGGAGGTGTAATTCGGAAGGTATGCAAACCTATGACGGTTTTTTTTGCGTTTTGTAAAAAGAAATGTAAAATTTTTTTACAGGTTGCGATAGATTTTGATGAATAAGCGGTGCGTCAACTTTTGAAATATCTCTTACCGCCCCATCTTTATAGAGGATGTTTATCTTTTCGTCATTCAAATTGTACAGACTGTTTTCTGCGATGCCAGTGAATACAAGAAAGTTTGCATCTTCAGGCTTCAAATCCAATGCTAGAGCGAGTTCTGTCTTTTTATAATTTATTTCCTCAGCTGATATAGGCTCATTTTGCATCCTTAGTTTCAGCAAATTTCTATTCAAAATAGCATCAGAAAGCAAAGCAATTACGGAATCCTTATGTGATTTCCATCGCTTGATTTCGCTCATTACATCACTGTCATCCAGACCGCAAAACATTTCAAGAAAATGGTTGTCAAATTGACTTTTTCTATTAAAAAGCAAATTCCCAAGTCCGTTTGATGCAGAGATTTCTCTATCACCATTGTTGAACAACCAAATCGCGCGCTCTAAAATTTTAACCAATGTCATCTCAGCACTGAGTACTGTTTTGTGTTGGTAAACTTGCCAATACATCAATCGTCTTGCCACTAAAAAATTCTCAATGGAGTAAATACCTTTTTCCTCTACCATTAATGAACCTTCGTGAACAGTTAACATTTTAAGAATTCGGTCACAACCTATGCTTCCTTCAATGACTCCTGAGAAAAAACTGTCTCTTGTGAGATAATCCATTCTGTCAACATCCAGTTGTCCGCTGATCAATTGATGTAAGAATTTTTTTGAATAGCTTCCTTTGAAAATTTCAATGGCCATCGTCAGTTTTCCATTGAATTGTTCATTCAGCGCATGCATGATCATCAAAGAGATGGCTTCATGTTCTAAATCTTTAACCAAAATAGATTCCAATGCATGGGAAAACGGTCCGTGTCCCACATCATGTAACAATATGGCAATTTTTGCAGCTTGTTCTTCTTCTTCTGATATTGAAATTCCCTTTTGCTTTAGCTCATGCAATGCATTTCCCATCAAATGATAAGCTCCTAGGGCATGATGGAATCTTGAGTGAACGGCACCTGGGTATACCAAGTACGACATTGCCATTTGATTGATTCTTCTTAGTCGCTGTACCCATGGGTGTGAAATGATTTCAAAAATAAGTGGATCATTGATGGTAATGAATCCGTGAACAGGGTCATTGATAAATTTTCTAAAGCCCATTTTGGTCAATTGTTATTTTTTGATATCTGTGCGCAAAGGTACTTAGCTGACATGCTATTCACTAACTTTATTCTATAAGTTTGATGTTTTTTTCACAAAATCTATTGCATGGCATTGGCAACTGTTTTATGGGTGGATGATGAAGTTGAGATTCTTGAAGCGCACAAGCTATTTCTGGAAATGAAGGGTTACCAGCTCATTACCAAGACCAATGGATTTGATGCACTTGAATTTTTACAAAAACAAAAGGTTGATTTTATTCTGCTGGATGAGTCTATGCCGGGCATGAGTGGACTCGAGACACTTCAAAGGATCAAGAGATTGTATCCTCATTTGCCTGTAGTATTGGTTACAAAAAATGAAACTGAAAGTTTGATGGAAGAGGCTATAGGGGCACAGATAACTGATTACTTGATTAAACCGGTCAATCCAAATCAAGTACTGCTGACCTTAAAAAAGAATCTTGAAAATAAACGATTGATCACTGAAACCATCACCACAAACTATCAGCAACAATTCCAATCAATGTTTGATGCACTGGGTGAAGATCCGACTTATAAGAATTGGATTGAAGTATATCAGCAACTGGTTTACTGGGAACTCGAAATGGAAAAGAGTGATTCACCTGAAATGACTGAAATCCTGCTAGAACAAAAAAAAGAAGCCAATGCTGCTTTTTTCAAATTCATTTCAAGGAATTATACTTCTTGGATCAATCATCCAGATACAAATACTCCAATATTGAGTCATCAATTTTTCCAACAAAAAATTCTTCCACATATTTCACCTGAAATACCATTGGTTTGGATATTGATCGACAATTTTAGGCTGGATCAATGGAAAGCAATTGAACCAGCATTATCTGAATTATTCAGCATTCAAGAGGAAGATTGTTATTTCTCTATTTTACCCACCACTACACATTACTGTCGTAATGCCTTGTTTGCGGGGATGCTTCCAAAAGATATTGAGAAAAAATTTCCTTCACTTTGGAAAAAGGATGATGACGAAGATGGTAAAAACAATAGTGAGCCTGATTATTTCCAAACTCAACTTCAATCGCTCAAAAGAGATGACATCAAATATTCTTATCATAAGGTTTTGTCAAATTCCGATGCAATAAAACTATCTGACAATCCTGGTGTATTGTTGTCAAATGATTTATCCATCGTAGTATACAACTTTGTAGACATGTTAAGTCATGCTAGAACAGGAATGGAAATGATCAAGGAGCTGGCTGCTGATGAAAAGGCATACAGGAGTTTAACCAAAACCTGGTTTACTCACTCACCTCTTTTTCAAATGCTGAAGAAATTATCCCAAAAAAAATGTACTGTTTTGATTTCAACCGATCATGGAAGTTTGCAGGTAAAATCACCACTGAAAGTGGTTGCTGATAAACAGACCACTAACAATCTTCGATATAAAAACGGCAAAAATCTGGATGTAGATTTAAGGGAAGTTATTTCTTTTAAGGATCCTGAACTTGGAGGTTTACCAAAGTCAAATATCAGTTCCTCCTTCATTTTTGCAGGCAAGCAGGATTATCTATGTTATCCAAATCATTTCAATCAGTTTGCAAACTTGTATAAAAATAGTTTTCAACACGGTGGCGTCTCAATGGAAGAAATGATTGTTCCAGTAATAAGAATGACCAATAAAGAGTGATTTTATTATTCACATTTACATACTAAAATGTTTACAATTAGTGTGTTTTGGCAAGGTAAAAGCCTATCTCATTTTGTAAATTTGTTCAAACGAGGATTATGAAATTGAAATTCACTCCATCCACGCTTGAGAAGTTGGAAAAAATAGTAGATGAGGCTGGCTATATTCTCAGATATGAGCGGGGTACTTTTCAAAGTGGATATTGTATTTTGGAATCAAAGAAAGTAGTTGTTCTCAATAAATTTTTACAAACGGAGGGAAGAATAAATACCCTCATTGATCTGATTCCGACGCTAAACATTACAGCGGATCATCTTACGGAAGAAAGCAGAAAAATTTATGAGGAAGTGACTGCAAAAAATGAATTTGATTCACACGCTGCATAATTATTTTACAGTTCAACAGGTTTTAATTTGTCAATCAAGATTGAGTTTTTAGGAACCGGTACCAGTGGTGGAGTACCCATGATTGCCTGCAAATGCCATGTTTGCAAATCTGAAAACAATAAAGATAAACGGCTTAGGAGCAGTATATTGATAAGTTCTTCAACAACAACTGTTGTCATAGATACTACTCCTGATTTTCGAACACAAATGTTAAGATCAGGCATCGAACATATCGATGCGGTACTCTTCACACATTCTCATAAAGATCATATTGCGGGATTGGATGATATCCGGGCATTTAATTTTTTTTCTAAAAAATCGATACCTATTTATGCGAATGAGGAAACATCTGAAGCGCTAAAAAGAGATTTTTATTATGCCTTTTCAGAATTGAAATATCCTGGTATCCCTGAAATCAATTTGCATACCATAAACGAAGAACCCTTCCACGTTGGTGATCTAACATTTCATCCATTCAATGTGCGACATATGAACATGAATGTGACTGCATACAGGATTGAAAACTTTACCTATATCACTGATGCAAATGCAATTGGTGAGCAGGCGAAGAGGGTTGTCAATGGAACCGATGTATTGGTATTGAATGCATTAAGAAAAGAGAAGCATCTGTCTCACTTTAATTTAGATGAAGCAATTGAAATGGCAACAATGCTCAATGCTCGACAGACTTATTTCACACATGTTAGTCATCAAATGGGACTTCATGATGAGGTTTCAGAAGAGTTGCCTAAAGGAATGTTTTTTGCTTACGATGGACTACAATTGCAGCTGTGAATTATCACTTTAAAATCTGTTGATTTTATCTTTTTTGGTACAGTCTATTCATGATTTTCGCATCATGGAATGGAAGAAGATTTTGAGAGAATGGTTTCATTTTAGTAAAAAAGAGCGACTGGGAATTTATATTATGGGAATTCTCATTACATTGATTATCATTTTGCCATCATTTTTTTCCAGAGATGCAGATCCAATTGAACCATTGAATATCACGCTGGTTCAATTGGATAGTATGGACAAGCTGCTTGTGCATCGCAAGAATAACTATTATAATAATTCCAACAGCAGCTATTCAAGAGCTAATAAAATTGAAACAGGCATTGTTTCAAAACCTTACAGAAATAAAGAGCTTTTGGTGATTGATTTGAATACTGCAGATAGTATTGCACTAGAAAAATTACCGGGTATAGGAGAAAAGTTATCGGCAAGAATGATCAAATACAGAGAGCGACTAGGCGGATTTATACACATTAACCAATTGAAAGAAGTATATGGGATGTCTGATAGTAATTTCATGCGATTCAGCAGTTTGGTATCCATTGAAACTGATTTTATACCGATAAAAATCAAGCTCAATAGCGCAACGTATAAAGAGATGCGTCGGCACCCCTATATCGATCATTTGTTTGCAAAGTCAATACTTGCATATATTAAGTCGCATCAAAAAATCAGCAACCTAGATGAGTTGCTTTCGATAGGAAGTTTAGAGCAGGAGAGGGTAATCAAGGTTTCACCATACCTTGATTTTGAGAACTAGATTTTGGCGTATTGCTGATTTGCTTAGGCAACTTTGAGAACACTCAATTTTGCATGTTCAAATTTCTGTGCAGCGTATTCAAGTGACAACATGAATTCTTTTTTATCGGAAGAGGGCAATTCAAACATGGCGTCAGTCAGCATACTTTCACAAATGGATCTTAATCCTCTTGCACCCAATTTAAATTCCATTGCTTTGTCTACCATAAATTCAAGTACGTCCTCATCAATTTTTAACTCAATCTCTTCAAGGGCAAACAATTTTTTATATTGTTTGATTAATGCGTTTTTAGGTTCAGTTAAAATTAATTTTAGCGTTGCTTTGTCCAATGGATCAAGATAGGTAACTACCGGAAGTCGTCCAAGTAGTTCTGGTATTAAACCAAATGATTTTAAATCTTGTGCATTGACAAATTTCAGCAGGTTATTTTTCATTTCATCCTGCACATTCTTATTTACATTAAAGCCAATCGCATTTGTGTTCACCCTTCTTGCAATTACTTTATCAATGCCATCAAATGCTCCACCGCAAATGAAAAGAATGTTTTGCGTATTGATTTTGATCAGTTTTTGATCGGGGTGTTTTCTTCCTCCTTGAGGTGGAACCAACACGTCTGTTCCCTCTAATAATTTTAAGAGTCCTTGTTGAACTCCTTCGCCGCTTACATCTCTTGTAATGGAAGGGTTATCAGATTTTCTTGCTATTTTATCAATTTCGTCGATATATACAATTCCACTTTCTGCAGCAGTTACATCATAATTACAGACCTGGAGTAATCTTGTTAAAATACTTTCTACATCCTCTCCAACGTACCCGGCTTCAGTAAAAACAGTAGCATCTACTATTGCAAAAGGAACATTTAATAGTTTGGCAATGGTTTTAGCAAGTAATGTTTTTCCCGTACCTGTTTCACCAACCATGATCACATTACTCTTTTCAATTTCTACTTCATCAACCGCTTCAGATTTTTTATTTGCTTTCCCAGTTTTTATTGTGGGCTGATTGAGTCTTTTGTAATGATTGTAAACAGCAACAGAGAGAATTTTTTTTGCTTCATCCTGACCAATTACGTATTCGTCGAGGTGTTTTTTTAATTCAATTGGCTTCCTAACTGATAATTTAAAATCAGATTTACCTTCTTTTTTAGATTCAACTTCTTGAAAGACGATCTCTTTGGCATGTTCAACGCATGATTCACAGATATGACCTTCTTGTCCTGCGATAAGAATTTTTACCTCATCACGATTCTTTCCGCAGAATGAACAATGTAAATTATTCTTTGCCATAAGTTGAATTAAAAATTAAATTGACTTTACGAGTCCGTCTACAATGCCATATTTCACTGATTCATCAGCATTCATCCAATAGTCGCGGTCAAAGTCTTTCATCACTTTTTCGAATGTTTGTCCGCAGTTCTCTGCAAGTATCTTTGCACCTAATTCTTTTATTTTTCTAATTTGCTCAGCCATGATTTCAAGATCTGCTGATGTTCCTTGTCCGCCTCCTGAAGGTTGATGGATCATTACTTCTCCATGAGGATAGATATATCGTTTTCCTTTTTTCCCACCACTTAATAAGATGGATCCCATCGAAGCGGCCATGCCCATACAAATGGTTGATACAGGTGATTTGATCATTTGCATGGTATCATAAATGACCATACCGCTGGTTACAACACCACCAGGTGAGTTGATATAAAATTTAATTTCTTTGCCCGGATCAACTGCATCAAGGTACATGAGTCGTGCTGTGATATCTTTGGCTGACTTGTCATCCACTACACCCCAAAGAAAAACCTTTCTTTGTTCAATAAACTTCTTGTCAAATTTTGCAACAGATAACATGTTTTCCATCATGTTGCCATTTTCTGCTGGCTCATGTTCTTCGTCGAGTCTAATTTTATTGTACATGTTCATTTTTCTTTGCTTTTATGCTTTCTTCTTTTTGGGGTTGAGTAATAGTACTTCATCAACCAATCCATATTCTTTTGCTTCTAGTGCAGTCATCCAGAAGTCTCTATCGAAGTCCTTCGCAATTCTATCAACTGGTTGTCCGCTGTGTTGAGCAACAACCTCGTATAGTTCATGCTTGAGTTTTCTGACTTGAGAAACGGTAATTTCAATATCACTTGCTTGTCCACCTGCACCCGCACTTGGCTGGTGCATCATGATTCTGGAGTGTTTAAGGGCAGTGCGTTTGCCTGCTGTGCCGGCGCACATCAGTACAGCAGCCATGCTGGCAGCAACCCCTATGCATATGGTAGAAACATCTGGAGTAACATATTGCATAGTGTCATAAACGCCGAGTCCGGAGTATACAGAACCACCAGGACTATTAATATACATTTGGATATCTCTGGTTCTGTCTGTGCTGTCGAGGAAAAGTAATTGTGCGGTGATGATATTGGCCACTTCATCAGTGATAGGATATCCTAAAAAGATGATGCGGTCCATCATCAATCTGCTGTAAACATCCATTACGGCAATATTCATTGGACGTTCCTCAATAATATTAGGCGTGAGGTTGGTAACCATATGATTGGTATAGCCATGCAGGGTATTACTTGAAATTCCTCTTTCCTTTATTGCGAACTTTTCAAATTCCTTTCCAAGGTTCATGATTTTCAGGCTTTTAATTAAGCAAATTAATACAAATACCGTCCAAATAGTATGCCTGATCAGAAAGCAGACATTTTGTCCAGCTATTTACTATTTTTTAATAAACCCCTAACAGATTGCACGAAGTTGTACAAATCAATGCTGGTGCTTCTCTTGAAGTTTTTGGAACTCTTCTACGGTTACTTTTTTCTCTGAAGGTTTTGCCTGTGATGCAGCCCATGCAAGTACTTTAGAGCTGAATACACGCTGATATGCACTTTCTACTTGTTGTTTATCACCCATCATGCGCTCAACATAGCTGTCTAACCAGTCGAGATTGCCGCCCATGCTCATAGAGCCAAAATAACCCATCAATTGCTGACGGAGATTATCCATTATTTCTTCACGACCAACTTGCAGTGACTGTTGAGTGCCAATTTCATTGCTTACCAGTGTCCAACGCAACTGATTGAGGAAGTTTGGAAAATCTTTTTCAATGGCTTCAGGCGTTTGTTCTTTTTCACCACTTGCCAGCAACCACTTCTTCAAGAATGTTTCTGGGAAGTCCATCTTGGTTTCTTCAGAGAGAATATGAAAAATTTCATGTTCAAGCATATGTTGTGCCTGGTGTTTCCAATATCCCTCTATTTGTGATTTTATCTCTGCTTTGAAGGCTTCCTCTGTTTTTACTTCTTTTGCAGGTATTGCTTCTTTAAAGAAAGATTCATCCAACGCTCTTTTCTCAACGAAACCAATTTTTGTTATTTGCATAACAAAGTATTGATTCAAATCTTCTTTATTGTCTTTGTCTAGTCCCAAATCTTTTGCAAGCCAATCTCTTTCTTTGTCTTCAAAAGCTTTACCCACCTGCAATACAATTTGCTCATCTTTTTTCTTGCCCATCAATTCTTTTTGTGTCTTTGATGAGAAGTATTTGAGTAATAATGAATTTTCTTTTATCTCAGCACCTTCTTCTACAACTCCAGCCTTGTCTGACTTTTGGAAGGTTACATTTAAAATATCTTCTTCGTTGGTGATGGTTTCAGGTTCTGTGAGTTTTCCAAGACGCTGACGAAGTCTGTCAATTTCTTCGGTAATCATTTCATCTGTTGCATCAACAACATTTAAAGTTGTTTTAGATTTTACAAGGTCAGGGATACTGAATTCAGGTTTGAGTCCAATTTCAAAAGAGAATGTATAATCCTTTGGCTCAGTGTAATTGATTTGTGCAGCATCGTTGCTGTCTTCTGGAAGCGGCTGGCCCAAGTAAGAAATGTTCTCCTGCTGTAAATATTGCATCAATTCATTTTCGATTTTGCGCAATACTTCTTCAGTAAATACAGCAGCTCCATACATTTTTTTGATTACACCAGCAGGAACCATGCCTTTTCTGAATCCAGGAATATTTGCATTCTTTGCATATTTCTTTAATGCCGATTCATAAGTAGGATTGTAATCTGATGGAGATACAGTAACCTTGATTCTTTCGTGGAGTGGAGCGATAGGCTCCCTGCTGATTGTTGCCATGTTCTAAATGATTTGGGAAAAGAGTGCGGGTGGAGGGACTCGAACCCCCATGCCTCACGGCACCAGATCCTAAGTCTGGCGTGTCTACCAATTTCACCACACCCGCAAATTTATTAAGCTTGCAGCTGCTCTTTTCAACTGGGCTGCAAAGGTAAACCTTTTGATGGAAATAAAGGCATTAACACCCTTTTTCAGTAAATTTGAGATGCATGAATTTTGTTGACAACGATATGGTATCTGCCCCTTATGCCCTTTCTGAACAGGATGAGAACAAGGAGATTGTAAGACGTTACCGAGCCCTTTTAAGGGCCCTTAAGCCAAAATTGAAGACTGGCGATAAGCAACTCGTTCGTAATGCATTTGAAATGGCTGTTGAAGCCCATAAAACCACACGCAGAAAAAGCGGGGAGCCCTATATTTTTCACCCTTTGGCAGTTGCTATGATATGTGTGGATGAAATCGGACTGGGTGTGCGTTCAACAATCTGTGCACTTTTACACGATACCGTAGAAGATACCGATGTTATATTAGAGGATATTCAAAGGGAGTTTGGAAATGAGATGGCCAAGATTATTGACGGACTCACCAAAATTGCTACGGTAGTTGATAATAATACCACTCAACAGGCGGAGAATTTTAAAAAAATATTGCTAACACTTACTGATGATCCTCGTGTAATATTGATCAAATTGGCTGATCGATTGCACAATATGAGAACATTAGATAGTATGAAGCGGGAGAAACAATTAAAAGTTTCTTCTGAAACGGTATACGTTTACGCCCCACTTGCTCATCGCATGGGTTTGT
Organism: Parafilimonas sp.; assembly: GCA_017856455.1. Taxonomy (GTDB): domain Bacteria; phylum Bacteroidota; class Bacteroidia; order Chitinophagales; family Chitinophagaceae; genus Pollutibacter. Next base: position 48,143 of record JAFMEZ010000006.1, read on the forward strand.
ACAATATCAAGACCGAGATGGAAGATCTGGCAATGAAATACATGGAACCAGATCATTACAGAGATGTTGCACAAAAATTGGCGGAAACAAAACGTGAGCGCTCCAGATATATCAATGAATTCATCAAGCCTGTAAAAGAAAAGCTCGACGGAATTGGTTTGGTTTATGAGATCTATGGCCGACCAAAATCTATCCATTCCATCTGGAATAAGATGAAGAAAAAAAATGTTGCTTTTGAGGAGGTATATGACTTGTTTGCCATCAGGGTGATCATTGACTCTCCCCAAGAGCGTGAGAAGGAGAGTTGTTGGAAGGTATATTCAATTATCACCGATATGTACAATCCTTCACCAGAAAGATTGCGCGATTGGCTGAGCAATCCCAAATCAAATGGATATGAGGCCTTGCACACCACAGTAATGGGTCCGCAAGGAAAATGGGTTGAAGTGCAAATCCGTTCCAAGCGCATGAATGAAATTGCCGAAAAAGGATTGGCCGCACATTGGAAGTACAAAGAAGGTGGAACTGAAGAGGATCGTTTCGATAAATGGTTTACACAAATCAGAGAAGCACTTGGTGGAGATGATATCAGCTCAATAGATTTTTTGCAGGATTTCAAAACATCTTTTCTCGCCGAAGAAATTTATGTGTATACCCCCAAAGGTGATGTTAAAATGCTTCCTGTAAATTCTACAGCATTGGATTTTGCATTTACCATTCATAGTGCAATTGGATCTAAATGTATTGGTGCTAAAGTCAATCATAAGCTTGTTCCACTCAGTCAAAAACTTCGTAGTGGTGATCAAATTGAAATCATCACATCCAATAAGCAAAAGCCTCATGAAGATTGGCTGGGATTTGTTGTGACGGCAAAAGCAAGAAATGCCATTAAGGATGTGTTGAAAGATGAAAAAAGAAAGGTTGCCGAAGATGGAAAATACTTTGCAGAAAAGAAGCTTCATGCAATGGGTGCGATCCTGTCGCCATACAATATTGACCTGCTGGTTGATTACTATAAAGTACAATCATCGCTTGATCTTTTTTATCGAATTGCCATCAAACAAATCGACTTAAAGGAGTTGAGTGAATTTGATGTAAAAGGGGATAAGCTGGAGTCAAGGAAAATTAAAAAAGAGGAGCTGCCTGCTGATGTTGTTTCAAAACAGGATCTGAAAAAAGATACAGAACTTATCATTTTTGGAGAAAGCAGCGATCGAATTGTTTATACCCTAGCCAATTGCTGCAAGCCAATTCCGGGGGATGATGTATTTGGATTTGTATCAAGTGGAAAGGGATTGATCATTCACAGAACCAATTGTCCAAATGCAACGCAATTGCTTTCCAGTTACGGACATCGTGTGGTCAAAACCAAATGGGCAAAAAACAAGGAGATTTCTTTCTTAACCGGACTTAAAATTATTGGATTGGATGATGTAGGGGTAATTCATAAAATTACCAACCTCATTTCAGGTGAACTCAAGATCAATATCAATGCCATTACTGTGGAAGCTAAAGAAGGAATTTTTGAGGGGAATATCAAGCTTTACGTGCACGATAAGGAAGAACTGGATGAATTGATAGCAGAACTAAAGGTTCTGCCTGGAATTCAAAATGTTCAGCGGTATGATCTTGAATCTTAATGAGGATATTTATATTTCTGCCTTACAATGCATTGGCATAAATTCGCGACTTAAACATTTCTGATTTATTATGGTTGATGTTTTATTAGGACTTCAATGGGGCGATGAAGGCAAAGGAAAAATTGTTGATTTTTTTGCGCCACAATATGATATTATCGCAAGGTTTCAGGGTGGTCCAAATGCTGGACATACTTTATATGTTGGTGGACAAAAAATTGTACTTCATCAGATTCCATCCGGAATTTTTCATGAGAACACTACTAACCTTATTGGAAATGGTGTAGTATTAGATGCTGTCACTTTGAAAAAAGAATATGAAAAAGTTGCTGCCTTTGGTGTGGATGGAAAGAAAAACTTATTCATATCTGAACGTACCCATCTGATCTTGCCAACCCACAGAGCACTCGACAAGGCCTCAGAGATGTCTAAAGGAAATGAAAAAATTGGCTCAACCCTGAAAGGTATTGGTCCCGCGTACATGGACAAAACTGGTAGAAATGGATTACGGGTTGGTGACTTATTGGATAAAAATTTTACAACACAATACATTAAACTTCGTTTGAAGCATCAACGATTGTTGGATTCATTTGGATTTAATGAAGATATCAGTGAATGGGAAGAAGAATTTTTCGAAGCCATTGAGTTCATGCGCACACTTAAGATTGTCAATGGAGAATATTTTATCAACGAAAAAATATCTTCTGGTAAGAAAGTACTTGCTGAAGGTGCTCAGGGTAGTATGTTGGATGTTGATTTTGGAACATTCCCATTTGTGACATCATCAAATACAATTTCTGCAGGTGTTTGCACAGGATTAGGTGTTGCACCTCAGAAAATAAAAGATGTAATTGGTGTTTCTAAGGCATATTGCACAAGAGTAGGAAGCGGACCTTTCCCAACTGAATTACATGACGATACAGGTGAGCGTTTGAGAAAAATTGGTAATGAATTTGGGGCAACTACAGGTAGACCCCGTCGTTGTGGATGGATTGATTTAGTAGCGTTACATTTCGCGTGTATGGTTAATGGCGTTACAAAAATTGTAATGACCAAGTCGGACGTTTTGGATGCTTTTGAGGAATTGTCAGTTTGTACAAGCTACGGCATTGATGGCAAGGAAGAAAAAGCTGTTCCATATCAATTGAATAAAGTGAATATCCAGCCTACGTATAAGAATTTTAAAGGTTGGATTACGGATATCTCTAAACTTAAAAATCATGCAGATTTACCTGCTGAAATGAAGGGTTATATAGAATTTATCAATCAATATTTAGGTGTTCCAATCACACATATATCAAACGGACCGGAAAGAGATCAATTGATCACTGTTTAATCATTGATATTTTTCCAGAAAAATATTTTTAAAATATTTGGTGAAATAAAAAAGTCTCAGAAATTTTACATTGAAATTTCTTGTTGATTATGGCAAAGTCAGAAAACGAAAAAAAGGTAGCTAAAAAAATTACTGGTGAATCTTCTTCCAAAACCAGTAAACCTGCTTCCAAATCGAAGAAGCGTGATGAGGATGATGATTTTGATGAAGAGGATGATAAGCCTCTGAAAAAATCAGCAAGTCGCGATGAAGATGATGACATTGAAGATGTTGATGATGATTGGGAAAAAGTTGAGGATGATGAAAATTGGGATCCAGACTTTGACGAGTTCGATATTCCAAAATCCAAGACTAAAAAATCTGGTGGCAAGAAGGCATCTGATGATGACGATTTAGGCATCGATGATGAATTCAAAGATTTGGGCTTTGATGATTATGGAAGTGGCGGTGGATTTGACGAAGAAGACGACTTCTAATTATTTTTTCACTGTTTTTTTCTTTTCCACTTTTTTGTTCTCAATCTGCTTCTTGTCTATTGATGGTGACGGAAACCCTTCTGGCAGATTTTTTCCTTCTTCCATGAAATGAAGTACTGAACGTTTTAGCATCAATTCTTGCTGAGCATGAAACAGTGGTATCTTTTCTTTTGGAATTCTGAGTTGAAAAAATTCAGCTGATACCTTTTCATTAAAGTTTGGGTTCCATTTGTTGAAATCAGTAATTTTTATTTCGAGCACCTCTGCAATTGTGCTTGCGTCATATCTTCCTGATATGTTAATGCTATCTAGTTTGCTGATCTCCGCTGAACTTAAAACAGGTTTATCTGTCGTTGATGTTTTTCCAGTTGTTTCACTGCCTTGACCCTCGAAGATATAATGTGTGGCAATAAATTTCTTAACGTGATTCCTTGATTCAGCCGGCAAATCTTGTTGAATATCCCAGAAATTTTTTTTGTCATTTCTCTTGATGATATTATCAAGACGGGCTGGCCCACCATTGTATGCAGCAACAACCAATAGCCAGTCGCCCAACTGTTCATATAAAATTGAAAGAAATCTTGCAGCGGCATGGGTGCTTTTGGTCAGATCGGTTCTATCATCTCTTGTTTTGGTTACTGTCAATCCCAAATCTCTCGCAGTACCAGGCATCAATTGCCATGGGCCAACTGCTCCAGCAGATGACAATGCAGTTGTCTTTAAATCTGATTCGATTACTGCCAGGTATTTCAAGGACGTGGGCAGATGATATCTTTTCAGAATATTTTCAATGGCGATAAAATAGGGGGTACCCCAAGATTTCATTTTGGTTAAACGTTCCTGATGAATAGCCAAATAATCCTTTACAAATCCAACTGCTCTGGGATTGAGCTCGTCCCATGCAATATTTTGTTTAATCAACGTGTCAGCTGGAGAAAATGTTTCCCCATTGCTTTGAAAATGGATTTGGGTTAGCAATAGCAGAATTGAAATAAACTTGTGCATATCAATGTTTATTCATCATCAAGTTCGAGAATTGGAGCAATTTACCTTCTTCCATTTTATTGCCAAGGACTTGTAAGCCAAATGGCATACCATTGGAATGCTTGAAAAGTGGAAGACTGATGCCAGCTATGCCAGCGAGATTTGCATAGACAGTATACAAATCCCCTAAAAACATTTCTACAGCGTCATTACTCTTTTCTCCAAATTTAAAAGCGGTACTAGGCGTTGTTGGCATGATGATGAGATCGTATTCTTTGAATATTTCCTTTGTTTTGTCAGCTATTAGTCCTCTTACTTGTTGTGCTTTAGCATAATATGCCTCGTAATAACCTGTACTCAATACGAATGTGCCAAGCATAATCCTTCTTTTCACCTCTTTGCCAAAACCTTGTGACCTTGATTTTTTATAAAGTGCATTTAAATCATCCAAAGGTTCAGCTGATCTGTATCCAAATTTAACTCCATCATACCTTGATAAATTCGATGAAGCTTCCGCAGTGGTAAGAATGTAATAAGCAGGAACAATATAATCTAGGTATTCAAAATTCACTGGTTCAACGCTATGACCATTTGATTGAAGCTCTTGAATTTTTTTTTCAATATTTTCTCTGATCTCTTTATCCAATGAAGGATGTTGAAGACACTCTGGAAAGTATGCTATTTTAAATGTTGACTGTTGATGAATGATATTACTATAATCTGGAACTGGCGCTTCACTGCATGTACTGTCAAATTCATCCTCACCAGCGATTACATTCAGAACAGTTGCAGCATCTTCGATGTTTTGGGAGAAGATACCAATTTGATCAAATGAAGATGCATATGCTAATAATCCATATCTTGAAACCCTTCCATACCCTGGTTTCAGTCCAACGATACCACAAAAATCAGCAGGTTGCCTAACAGAACCTCCTGTATCTGATCCCAAACTAACCATACACATTCCTGCTTGAACTGCAACAGCGGAGCCACCGGAAGAACCCCCAGGAACTCGACTTTCATCAAGTGCGTTCAATACTTTGCCATGTGCAGAATGTTCATTGGATGACCCCATTGCAAATTCATCACAGTTTAAATTTCCTATGATAATTGCATCCTGGTCCAGTAATTTTTGGATTGCAGTTGCATTGTAAATGGCAGTATAATTTTCTAAGATTTTAGATGCCGCACCTACATGGTGGTCTTTGTAGCAAAGCACGTCTTTGACTCCGATTACTACACCATAGAGCTTACCCCAAGTGTCGGGGTTATTTATTTTTTTGTCGAGCGAACTTGCTTTTTCCAATGCTTCAGCAGCAAAAACTTCAATGAATGCATTGAGGTGTTTTTTCTCTTCAATTTTTTTTAGGTATGCCGTTACGACGTCAGTACAGGTAAGTTCACCGCACGACAATTTGTTTCGGAGCTCCGATATTGAAGTATGAGTATACAAACTTGTTGGAGGAAAATTAATTCGATTGCTGAGAGTCTTTCTCTTTCATGCCGTCTTCAATTTCCTTCTTCACATTAGACTTTGCATCATTAAATTCTCTGATACCTTTTCCAAGTCCGCGCATGAATTCAGGTATTTTACGGCCACCGAAAAGTATCAGTACAGCCAGAATAATAAAAATCCACTCAGAACCTCCAGGCATTGCGAGCAAAAAATCGCTATGGAACATCATAATCTTTTGTTTTTGATCAATAACAAATGTAATGTTTTTTTATGCTATTATTTTGGGCAAACAGCATAAAAAATCCCGCCGGTGGGCGGGATTAACAGAATATTGTAAATGAGTTTATTTGACTCTTTTTTCCTTGATCCTTGCGCTCTTACCGCTTCTTGTTCTCAAGAAGTACAGTTTAGCCCTGCGAACCTTACCTGTTTTATTCAAGACAATAGATTCGATATTTGGGGAAGAAACTGGGAAAGTTCTTTCTACACCCACACCATCAGAAATTTTTCTTACAGTGAAAGTGGCTGTGCTTCCTTGTCCCTGGCGCTTGATTACATCACCTTTGAAACTCTGGATTCTTTCTTTGTTTCCCTCGATAATTTTATAATTAACAGTGATATTGTCACCTGCTTTGAAAGAAGGATGATTTGCTTTTGGAGTCAACTGCTCATGTACAAACGCGATAGCTTGATTCATAACCAAAAATTTTGGACGGCAAAGTTAAGGAAATAGGGGTTCATGGCAAAATCATGTTTATCTGGCCACATTTACTGCTCTTTTTTCACGAATAACGGTGACCCTGATCTGCCCTGGATAGGTCATTTCAGTCTGGATTTTCTGGGCCATTTCAAAGCTCAGTTTTTCGCTGTCTCCATCCGTTACCTTGTCGGCCTCCACAATCACGCGCAATTCTCTACCAGCCTGAATGGCATATGCTTTTTCCACTCCATTGTAGGTCATGGCAAGGTTTTCCAAATCTTTGATGCGCTGGATGTATTGCTGCATGATTTCACGGCGGGCACCCGGACGCGCTCCGCTGATGGCGTCGCATGCCTGAATAATGGGTGAAATAACATATTGCATTTCTGTCTCATCATGGTGAGCTGCAATGGCATTGACAACAGCAGGATTCTCTCCGTATTTTTCAGCCAACTTACCCCCAAGAAGAGCATGGCTCAATTCGGTTTCCTCATCAGGCACCTTTCCAATGTCATGTAAAAGTCCTGCGCGTTTGGCCAGCTTTGGATTGAGACCCAATTCCGATGCCATGATGCCACATAGATTTGCAACCTCTCTGCTGTGCATGAGAAGGTTTTGACCATAAGATGATCTAAACCTCATCTTACCAACAATACGAACAAGCTCTTTGTGCAATCCGTGTATGCCAAGTTCGATAATGGTTCTTTCTCCAATTTCAATTACTTGCTCTTCTAATTGCTTACGTGTCTTTTCAACCACTTCTTCAATGCGGGCTGGATGGATCCTGCCATCGCTCACAAGACGCTGTAGCGATAAACGCGCAATTTCCCTTCTCAATGGGTCGAATGAGGAGAGAATGATTGCTTCGGGAGTATCATCCACTACCAAGTCAACACCAGTTGCTGCTTCAATGGCACGGATATTTCTTCCTTCTCTACCAATGATCTGCCCCTTGATTTCATCACTTTCCAGTTGAAACACTGTGACAGTGTTTTCAATGGTTTGCTCTGCAGCAGTTCTTTGGATGCTTTGGATGACGATTTTCCTTGCCTCTTTATTTGCTTTCTGGCGGGCTTCTTCAATGATTTCCTGTTGCAGAGAAAGTGCCCTGGTTTGCGCTTCTTGCTTAAGGCTTTCTATCAATTGTGCTTTTGCATCTTCTGCACTTAATCCAGCAATTTTTTCCAGTTTACGGATATGCTCTTCCTGATGTTTTTCAAGTTCAGTCCGTTTTTGATTGACCACTTCGATCTGTCTGTTCAAATGGTCTTTAATAGAGTCATTTTCTTTGATTTGCTTATCGAGCTGTTCAGTTTTTTGGTTAATCGTTTGTTCCTTTTGCTTGATTCTGTTCTCTGCATCATTGACTTTGCGGTTTTTTTCCAAAACCTCTTTGTCATGCTCAGCCTTGAGTTGAACAAACTTTTCTTTAGCCTCCAGTAACCTTTCTTTTTTGAGATTTTCCGACTTTACATTGGCGTCTGCTAGTATTTGCTCTGCCTTTCTCTCTGCTTCCTCGATTTTTGCTTTTGAATTTTTACCGAAAATTTTACCCAAAAGGAGTCCTAATACAATGGACACGATCCCTGTTATAATGGGTATGATGAGTTGCGATTCCATGAATAATTGTTTTTAGCTGTTTCATAATCAATCCCTTCGTATATTTTTCATAAGGGGGCAATAGTTGACGAAGTTAACAAAAAAAGCCCTAAAGCCCTCGTTAAAATTAGGGTTACTTGCCTTGCAAGACCTTGTCAATAATTGACTCAATCGATTGAAAATCAATGTTTGATGCATCTGATTGGGAGGAGCTATGCTGGGATGACTGTTCAGCTACAAAGGATAAGAGTACCATCGCAAGATAATCCTGCATGTCTTTTCCAGCATATTGCGATTTGTATGTGGTCAATTGGTCGTTGAGCTTTTTTGCCATTTTTCTGACGGATTCTTCTTCTGAAGCCTCAATTTTTATCCTATAGGTTCTGTCGCCAATCACAATATTTATTGGTATCAAATTTTGCATTTTGTTAATTTATTTATATGTTTATACACATTTTATTCACTATCCTTCGAAGAGCCAGGTTTAATAAATCAAAAAACATTGTTTGCCACATGTTTGCCAAAACCAAAACTCCAACTTTCATCGACAACTTAACGGTTGAAATAGATGATGTCATCTCTTCGCCATTGCATGTTGTCTTGCTTAGTGAAGATGGCAAAATATGCTGTAAAACGCAAAAGTTAATTTCCACAGCGAGTACTTCATTTTGTATAGAAGGACTCAGCGAACTGCCTTACGGTGTGTATACCTTACAATGTATTCAGGGTGATGAAATGGTGGAATGTAAAGCTGTAAAAAGAATCTAATTCTGGTCGCCCAGTTGTGCAATGCACTTGTCAATTTCTTTAATGTATTCGTTGATCTTTTTTTCAAGAGCTGCCTTTGCCTCTTTGGATTCATCTGTCTCTGCCACTTTCAACATATTGAGTTGAAGTGTAAGCTGATCATTTTTTTCTTTTAGCAAACCAGCCTCATTGGCAGTTTCCTGCAATGATTTTTTTAGACGATCGTTTTCTTTCATCAAAGCGTTATGCTTTTCTACAAGCAAAGTCAGTTTATCTTGTATTCTTTTAATATGTTCTTGAGTTGTTGACATTATTTTCTGATCTCTGCCTGGAATTGTTTTTCTAATTGTAAGATAATCTTTTGCATCATTTTCTCAATCTCCTCATCTTTCATGGTTTTGGATTCATCCATAAATGTAAAATTCATGGCAAGTGATTGTTTGTTGTTTCCAAGTTTTTCACTCTTGAATACATCAAATAGCCTGAATCCTTTAAGTTGAGGAATGGATAATGAAGATAATGTTTTTTCAATTTCTCCATAAGTCAGCTGATTGCTGGCAACGAATGATAAATCACGCTGTACTGCAGGAAATTTTGAAATCTCTTTATAGCGCAACACATGTTTTTTGGAATTTTCCACCCAGTTTTTCCAATGGATATCAGCAAACCAAACGGTAACTTTAATATCAAAGTTTTTCAATACTTGATCAGTTGGTTTTGCAATACGAACCAGCAATTGATTATTTACTTTTCCCTCAAGCAAAACATCATATTTTTCATCACTTGCAATGGTATATACAAGTCCTGATATACCTGATTGTTGTTCCAGTGATTTGAGCACGCCTTTCAAAAAATACAGATCAGCATCTACTTCTTTGTTGTTCCAAGATGCAGATTGGATAACCCCTGTTGTGAATAAAGCAAGATGATCTTCCTCTGTATAATTGTTGTTTGAAAGCTGGTAAGTCTTTCCAAATTCAAACAACTTAAGATGTTCGTTTTTATGATTGATGTTTCTGGCAATCGTTTCGAGTCCGGTTTCCATCATTGTTAAACGCAACATATCAAGTTCGGAGCTCAGGTTGTTCAGCATTTTTACTGCACCATTGAGTTCTGTAGCTGAATAATGTTTGCTGTTGGTGATTGAATTGTTCAGCATTTCATCAAAGCCCATGCCGTTCAGCAGAGCAGATGTTTTTTCACGCAATGAAAAATCACTCATGCTATTTGATGCAGCAGGTGTGATGGTGATACTTGATGGGATTTCTATATTGTCAAATCCATCTATTCTCATGATTTCCTCCACCAGATCAGCTTGAATATGTACATCTGTTTTATGGGTTGGAACTTTTAGTGTTATGCTTTCTGGGGTTTCATCCATTTTCTCAAATCCCATATCCAGCAAAATGCTTTTGATGATAGATGACTCATATGATTTACCTGAGAGCTTTTGAACATATTTGTATTCAAGCTTTATGGTTGGTTGTACAACAGGTAATGGATATTCATCTATGATGGAAGATTCCAGTTTCCCTCCAGCTATTTCTATGATCAGTTGTGTGGCTTTCTTTAGTACTTCTAAAGTTTCTCCGATGTCAACACTTTTTTCAAAATGCATTGCTGCATCCGTTCTGAGTTGATGACCGAATGAAGACTTTCGGATACTCACTGGATGAAACCAAGCACTTTCAAGAAATATATTCTTTGTATTTGATGAAACTCCTGAATTGAATCCACCAAATACACCGCCTATACACATCGGATTATGCTCGCCATCACAAATCATTAAATCTGAATCAAATAGTTTTCTTTCTTTTTCATCTAAGCTTTTGAAAATTGTTCCTTTAGGTAGATTTTTAACACGAATGGTTGAGCCATTTATTTTATCAGCATCAAAGGCATGCAATGGCTGTCCTGTATCATGCAAAATATAGTTGGTAATATCTACTATTGAATTGATAGGTCTTTGTCCAATTGCTTTCAAACGCTGCTGCATCCATATTGGCGAGGATGTTATGGTAACATCAGCAATATAAGCACCGGCATATCTTCTACAGTCGTGTTGATTTTCAATAATTACCTTAATTGGACATGGATGATTTGCATTTGAAGAAGCAGTCTTTAATTTAATGATAGGTTTCAACGCACTTCCTTCATGGTGATTCAACCATGTACAAATATCACGGGCAACACCATAATGACTCATGGCATCACTTCTGTTTGGAGTTAATCCAACAGAGATGATATGATCTTCATAGGTATTGAAAAGCGAAGAGACTTTTATACCAACTGGTGTTTCACCAGGAAGAATTTTTATTCCGTTGTGATCAGTGCCTAATCCAATTTCATCTTCAGCACAAATCATTCCCATGCTTTCTACTCCTCTGATTTTAGCAGCCTTCATGGTAATTGGTTCGCCTGCAGTTGGATAAATGGTTGTGCCAACTGTTGCAACAATCACTTTTTGACCAACTGCTACATTGGGTGCACCACAGACAATTTGTAACGCATCACCAGATCCTGTATTCACTGTTGTAACGGAAAGTCTGTCGGCATTGGGATGTTTTTCCACTGTCAAAACTTCTCCGGTTATTAATCCTTCAAGGTTGCCCTTGATTTCCTGGTATGCTTCATATCCCTCCACTTCCAATCCAATGGAATTAAGGATCAAATTCAATTTTTCATGTGGAATAGGTTGCTGAAAATAATCCATCAACCATTTGTAAGAAATTGTCATGCCGCAAAGATAAGGTAAGGCCCCAATTGTTAATAGTTGAGCATATCATGTCAATAACCATGAATTTTATGTGAACACCATTGTGAATACCCTGTTACCAACAATTGTTTTTTTAAAATGGGGTCCCTTTAGGCCGCTCGTCTTATATTCGCTCTCTGGTCATATTTTTTATAACTGAGAAGTAGTGTTACATGGATTCAACAAATTTGAATAGAGACAGAAGGAACAGGAGGAAAACAACAGGTGATTTTAATGCGTTGGCATATGGGAAAGTGCCTCCTCAATCCAGGGAATTGGAAGAGGCAGTTTTGGGCGCCATCATGTTGGAAAGAGCGGCTTTTGATATTGTAATCAACATCTTAAAGCCTGAATGCTTTTATGTAGAGTCTCACCAAACCATTTTTCGTGCTATTGTAAGATTGAATGCTGAAAGCAAGCCGATTGATTTGCTGACTGTAGTGGAAGAGCTAAAGGCAATGGAAGCATTGGAGCAGGTGGGCGGGCCATACTATATTTCTAAGCTTACCAATGCAGTTGTTTCTGCTGCGAATATTGAAGCACATGCAAGAATTGTTCAGGAGAAATTTATTCAGCGTGAATTGATCAGGATCAGCAGCGAGATCATCACAGATGCATACGATGATTCAACAGATGTATTTGATCTATTGGATAGTGCAGAACAAAAGTTGTTTGAAATAGCAAACGATCAATTAAAGAAAGAATTTGATACGCTTGGCAAAAGTGTAATGGATACTTTGAACCGCATTGATGAAATGCGTGCAAAAAATGAGGACATCACTGGTGTTCCTTCTGGGTTTCCAACATTAGATCGCACTACATATGGTTGGCAAAAATCCGATCTGATTATTCTTGCGGCTCGTCCATCTGTGGGTAAAACTGCATTTGCTTTGAACCTGGCACGCAATGCTGCAATGCATTCAACAAAACCTACATCTGTTGCAGTGTTCAGCTTGGAGATGAGTACCAGTCAGTTGGTACAAAGAATTCTGTCTGCAGAAAGTGAAATTTGGTTGGAGAAAATTTCACGTGGACGAATGGAAGATCATGAGATGCAGCAACTTTACAAGAAAGGAATTGAACCACTTACAAATGCAAAGATATTTATCGATGATTCTGCTGCACTCAACATTTTCGAACTGCGTGCAAAATGCAGAAGATTAAAAAGTTTACATGATGTAGGTCTTATCATCATTGACTATTTGCAGTTGATGAGCGGCTCAAGTGAAAACAGAAATTCAAACAGAGAACAGGAGATCAGCACCATTTCAAGAAACTTGAAGCAATTGGCAAAAGAATTGCAAGTTCCAATTATTGCACTAAGTCAATTGAGCAGGGAAGTAGAAAAAAGAAAAGAAAGTAACAAGATTCCTCAACTGTCAGATCTTAGAGAATCTGGTGCAATTGAACAAGATGCCGATATGGTAATGTTCCTTTATCGTCCAGATTATTACGATATCACCACAAATGATATGGGAGAGGATACCAAGGGTGATGTTTATGTAAAAATTGCAAAGCATCGTAACGGCTCATTAGAAACCATCAAGCTTAAAGCAAAGCTTTACATACAAAAATTCGAAGAACAGGAAAGCATCGAACCTTTTGGTAAAGGATTTCCTCAGGGCGGAAGCTGGAGGCCAGTTGCTGATGATGAAGGGGCAAAACTATTTATCCAAAAAGGCAGTCGAATGAATGACGAGTCTGATGCAGATCCTATGGATACCCCATTCTAACGATTCTGAATATTCTCATGAACAGCGATAAACCACTGTTTTATCAGTCAAATCTCTCTATTGATCAGCAAAACCAATTGCTGGATGAGGAGACGAGAAAGCATGTTGTTACAGTTTTGAGAATGAAAGAGGGTGATGCATTCACTGTTACAAACGGAGCTGGTCTGTCTGCAAATGCGGTACTTCAAAAAATTGATAAGAAACAAGCAGTTGTAATGCTTGATGAGTTTCAGCAACATGAAAGAAAGGGTAATCGGATTACGCTGGGTATTTCACTCTTGAAAAACAATACAAGATTTGAATGGATGTTGGAGAAAGTTACTGAGTTGGGTGTATTTGAAATTTTTCCTCTTTTGTTGGATAGAACAGAGCGACAGCATTTTCGTAAAGAAAGATTTGAGCAAATTATACGAAGTGCATCATTACAATCAGAGCAATATTTTTTCCCATTCCTTCATGAGCCTATCAATTTGAGTCAACTTTTGCAAAAAGGTGAATTGCCAATAACTCGAATGATTGCGCATTGTTATTCAACTGAAAAGAAATCCATTAAAAAAAATTCTGCTGATACAATTTTACTCATTGGACCAGAAGGTGATTTTACTGAAGATGAAATACAACTGGCAATGGAAAATCAATTTATACCTGTTGAAATGGGGGCAACAAGACTTCGTACGGAAACTGCAGGGATAGTGGGTGTTGCGTTGCTAAGAGGATAATATTTTTTTGACAATACCCGGACCAACATAAATGAATCCTGTCCACACTTGCACCAAAGAAGCTCCTAAGTTTATTTTTTCTTGATAATCTTCTTTTGTAAAAACTCCACCGCTTGCAATGACGGGGATCTTATGTTCTGTAAGTGTTACTAGTTCTTTCAAAACCTCATTTGATTTTTCTTTTAAAGGTTTTCCACTCAGCCCACCTGCACCAATTTGATCAGCTTGAACTTGTCCGGATGAACCAAGTGGACTTCTGTCGATTGTTGTATTGCTGGAAACCAATCCGTCTAATTTTACTTCTTTGCAAATTGATGCAATGTCTTGCAATTGTTCTTTGGTAAGATCAGGAGCAATTTTTAATAGGAGGGGTTTTGGGTTTGGCTTTAATTGATTTTCATGTTGAAGCTTTTGCAGAATATTAAGCAAAGCATCTTTTTCTTGAAGCGCTCTTAATCCGGGTGTATTTGGTGAGCTTACATTCACAACAAAATAGTCGACTACGTCAAAAAGCTTGTTGAAGCAAATCACATAATCTCTCCAGGCCTCTTCATTTGGAGTGATTTTGTTTTTTCCAATATTTCCTCCTATGATCATTCTCCCTTCTCCCTTTTCCCTTCTCCCTTCTCCCTT
>JAFMEZ010000066.1 GCA_017856455.1 Parafilimonas sp.
CCCCTGATTATGAGTCAGGTGCTCTAACCAGCTGAGCTATAGGCCCAAGAGCTTTACAACTCTTGAAGAATACAAAATTACAAAATTCATCCCTAAGAATTGTAACTTCGCAGCAGAATCATTAACCTTTCATTAACCTGACAGGGAATACTTTTGGTCCCATAAATTTGAATATGAAGTCATTACTCGGAATACTCTTGTGCCTGGTGAGTTTGAATACATTTGCCCAAGACAGCACAAAAACAGAAGTAAAGAAAGTCTCCAAAACCAAAGAAGAATTAAAAAAACTCGATCTTTCTAAAAGAGCATCAGACCATTTAATGCTTCAGTTTGGAATGGCGAACTGGACCGATAAAGGTGATTTGAATCTTAGAGGTTTCAACAAGACTTTTAATGCATATTTTTTATTTGATTTCCCTTTCAAGACCGATCCTAGATTGAGCGTAGCCATTGGTCCTGGTGTTGGAACTGATAATATTTATTTTAATAAAACTATCGTTGACATAAAAGCGAAAACAGGTGTAATTTTTACTCCAGACAGCTTGTCAATCAAATACAAGAAAAACAAATTAGCTACTTCATTTTTGGAGGTGCCGCTTGAACTAAGGTATTCAACCAAACCTGATAAAATGAACAGCGGATGGAAACTCGCATTGGGTCTGAAAGTAGGAACAATGCTCGACGCTAAAGTAAAATCTAAGGTTGACTTGGATGCAAACAATGTGGGAGGATACTTCCAAAAAATTAAAAACAAGAAATATTTTAATACTACCCGCTTCGCACTTACAGCCAGAGCTGGTTACGGCAATATCAGCTTGTTCGCAAGCTACACTGTTACTGATTTTATCAAACAAGGATATGGACCTGCTGTACATCCATATTCAATCGGACTTTGTTTAGGCGGACTATAATTAAAACGGATTGCTAGACAAAACCAACCTTTTTAAAGAAGAAGAAAAAGCCATCCTTGTTGGTGTTGTACACAAAGGACAATCAGATCATCAAGTACAAGAATACTTAGATGAGCTTGCCTTTCTTGCAACAACAGCTGGAGCAATTACTGTAAAAACATTCTACCAAAAGTTACAGCATACTGATGCAAAGACCTATATCGGTAAAGGCAAGCTGGAAGAAATCAGAGATTATGCAGCTGGAAAGAATATACGTGTATTGATTTTTGACGATGAACTGACAGGAGCGCAAATCACTAATATTGAGAAGGCTACAAATATCAAAACAATCGATCGAAGCGATCTGATACTTGACATTTTTGCAAGAAGAGCAAAAACGGCACAAGCTAAAGCACAGGTTGAACTTGCACAATACCAATATATTCTACCAAGACTTCGTGGTATGTGGAAACACCTTGAAAGACTAGGAGGTGGAATAGGAACACGCGGACCAGGTGAATCTGAAATTGAAACAGACCGACGTATCGTAAGAGAAAAAATTTCATTGCTCAGACGAAAACTGAATGAAATAGAAAAACAAGCTTTTACTCAACGCAAAGACAGAGGTGAATTTATTCGAGTGGCTTTAGTTGGATATACCAATGTTGGTAAATCCACCATCATGAATCTTCTGAGCAAAAGTGATGTACTGGCAGAAAACAAACTATTCGCTACGCTTGACACCACAACAAGAAAAATCGTTTTTGAAAATACCCCATTTCTACTGAGTGATACTGTAGGTTTCATTAGAAAGTTACCTCACCACCTCATTGAAAGTTTCAAGAGCACATTGGATGAAGTAAAAGAAAGTGATATACTGCTGCATGTGGTTGATATTTCACATCCGATGTATGAAGACCAAATAAAAGTGGTGAATTCAACGCTGGCAGAACTTGGATGCGGAGATAAACCTACAATCACAGTATTCAATAAAATGGATATGTATGAGAAGAATACTTTTGATGATTGGCTCGAACCTGAAGTAAAAACAACGCTACTGAATGAACTTGTAAAGCGATGGGAAAATGAAACTAACTCATCTTGTGTATTTATTTCTGCAATTGAAAGAAGAGATATTGATAGATTTAGATCAACATTGCTTAACCTGGTGAGAAATATGTACACGAAAAGATATCCTTATAAAACTGGATTTGGATTTCAATATGACGCTTTCTAAAGAATACAATTGGCATTTGATTGCTAAATCAAAAGAAGAAATTGATTTTGGAAAATATGATATTATTCAAATGAATGTGTCAGAAAAAATAATTTGTATCGCAAAATTCAATAACGAATTGTATGCCTATCAGTCACTATGTCCACATGCTGGAGCCAAAATGGTCATGGGTTATATAGATGCCCAAGGAAATGCTGTTTGCCCTTTACACCGATTTAAATTTTCTCTCAAAAACGGATACAATGTAACAGGTGAGGGATATAATATGCGCGTGTACCCTATTAAAATAAATGAAGAAGGTGTTTACGTTGGATTCAAAAGTTAAATCGTTCTATGAAATATTTTCTATCAATCATATTAATACTAGTCAATACAGTTGGACATTCGCAAACACTTGATTTGAATCCTGTTCTGGTTGAAAGTACAATTCAACAAAAAAGAATTCGTGAAACAGGAAGAAATATTATTCGATTGAGTAAAGAAGAACTACAAAAAATTCCTGGTAATTCGTTAGATGAAATCTTACGCTTCATTCCGGGTATTGAGGTACAAATGCGTGGACCTGCAGGGGCGCAAGCAGATTTTGTAATGAGAGGAGGAACATTTCAGCAAGTATTGGTATTGATTGACGGGATAAGAATGAACGAGCCACTAACAGGACATTTCAACAGCTATATACCCGTATTAAAAGAAGAAATTCAAAGTATTGAAATCATCAAAGGAGCTGCTGCCTCAATTTTTGGTCCGGATGCAGTTGGAGGCGTCATCCATATCATCACCCAAAAATCTTTTGAAGAGAAAAAACAACAGCATGCTAGAGCAGATATAAAAAGAGGTTCATATGGATTGTCTCACAATACATTCAGCGGAGAGCTGAGCAATCAACATACTTCTTTATTCCTAGGTGCACAAATCAATAAAACAGATGGTCAAGCATTAAGAGGAACCAATGGATTTGTAAATACAGAGTTGTTCAATATGAACTTTTCGAAAAAATTTGCCAATGATTGGAAGGTATATATTCGTGGTGCAGTTGACCGCAGAGATTTTAATGCGCAAAATTTCTACACGACATTTCTTTCAGATACTGCAAGAGAAAAGGTTAATTCAACCTGGCAACAATTATCACTTTCAAAAACTACTCCAAAGACTGATTACTATTTCTTGTTGGGAGCAAGACAATTGAATGATAATTATCAATTCAGACCAGGGGCAATTCCTAATGACAATCGCTCTCAACTGCTGAATGCAGACCTCCGCCAGATTCAAAAATTAAAATGGCAACAGGCAAAATGGACAAGCGGCGTACAGTTGTTTAACAAAGTTATCCGTTCCAATGATAGAGGCAATCACACGCATAAACATATCGGTGCATACAGCAGCCTGATGCATCAACCATTAAAAGGACTATTTCTCACCGAAGGAATCAGATTGGACTGGGATCAATCGTATCAATGGAATTTCATCCCTCAAATAAATATTGCTTACATAATAAATAACATTGCATTCAGAGCAAGTGCAGGCAAAGGTGTGAGAGATGCAGATTTTACAGAACGTTACAACAACTATAATAAAACACTTGTAACCAGTGGAAGAATTGGAAATCCAAATTTGAAAGCAGAGAAAAGCATAAACCTTGAATTGGGTGCAGACTTTTTTACCAATAAACCCATACAGCTTCATGCATCATTGTTTAGAAGAAATCAAACAAATATGATTGATTGGGTACAAACGAAATTTGAGTTGATGCCACGTCAGTCTAATTTGATTACTACAGGTGCTTATGCACTAGCGATGAATATTGCCAATGTTAATACAAGTGGAGCAGAATTGGATATAAATGGAATGCATAAAATAACTGATCAGCTTAATTTGCGATGGAATACAGGATTAACATCAGTGAAATCAGTTGCTGCCGATAATATTTCATCCATCTATTTATCGAATTACGCTAACCTTGTTTGGAATTCAAATTTTCAACTTACTACAAGCAATTGGATGTTATCCATCAGTACATTATATAAACAAAGGCCAGAGCAGAAAACCAGTAACCTCACTACAGGCGTCAGCAAATCATTTGGTTTAATGAACATTAGGGCTGATAAATATCTATTCAATCAAAGAGGAGCAATCTATCTGCAAATAGAAAATTTATTCAATGTTCAGTATGCAGATTTCTTGGGAGCGAAAATGCCAGGAAGATGGATCATGACAGGATTTCGATTACATTTATCGAAGAATAAACCTGTATAAAAACGATACTATTGAAAAAAGCAACAACTGTTAAAGAGTACATACAACAAATACCTCTTTCTCAACGCAAGCAGTTTAATGAATTGCATGAATTGATTGTTCAAACAGCTCCAGATGCTGAGCAATGCATCAGCTATGGAATGCCCGCCATCAAGCAGTTTGGCATAGTTGTATATTATGCAAACTGGGAAAAACACATGGCTATCTATCCCATGCCTTCTGCATTAAAAGCATTTGCAGATTCACTTGACGCATATGTAACTTCAAAATCTACTATTCAATTTCCCCACGGCAAGTCGATTCCCAAAAAACTGATTAAGGATATTGTAAAATTTAGGTTAGATGAGAACAAGAAAAAGTGGGAGTTAAAAAAGAAGAAATAATTACACCCCCTCTTTTATCAAATAGTTTTTGATATTTGATAGACAAAATTATTTCTTGATGCCTCTCCATAATATGCCACAAGCTCCTCACCTACTTTGACTGCACCAAGTTTTTCCATAGCTTTCTGTGAGCGAATATTATTGGCCCCAACATGGAAAATAACTTGATCCACATGTTGAAATGCATAATCAAGCATTAATAATTTAGTACTTCTATTCAATGGCTTTCCCCAAGAATTTCTTGAAAAAAATGTATATCCAATTTTAATTTCTTTTTGCTCTGGGAAATAATCGTAAAATCTTGTACACCCAATTACTTGATCGAAAGCATTTTTTATTAGAAAAGCTCCTTTAGATTCGATTGCGCCTTTGAAATAATTTAGAAAAACATCCCGCTTGTATCGATCAGGATTAGGATGTTGTTCCCAAATAAGCGGATCGGATGCAACTGCATAAAGCACTTCAAAGTCCTCTTCCCGCAAAGGAATCAATTTTACATTTTCATCTGCCAAGTTAAAAGGTTGCAAATTCATGTAACAATAATAGGAAATTGATCGTAGAGTTAAAAAGCTGATTAATTTTGAATGCAATGAAATCCATCAAGACAATACTTGTTGTAATAGGACTTTTATCAATCAGTTGTTCCAAAGTTGATCCGGAAACAGATTGTATTAAGGGCAAATTGCTGATCAATGGGATATGCGGCAATATTACCATTCAGGTCATAAGTGGAAATATAGATTCTAATTTGATTGTCAAAAGTTGGACGGACCCAGCTACAGACAAGACGCATCAGAATGTTTTTGCGTTAAAGAGTATATGTACGTTCCCAAGTTCCATCAAAGAGGGGGATGAATTTTACTTTAGCATTGACAATGACCCCAAGGGCAGTGATTGTGCGGTATGCCTTGCTTACAGGCCTGTTCCGACAAAGGGGCTAATGATTAAAGTTTGCCAGTAGTTTACCCAATTTTGCCCTTTTTTTCTTTTACCAGATCTCGAAAATCCCTATTTTTGCAACCCCCAAGGGGAAACTCCTCAGTAGCTCAGTTGGTTAGAGCATCTGACTGTTAATCAGAG
>JAFMEZ010000067.1 GCA_017856455.1 Parafilimonas sp.
GTTGCAGAGGACCTGAAAAAAATTCCAGAAATCATTCGTTTGAATTATACAACAGGTAATTACAGCATGTTCATTGAAGTGGTGGCAAAAGACATCAATCAATTGAGATTTGTTTTGCATGATCAATTGCAAAAGATAAAAGGGATTGATAGAACAGAAACTTTTATTTCGTTAGAGGAAAGTTTCAACCGCAATGTTCCAGTGGCTGGATAATTTTACTTCACCATCCTTCCCTTCCACTCATACGCTGTGATGAGTCCGAAAAATGCAGCGAATACTGTATAGATTGTATGTGCAATTTGCGATGGGATAAACCATGCAATCAATTTTTGTTTGCTGAAAAACATGGAAACATGTAACATGAAAGGAAGTTCTCCTAATGCTTTGATCAAAATAAAAATCAAATAGTATTTGATGTATACTTGATCTATTAATGATAAAACCAAGAGACTAACGGGAATCAAGTTGGTGATGAAGACTAAGAGGAGTGTGATTTTAATTGACCAACTTTTATAATTTTTCGCTTTACTTGCCCAACGAATACGTTGCTGCATGAATGCTTTCCAACTACCTGCTGTTGCAGTTTCTACAATGGCGTTATGCGCAGCGCAATATTTAATTTGATTGGGAAATTCAACACTCATTTTTTCCATCAATAACATATCATCGCCTGATGCAATTTGGTCTATACCATCAAAGCCGCCTACTTTTTCAAAAGCAGTTTTTGTGTACAATAAATTTGCACCATTGCACATGTTAAATATTTTATTCGAAACACCTACTGCAGTAATGCCTTGTAATGAAATAAAATCAAGTGACTGAAATACATCAAGATATGTTTTCTCTTTCCTAAACGCAACTGGGGCTGCTACCATCACTGCATCATGCTCTAACTTATACGTAACTATTGTTTCTAACCAGTTTTTCTTAAACACACAATCCGCATCTGTAGTGATGATGATTTCATTTGAAGCAGATTGAATGCCTTTGGAAACGGCTGACTTCTTTCCAAATTTTTCATATTCTAATATGCTGATTAATTTAATTCTTGCATCTTGATAATTGTTTACAATGTTTGCTGTTTGATCTGTCGACTGATCATCCACCACAATAATCTCCATCAAATCCTTTGGATAATCCTGCATCAATAAACTGTCTAAACACCTGCCAATATTTTCCTCCTCATTTCTTGCAGGTATGATAATACTCACTGGTGCATAAACATATTGTATAGGATTGAAGAATTTCATTCGAACAAAAAGTCTGTTCGCCTGAAATATCACCAGCAGATAAACTGCTAATACCGAAAATATGATCATCCACACAACCATTTCAAAAGCAACTATTTATGTGTAAGTTAATTTTTATCATAGCTACAATAAAAGATTATTTCATCCAAGAAATTTCTTAACTTCATATAGTTGCATAACTAACTATATGCCAAACAACCAATTTAAATGGGGAGAGCTGTACAGCTTCATTACAGGGATGGCATCTACTGCTATTGCAAGAAGACTGCAAAAAAATTTTAAACAACAAGGAATAGAAATCACCATCGAACAATGGAGTGTGCTTTATCACCTTTGGAAAAAAGATGGTGTGAGTCAGCAAGAACTATGTAACGCAACATTTCGCGATAAACCAAGCATCACTAGATTATTAGATAATCTAGAAAAATTAAAGCTCGTGAAAAGAGTAGCTTCTCCTACAGATCGAAGATTGAACTTGATTGTATTAACAGATGCAGCAAGAAAAATTCAAGATCATACGATGGAGGTTGCTTCTAATACTTTGAATGAAGCTTTAGAAGGAGTGAGTACGGGTGATGTAGATCGTGCAAAAATTGTATTGCAAAAAGTATACGACAATCTTAAATAATATTTAAATAGTTAGTTATGGAAACAATAACCAAGCATGTCATGAAAGGCGCAGGCTGGATGATTGAAGCAGCTGCACCCTCAGAAACATTTATTCCAGAAGATTTCAACGAAGAACAAAAGATGATGTTCGACATGTGTCATCAATTCATCCATACTGAAGTATGGCCATTGTTGGACAGGATTGATAAACTGGAACCCGGACTCATGCCAACGTTGATGGAAAAGACGGGAGAACTTGGACTTATGGGTGTTTCTATTCCAGAACAGTTTGAAGGATTGGGGAAAGAATTTACATCAGCAATCATTGTTGCTGAGGCGTTGGGTGCAGGGCATTCTTTTTCAGTTGCATTTTCAGCACATACAGGAATTGGAACATTGCCAATTCTATATTTTGGAACAGAAGCGCAAAAAGCAAAATATATTCCTGGTTTATCAACTGGGAAATTGAAAGGTTCATATGGACTAACTGAACCCAATAGTGGTAGTGATGCATTGGGTGCAAAGACAACCGCTAAATTGAGTGAAGATGGTAAACATTATATATTGAATGGACAAAAATGTTGGATCACCAATGGCGGTTTCGCAGATATATATACGGTGTTCGCAAAAATTGATGGCACACAATTCACTGCATTTATTGTTGAAAGGGGAATGGAAGGATTTACACAGGGACAAGAAGAACGTAAGATGGGAATCAAAGGTTCATCAACCGTTCAACTCTATTTTCAAGATTGTAAAGTGCCAGTTGAAAATGTATTGGGTGAAATTGGAAAAGGTCATGTGATTGCATTCAACATTCTCAATCTTGGTCGTTTGAAATTATGTGCTTCAACCATGGGTGGAGCAAAGATGGCATTGGCAGATGCGTTAAAATATTCTAAAACAAGAGAACAGTTCAAAAAGCCGATTTATGAATTTGGTGCAATGCAACATAAACTTGCTGAAGTTGCTATTCGTACATGGGTGGTAGAAGCTGCATTGTATCGTGCATCCATGTGGATTGAAGAAAAAGAAAAAGAATTGCTTGCAGCTGGTAAACCATTCAATGAAGCATTACTTGGAGCTGCTGAAGAGTATGCCATTGAATGTGCCATTTTAAAAGTATCAGGTTCTGAATTATTGGATTTTGCTGTTGATGAAGCCGTACAAATTCATGGAGGGAATGGTTTTAGTGATGAGTACAATGTTTCAAGAGCATACAGAGATAGTAGAATCAACAGAATTTTTGAAGGCACCAATGAAATCAATCGACTCTTGATTGTTGATATGGTTTTGAAGCGTGCGATGAAAGGCCGACTCGATTTTATGGGTCCTGCTATGGCAGTTCAAAAAGAACTGATGAGCATTCCAGAATTCGGTTCAACAGATGATACACCATTTGCCGAAGAATTGAAGGCAATTGCACAAATGAAGAAAGCAATCTTCATGGTTGCAGGTGCTGCTGCTCAAAAACTGATGATGCAACTTGAATCTGAACAGGAAATCATCATGCATATAGCCGATATGGCCATAGATGTGTTCCATGCTGAAAGCGGATTACTTAGAGCATTAAAGTTGGTTGCACAAAAAGGAGAAGCAAATTGCAGCAATGAACTTGATATGGCAAGAACTTATTTGTATGATACAGCAGATCGTGTACATAAACATGGAAAGGATGCCATCAATGCATTTGCAAGTGGCGATGAACAGCGAATGATGTTATTAGGATTAAAACGATTTACAAAAGTTGCACCATTTAATTCAAAAGATGCAAGGAGAAGAATTGCAGCTAGATTGAGTTAAACATAATATTTACTTATATCCGTAACACCTTTTTTGATGATATCTGGTGTGCTCGTGAGGGTAAAGTCTTTCCATTGTGATTGACCAGCATCTTCTAAGGATGAATAAATTGTTTCACTTACTTTTCTTGATTCATAGCTGCTGAATCGTTTGAGCATATTCCATGCAAACGGAATAATAAATATTACGGCTAGAATAAATAAAAAGTTAAGCATAATATGGGCGTTTATTCTTTAACGCCCTTCTTCATTAAATATTATATGAAGTGGTAAAATCACACTAAAAAGAGTGAATCCGCTTTCATGTATTCGTAATTATACGATAACATGTATAGTATACCATGCAATTTGATTAAATTCACGCCCTAAACAATACGCAATGGAATTGAAGAACAACTTTATTCATCACGTTTATTTTTGGTTGAAGAATCCATGTAGTAAGGAGGATTTGGCTGCATTGATAAGTGGACTCGAAAAATTAAGTGCTGTACCTCAAATCAAATTATTTCATATTGGTTTACCTGCAGATACCAATCGCGATGTAATTGATACCACTTATGCAGTTTCATGGTTGAATGTATTCGAAACAGCAGAAGATCAGGACGTATATCAAACACATCCAATGCATCTTCAATTCATAGATGACTGCAAACACCTGTGGAGCAGAGTAGTGGTTTATGATTCCATCCAACATTAAAATTTCTCATGCTCAATAAAAATCGTTCCGCCGCATTAGGATTCATTTTTGTAACTGTTTTGATTGATGTGATTGGATTTGGGATCATCATTCCAGTGATTCCATCACTCATTCAGAAATTAACTGGTGGTGACATGAGTGTAGCCTCTAGGTATGGTGGGTTTCTCATGTTTGCATATGCGATCATGCAATTCATGTTTGCCCCCGTGCTAGGTAACTTGAGTGATCGATACGGACGAAGAACGATTATTCTAATTTCTTTATTCGGATTCGGTATTGATTATTTGATGCTTGCCTGGGCGCCAAATATTTTTTGGTTATTCATTGCAAGAATTATCTCAGGGATCACAGGCGCGAGTATCACTACCGCTTCTGCTTATATTGCCGATATTACCACACCTGAAAAACGTGCACAAAACTTTGGCTTATTAGGTGCAGCATTTGGTTTAGGATTTATTATTGGTCCGCTTCTAGGTGGAGTAATGGGACAGTTTGGTGAACGTGTTCCATTTTTATTTGCTGCAGGATTGACACTTGTGAACTGGTTGTATGGTTTATTGATTTTACCTGAATCATTGCCAAAAGAAAAAAGAAGAAATTTTGAATGGAAAAGAGCGAACCCTGTTGGGTCGTTGATGCATTTAAAAAAATATCCTGCATTAACAGGACTCATCTTTTCACTCACATTTATATATATAGGCGCACATGCTGTTCAAAGTACATGGAGTTATTATACCATTAAGAAATTCAATTGGAATACAGGAATGGTAGGATATTCACTTGCATTCGTGGGATTGATGGTAGCAATCGTGCAAGGTGGACTGATCAGAATTGTGATTCCCAAATTGGGACAATCAAGGGCATTGTTTGTAGGATTACTATTGTATACTATCGGTATGTTTTTATTTGCATTCGCAAGTTCTACTTGGATGATGTTTGCATTTTGTTTCATCTATTGTTTAGGTGGGATAGCTGGTCCTGCACTTCAAGGTATCATATCACAACACGTGCCATCTAATGAGCAAGGTGAGTTGCAAGGAGCACTAACAAGTCTCATGAGTGCATCTTCTGTTGTTGGTCCACTTATTATGTCTAATCTATTCTCTCATTTTAGTCGTGATGGTTACACATGGTATTTCCCAGGTGCACCATTTATAGCAGGTGCAATATTTTTTCTTGTAAGTACATTGATTTCATACAAGAGTTTACAGGATGAAAAGAGAGCGAAGAAGGAAGCTTATCCATTGGAAACTAATACGTTAACATAGTTTTCAAAATAATTTATTGTTTCGTTTGGTTTATTAGGTCTATCTTCGCCAAGTAATTTGAGTTAAGTACAGTATTAAGTAAGTGAAAGTATTTTCTGCTAAGCACAAAAATCTGCTAATAGTAAGTCTTCTTTACCCCTGTGTTTCTCTCAGTTTTTTTAATCA
>JAFMEZ010000068.1 GCA_017856455.1 Parafilimonas sp.
ATTTTTGCAAAATTCTGAGCAGTTATGGCTTATGCCTTACGAAAAAAGAAAAAGGCAATTACGAAATTGGAAATTTACACCTTTAGTTATGAACCCCTTTGAATTCAGAAACTTATGTACCATTAAAGAAATGCCCCCTCGAATAAAATTGTTTTGCCGATTCAAATGATTCCATTAACTTTGTATTTCAAAGTACTTTACAATAAAATTTTAATGATGTTGAAAAATAACGTTGCAGCCCTAATTGGATGGTTTCTTGGAATGCTCTTTTTGATGATTGGCTTTGTCAACACTTTCTGGGGAAATGATACTGTTTTTGGAATATTTATCGTGCTACTTGCATTATTATTTATACCAAAATCCGATCAAATCATTACCCAAAAATTGGGTATCAGGCTTCCCCTATGGTCGAAAATTTCAATCGCATTATTTATCATATGGGCAAGTGTAGGAGTTGGAGAGCTATTTGATAAAATTGAAATGATGAAGAATTCATTTAAATAACTTATTCATGAAAAGTCAACAAGAACAACTTGATGCATTAAAAGATATTAGAAACATGATGGAAAGATCGTCTCGGTTTTCCTCTTTAAGTGGATTATCTGGCGTTCTCATCGGATTATATGCATTGATAGGAGTTGCAATATTTTGTATTTATTCAAATTTCTCCCCACTTGAAAAAGGCTATTACCATTTACTCAGCAACACTGAAGGTGGTTCTGATACAGGTTCTTTAAGTCTATTAATCTTAATTGCAGGATCTGTGCTGCTGTTATCACTTATTACAGGGACAATCATGTCTTTGAGAAAATCTAAAAAAATCCAGGAACCAATTTGGGATAATACCTCAAGAAGAATGTTGACGAACATGCTCATCCCATTGATCACAGGATGTATATTTATTTTAGTTCTATTGACGAATAATCTAGTGGCGTTTCTCGCACCAGTAAGTTTAATATTCTATGGACTTTCACTGGTCAATGCAAGCAAATATACAATTGAAGATATCCGCTATCTGGGTGTCATTGAGATCATATTAGGGCTATCAAGTGCTTGGTGGATCGATTTAGGATTGATCAATTGGACAATTGGATTTGGGATCCTGCATATTACATATGGCTTGTTCCTTCATTCAAAACATGAAAAGTGAAAAGTGTAATTGGTGATTTGAACAAGGCCTTTGAGAGCAGATTGCGTCTCGGTATCATGTCTATTTTAATGGTCAATGATCAGGTCGACTTTATTACAATCAAAGAACAACTTCATGCAACTGATGGAAACATTGCGAGCCATATCAATGCTTTGGAAAAACTGAATTACGTTGAAATCAAAAAACAATTCATTGGGAAGAAACCAAATACTTCATACAAAGTAACGCGTCAGGGTAAAAAAGCATTCTCAGATCACATTGACGCATTAGAAAATCTTATAAAACTTCAATCTAATCATTAAGACTATGCAGAATAACTTACAAGAACAAATTGTTCATCATATTAGTAATCCATCTGAATTGGAACAACTGTACAGAAAAAATAAATCGGGCTATGCAGACGCGTTTTCAAGTGTTTACCATACAATTAATCACTTGCCGTTGGCACAGTTTTGGAACGAAAGATTGAATTATAAAAAAGATGAAACAATATCTTTTTCAAAAGCTGATTTAATTTTTGTTCTGATTTCAATATTTATTGCAGGGTGGATAGTAAAGCTTCCCTTCTTATTTGATTGGAATCAGGAAGAATATATGACAAGAAATATTGGCTTCTTTGTTTTTGAGATGATTTTTTTCTTTTTCGCGTGGAAAGAAAAGCTGGCTTTCAAAAAAATATACCTTCCAATTTTCATTTTTATACTCTCGGCAGTTTTCATAAATATGTTGCCCAAAAATTCAACGAGCAATACATTGCTGCTAAGTTGTATACATTTACCCATTTTCTTATGGTCAATCGTGGGATATGCTTCAACCGGAAATGATTTTAAAAACCCAGCAAAAAGAATTGGTTTCCTGAAATTCAATGGAGATCTCATTGTCATGGGCGCTGTGATGGCTATTGCGTCATTCCTTTTCACCATCATTACGATGGGTTTATTTAAACTCATCGGATTAAAAATTGAAGATTTTTATGCGAATTACGTTGTGATTTGGGGGCTACCTGCTATACCTATACTTGCAACAGTTTTGGTAAAACAAAATCCGCATCTAGTTGGAAGAGTATCGCCAATCATCGCAAGGATATTTACTCCATTGGTGTTTATAACCTTATTTATTTTTTTAATTGCAATCATCACAACAGGGAAAGATCCTTATAATGACAGAGAGTTTTTAATTGTATTTAACTTGATGTTATTAGGTGTTATGGCTATTATCTTATTTTCCCTTGGTGAAATCAATAAATCATCAAAAAGTAAATGGCCATTACTATTGCTATTCGCCTTATCGTTACTCACAATAATTAATGATGGAGTAGCATTAACTGCAATAGTTTATAGAATTTCAGTTTATGGTGCGAGTCCAAATAGAATGGCAGTTTTGGGAAGTAATGTATTGATCATATCAAATCTAATACTGGTAAGTTATCAATTGTACAGAGTATTAAATTCAAGAAGTAATATTGATGATGTAGAGAAAACTATTGCAAGATTTATACCCTTGTATAGTGCATGGGCTGCAATAGTTACTTTCCTATTCCCGTTCTTGTTTAATATGAAATAGAAAAAGAATCGCTTGCAAGGTTAATGCATGCTATTGCCATAATCCTGGACAATTGCTTCATCAAGTTTTTTACCAATTTTTTTAAGAGCAATCAAACGTGAAGTGATATATCGATTTGAATTAAGTCCGGTTGCAACTAAATTGATTAATTCATTCAATGCAGCTGGATCTTTTTGCATTACATTGTCTGTTTTTATTGGTTTAGGGAAACGAATGATTCCTTCAACTTGTTGAATCGACATATCATAAAGAATATTTGCATCGAATACTTTTGCCATTTTAAATCGTCCTTGCTCTAAGGTTCTATCCCTCAATTCCTCCAGTTTTTCAATTGAAGAGAGCATTTTTTCATATTCTTGAATACCCGACGTAATCGATTTATTTTTTACCATTCGCAATCCTCCAGCAGATTTGATTTGATCAAATCCAATGTGAGAACTCTCAAATGTTGAACGCAAAGCCAAATTGCGTATATAAAAATATACTTCTTCATTTGATGCAAGTCCGGCTTTGAAACGTGCAAAAAAAGTATCCAATGCTGCAAGTCTTACATTATTAGAAATAATGACCGTATCAATTGTACTAAAGTCTAACTGAAGATCTTCATGTACATTTTGTAAATATGAAATTTCACGATGTTTTTCAATTTGCTGTTCTCTTAAGTTCTCAGCAAGAAATCCTAATGAGACTGCAACAAAAAGCATGATGAATTCCAGAATATATTCATTCCATTTTTTCTTATGTGCAATGTGATGCGGGTGATGAACTTCCATTTTTACTGATTTGTACAATGGAAATATACATATTCTTTTATGATAAAGATTTTCGTGGTAAGATTTAAAACATTCAACTTTTGTAACTTACTTTGCAACCCCTGCCCAGGTGGCGAAATTGGTAGACGCACTGTGTTCAGGTCGCAGCGTGGGAAACCATGTGCTGGTTCGAATCCAGTCCTGGGCACATTGCCCTTTCAGCAAAGCTGAGAGGGCATTTTTATTTATGAACGTGGCAAGTTTACTTGCCTAAGTGAACAAATGAAAATGACCGATGCCGCCGAAGGCGGAAAAGGGCATTGATGCCCAACCAAAAAGTAGTCTGAGCGAAGCGAAGACAATCCAGTCCTGGGCACAATAAAAAAGTCCTGCACGAAGTGCGGGACTTTTTAAAATTTACCCCATTTATTTTTGATCATCAGTCCTATTCCTGCATTGATGAAAATTAATGATGCAGTTCCAACATAAAACCAATTGGTGTCTTGAGATTTTGCGATAACAGCTTCTCCGAAAATGCATAATCCAAAACTGAAAAGAATATTCCCCAATAAGGCAAGTGCATAACGTTTTTTCTTGGATGTATCCATGAGATTCAATTTTTCTAAGCATTTATAAATAATAATATCACCATTTAACACTCTGGCAATCCGATAGAAATCTGTGCAGCCAGTCCACCATCAGCAGTCTCCTTGTATTTATGATTCATATCCAGGGCTGTATCCCACATGGTCGCAATCACTTTATCCAAACTAACAATAGCATGATCAGGTTTACTCTGTAAGGATAGTTGCGCTGCTGTAATTGCTTTAACAGCACCCATGCTATTTCTTTCAATACAAGGAATCTGAACCAAGCCTCCAATTGGATCACATGTAAGTCCAAGATGATGCTCCATCGCAATCTCTGCTGCCATCAATACTTGTTTGGGTGAACCACCCAAAGCCTCAGTCAATGCAGCTGCTGCCATTGCAGATGATACACCAATTTCGGCCTGACATCCGCCCATTGCAGCTGATATGGTAGCTCCCTTTTTAAAGATGCTTCCTATTTCAGATGCAGTTAACAGAAAATCTATAATTCTTTCTTCTCCCCCATCACAAAAAATAACATAATACATCAAAACTGCAGGAATCACACCAGCAGCACCATTTGTAGGAGCAGTTACTACTCTTCCAAAAGATGCATTCTCTTCATTAACAGCAAGAGCAAAACAACTTACCCAATCAAGAATATAACGAAAATCATTCCCTCCCTTTTTGATATTGTTCATCCAAGCGCCAACATTATTGGCATCATGCTCTTTCAATAATGATTGATTAATCTCACTTGCACGCCGCTTTACTTTCAAACCACCTGGCAATTCTCCTTTTGTAAGACAACCACGATAAATACAATCACGCATGGTATGCCAAATGTGTAATACACCTGATTTTATACTTTTTTCATCTCGCCAACTTAATTCATTTGCAAAAACGATTTCATGAATCAATGAATGATTCACATTACACCAATGAAGCAAATCATCCGCGGTATTGATAAGATAAGGCAATTGAATAGTTGATGTTTCATCTTTTTTATCACCTTCCTTGACAACAAATCCACCTCCAACTGAATAATAAGTGAGACTGATATGATCCCCAGATTTCATTGCAATTTGAAAATTCATCCCATTGGGATGAAAAGGAAGAATTTCATTAGTCAGAAAGATGATATCAGTATTAGGATCAAAATCCAAGGTCCTTGATTTACCAAGTGATATCTTTTTATCAGCTTTAATTTTCAGAAATGTTTTACTGATGCTGTCAACGGGTATCGTAACTGGATCCTCACCAGCGAGTCCTAATACAATCGCCAAATCCGTTCCATGCCCTTTCCCGGTTTTAGCCAAAGAACCATAAAGTAAAACCTTGATGGATTGAACATGATCCAATATTTGATTAGTTTTTAAATACTGGATAACGCTCTCGGAAGCACGCCATGGACCAAGGGTGTGAGAACTAGACGGACCCACACATATTTTAAACAT
>JAFMEZ010000069.1 GCA_017856455.1 Parafilimonas sp.
GCAAAGATACTATCTGGCGTGTAAATACCATGCTTTCAGAAAGAAAACTAATCCCCATCTTTATGCAATTGGGCTTCGATCATTTTAGCATA
Source organism: Parafilimonas sp. (assembly GCA_017856455.1). GTDB lineage: Bacteria > Bacteroidota > Bacteroidia > Chitinophagales > Chitinophagaceae > Pollutibacter. Next base: position 93 of record JAFMEZ010000069.1, read on the forward strand.
GGCGCCTCCAGAGGCAATAAGCTCCTGGTGGGTACCCTCTTCGATCAGTTTTCCCTGGTCTAGAACAATGATTTTGTGTGCTTTACGTATGGTTGAAAGCCTATGGGCAATTACAATCGATGTCCTGCCCTTGGTCAGTACCTCGATTGCATTTTGAATCAAAGTTTCAGTATTGGAGTCAACCGAAGACGTTGCCTCATCCAATATCAGGATTGAAGGATTAAACAGTAGTGCCCTGAGGAAGGAAAGGAGTTGTCGTTGTCCGGTTGACAAAGTTGCCCCTCTTTCCTGTACATTATAAGCGTATCCACCTGGGAGGCTTTCTATAAAGTCATGGATTCCTATCAATTTTGCTGCCTCAACTACTTTTTCATGTGAAATGGTTGAGTTCCTGAGCGTAACATTCTCTTCAATTGATCCTGAAAAAAGAAAAACATCTTGAAGAACAACTGCAATTTGAGACCTAAGGGATTGGAGTGAAAACTTTTCAATAGGTATACCATCAATCGAAATAATACCTTCCTGATGCTGATACATCCTATTGATTAGATTGATGATGGTTGATTTTCCGCTTCCTGTGTGCCCAACAATTGCCAGTGTTTGTCCCTCATGAATTGAAAAGCTAACATCTTTTAAAACAGATATTCCCGGTTGGTATGCAAATCCAACATGATCAAAAACAATATTTCCATTGATGGATATATCTTCAGCTTCATCCGCATCTCCCAATTGATCTTGGTTGTCTAACACTATAAAAACCCTTTCTGCTGCTACCATGCCCATTTGAAGTACATTGAATTTATCTGCAATAACACGCAGTGGTCTGAATAACATATTCAACAACAATGCAAATGCAACGATATTCCCTGAAATGGATTTTGCTTCAGACGAATCAATATGCAGCGCATCTTTGGCTGCAAACCATACGAGGAGTCCCATTGAAATGGCTAAGATGATTTCAACTACTGGGAAGAAAACAGAGTAAGCAAAGATGGCATCAATATTTGCGTTTCTGTGCTTTTGATTGATCTGTTCAAATTTTTTCATTTCTCGCTGCTCTGCAGTAAATGCCTGTATGATTTGCATTCCGGAAATATGTTCCTGCACGAATGCATTGAGTGAAGCAATTGCATTTCTTACTGCAATGAAGGATTTATTTACACTTTCTTTAAAAAAATAAGTAGCAACAATTAAAAGTGGGAATGGAATCAGACAAATCAATGTCAATCGCCAGTCTGTATAAAGCATGGCAGACAATATGGCAATAACAGATAAAAAATCTGCAATAATGGGAATGAAACCTTCTGCAAAAATATCATTGATCGCTTCAATATCATTGATCGTCCTCGTGGTTAATGTCCCGATTGGTGTTTTATCATATTGTCTAAGATTGAGATGCAAGATTTTTTCAAATACTTTGACCCTGATGTCTTTGACCACTTTATGTCCAAGCCATGAAGTAGTGTATGTAAAAATGAATTTTGTAGCTGTCTCAATGAATAAAAAAACAATCTGAATGATGGTGATGGTAAGCAGGAAATCCATGAGGACTGGAACATTGCCATCTTCAATATTTACTTTTTTGAGTGTATAATTGATTAGCAAGGGCCTCACGGGTGAAAAACCTGCTAAGATCAAAGCAAGGGCTACAGATAGGTAGAATCTTCTTTTATAAGGACTTGCATATTGAAATACACGTCGCAGTAGTTGTATATTAAAAATCTTTTTGTTCTCGCTGTTACTCATCAGTTGGTGAAATTAGCACTATCCATTGCCTGCAAAAACAATGATCCGAGATTTTTATGTGGTGCAACATAATTTTCAAAACGACTCTTGACTGTTGTTCCTCCCAATTGCACATTTAGTTTTTTCCAAATGGCACTCCAATCGAGATCTTTTCCTAATCTGATGTTTTCATTAATGACTTGTAGAATTGGATCATTCACAGATAGACTTCCAACCTCCCGAGAGGATATGATTTGGGCGTTGGGACAAATATCCAAGACCTTACTCAAGTGTTGATAGCTGCCACAAGAACCTAGAATAACCACATTTGCTGTCACTGGCATCTGAGCAATGGTTGACGGAAGATGGTAACTATGTCCACGATGAACAACAATACTTGGCTGCAGGTTTTTTTCATTTAGATAATTTAAAAGCGCAACCTGCGCTTCCGCATCTGCATCATTTCCATCTGTATTGTCAAAAGGTATATTTGCAAAGATGGAGATAGGTTGCTTTTGAATCGACTTGATCTCAATCCATTTTTCACTCCTGATAATTTTCCAGTTTTTATTTTTTTTATAATGAAGGAGAAAATTCTCAAATGAAACTTTTCCATCTTTATCACCATAAAAAAACAAAAGCTCAGTCATCCTTCCTTCATGAAGAAGTTTTTTTCTTGGCATAAAATACTGAACACCTAAACCATATTTTTTTGAAAACGCAATTCCACTATCCTTTTCAGCCATTAACAAGAGCTGTAAGGTTTCATACACCTTGATTCCAAATTTATTCTCTAATGAACGCATTACGCTCAAATTGGAATCAACTTCTAAGGTTAATTTCTTTTTCAGGTACACATCGTTTATACTCGAAAACCCATTTGCAACATCAACTGCATTTTCAAGTGTTGCATCATGTTCCAATCCTGCAACAAAGTCTTTGATCAAGAGTTCGGCCTGTTCTGGGCGCATGGCCTTGATAAAATCATTTAGTTTATTATAATCAGCTGCCATTTTGATGAATTTTCTGAATCCATCAAAATGTACATTGATCAGCAATTGATCAGTAGACCTTTTGTTCAACACAAGCATCATTCGTTGAAAGAGTCCAACAAATGAAGAAGTATAAATAATATCCTCTGTACCAATCATTAAGTAGTACAATTCCTCAGCCGACAGCCCCTCAATAATCTTGAATCGAATTGCATCAGTCTCATCATGAAGCGCATTGACTTCATTGATAAATGTTTCAGCACCTTTCCGTTTGATCAATTTAAAAATCTCCTGAAAAGCAAGTGGTGGATTCCCCTTTTCGATTTCAGACTGATAATGTATCTGAGTGTTGACCAATTGATGAAAAAATAATTTTTCATCGCCAGTTATTCTTTTAAGGCTGTCATATGAAATTTCATTAGACATGATACAATGAATAAATGGATACAATAAACGTCCAGAGCTATCTGCCGACAATCTGCATAGCAATTGAACCAGTCTGTCATTTACTGCCAACATTCTGTTTCTGAGAGGCGACTCAAAGGCAGATGCATAATTATAAAATTCACTTGGAAATCGATGTGCAGCGATGGTGAGGACTTCATCTACAAATGGTGCATCCAGATCATTTATGACGTTTGAAAGAATTTTTTCTGGATATTTTTTGAGGAATTGTCCTTGTAAAAAAAGTCTTGCTTTTCTCAATCCTGGATTTTCATAGAAAACTGTTTTCTCACTAAGCAACGATTTATTAATCTCGTAAGAAAGTTTTTCCACTTCAGTTTCGATTGAAAGTCCATTCTTATCCAGTAAAATGAATCTCTTGTATACCTCAATAATCGATTGAGCCTGAGTAGCGGGAACTGAACCCGACTTCAAATCATCCAAGATCAATTTGATTCCACTTAAATATTTAATTTTTAATCTGTGATCAAAACTTTCATCCGACTCAAGCCATACCTGTAAACTATCAACATCATGATGAATGGACGACTGAATTAATTTTTGTAATTGATTGATGTCCTCATGAATTTTGACCCTTCTTATGTCTGCTGAAAGCTCAACAGAACCAATTTGGCTCTGGGAACGTCCAATTGTTGAAAAAATCATCAAAATTCCAAATAGCCTATAAAAATGCATATTCTGCAAAATTACAAGTTTAAATCTCGGAGAGATTTCATTTTGCTTAACAATTTATTAATCTTGCATGATTGAGTATTAAAAAATAGTCAAGTTAACTTCGCAATAACAGTATACCCTTCCATGGCACAAGAAGTAAAAAAAGTACTCATCGCTGATGATGAGCCAGATATTCTAGAAATCATCAGTTACAACTTACAGTTGCATGGCTACAAGGTTACAACTGCAAAAGATGGTGAACAAGCCATTAAAATGGCATATGAAATCCACCCAGATCTGATTATCCTAGATATCATGATGCCAAAAAAGAATGGAATTGAAGTGTGTAAATACTTAAGAGCGCAAACAGATTTTCAAGACACCATAATTGTTTTTTTAACGGCATTGAATGATGAACTTTCACATGTAAAAGGATTGGAATTCGGTGCTGATGACTTCATTACAAAACCCATTTCTCCAAAAGTGATGGTCTCAAAAGTAGATTCATTCTTCCGTAGAATCAATAAACAAGAATCATCAAAAGCTATTGAGTTGGGTGAGTTAAGAATTGAACCCGAGGAGTATGTTGTCTATTTTAAAGAACAGCCCATTAATTTGGCAAAAAAAGAATTCGAGCTGTTAAGTTATTTGGCCTCAAAGCCAGGACGTGTTTTCCTGCGCAATGAAATCCTTAATAAAATATGGGGCAATGAAGTAATTGTAGGAGACAGGACGATTGATGTCCACATTAGAAAAATTAGACAGAAGCTTGGTATCGATTGTATCACCACTGTCAAAGGTGTTGGCTATAAATTTGAATTGTAATTATTAAAGCACTATAGCAACCACTGCAAATCATTAAATTGCAGTATGCCAAACACCAAAAACTATACTCCCAATCAGATCTCTGCCCTCATAGGAACGATTGCAGGTGTTGTTTCTTTTTTGGTTACCCTGGTTGCAAGTCAACATCTCATTGCGTCTATTGTTTCCTTATCATTGGTATTTATCAGCAGTTTTTTTATTTCAAAATATCTCATTGAGGTATTCATACATAGAAGAGTAAAGCTTTTGTACAAGTTTATTTATCAGACAAAAGCATCTAAAAGAGAAGAGTTTTTCCAAAAGAATATTTTACCACAACAGAACTTAGAAGAAGTTGGTGAAGAAGTGTTGAAATGGGCCGATCACAGAAAAGATGAGATGGAGATGCTGGAAAAAAATGAAGCCTTTAGAAAAGAATTCTTACAAAATTTAGCCCATGAATTCAAGACACCGGCCTTTGCTATACAAGGTTACCTGGAAACATTAATTGATGGAGCATCTGATAACGCAGAGGTAAATAAAAAATTTTTATCCAACGCACATAAGAACACAGAAAGACTGATCCATTTAATTTCAGATCTTGACGAAATCACCCGCCTGGAAAGTGGAAAGCAAGAGCTTCACTACCAAAATTTTGTAGTGCAAGATCTGATCAATGATGTTTTTGAATCGCTTAGCATTAAAACATCGGTTAAAAAAATAAATTGCCAAATCAAGAAAGGATGCGAACAACCTATTTTGGTT
>JAFMEZ010000070.1 GCA_017856455.1 Parafilimonas sp.
CCAAAGGGTTTGAATTTATTGAAGCGATTTTCTTTTGATCGATCTGAAATAAAAAGATAAATGAGATAGATGATTGTCAACAGACCCATGCCAACGAATGTCGCCCTTGCATTGAGAATAAAAAGCGCATAGAATGCCAAGAATAATAAGCCAGCTGCAATCAGCTGCGTGAAATATTTCCTAGCATGAAGAAAATAAATTGCAAATGGAATTTTAATAGCAATACTTGCAGCAATAATATTTTTATTACCTGTATTTCCTGATGCAGCAAGAATCACTTCATCGATATTAGCTGAATTGATGCCATCAAGAAATTTATTGATAACAGAAATCGATTCCCAACTGAGTACTACCAAAAACATCGTAGCCAGAATATTGAAATAATCTTCTCTATTTCTTAAGAACACACTGATATTAATGAATGCTAGCAAAGTAGTCGCCATACGTGCAAAGCATACCACCATTTCATTGCTGTTGATGGCATAGAAATAGGATCCGCCTGCCCATATAAATAAGAGTCCGTATACAATAGTCAATGGGCTAGACAATACAGCAGATAATTGCTCGCCATATGTTTTTCGATTGAGCAACAGATAAACAAGTATGATCCCATCAATGACAGCAACATAAAACCAATGCGGACCCATCACGTCAATTGCATCATTATCAGCAATAAAATGTACTAGGAGGTAAAGCGCCATCAATGTTAGCTCTACATAACTGCTGAGCTTTAATGAAGAACTGGTGTTTTGTTTAGGTGTTGACATAATTGAAAGTCAATTCTTTTTATTTTAAAACCATATCCTTTGAAAGAACTTCTTTGCTGCTACCGCCTATCATTACAGAGAATTCACCAGGCTCTGATACGAACTGAAGCGCAGCATTGTAAAAACGCAGCATTTCCTCTGTAAGCGCAAATTTAATTTTCTTGCTCTCCCCAGCTTTCAAATATACTTTTTGGAATCCCTTTAATTCTTTTTCTGGAGGAGTTATGCTTCTTACTTTATCCAATGTATAAAGTTGCACTACTTCTGCTCCATCGAATTTTCCTGTGTTGGATACTGTTACTTCTACTTCTATACTTTTACCTTTAACTAATTCACTGCTGCTCAATTTCAAATCACTGTATACAAATTTTGTATAACTCAATCCATATCCAAATGGAAACAAGGCTTCATTGGGAGCATCAAAATATTTGGTACTGAATTTATTATTTGGGTCAATAGGTCGACCAGTTCTCTTTTGAGAATAGTAAACAGGAATCTGCCCGACACTGTAAGGAAATGACATGGTCAATTTACCTGATGGATTCACTTCACCAAACAGTACATCTGCAATAGCATTACCTGCTTCTGTTCCAGCATGCCAGGTTTGCAAAACAGCTGCTGCTCCTTCAATGGCACCAGTCAATACCAAAGGTCTTCCACTCATGATTACCACTACAACTGGCTTACCGGTTGCATACAATGCTTTTAATAGTTTTTGTTCACTCGCAGGCAATGTGATATCACTTCTGCTTGCTGCTTCCCCACTCAATTCAGAAGCCTCTCCTACAACAGCTACAACTACATCTGCATTTTTTGCAATGCTCAAAGCTTCTTGTAACATTTCATCTGGACTTCTTTTATCAATATCCACTCTTAAACCAAAAACATTCGCTTGCTTGGCTAAAGAAGGATCATCGGTAATATTAGCACCTTTTGCAAATTGAATATTTAGTCCTGCGCCTCCTACATTTTTCATTCCTTCCAATACTGGAATAGATTTTTGAGGATCGCCACTCACTGCCCATGTACCCAACATATTATTCTTATCATTTGCCAATGGACCGATTAATGCAATAGAAGCAGATTTTTTAAGTGGCAATGTTTTATAATCATGTTGCAGCAATACAAAAGACTCTCTTGCAATCTTTCTTGCAGCCGCTCTGTTGCTCTCACTCAGTACTTCTTTCGCAGCACGAGCAGCATCAATATATCTGTAAGGATCTTCAAATAACCCCAACTTATATTTTGCTTCTAAAACCATTATGCATGCCCGATCAATATCAGCAATGGAAACCTTTTTTTCTTGCAATGATTTTTTTAAAGTTCCCAAATAACCTTCAGTTACCATGTCCATGTCCAATCCCGCTTTAATCGCCTGTGCACTAACCTGATTAATATCTCCTTGGCGATGATTAACCATTTCACCAATAGAAGTATAATCACTCACGATCATTCCCTTGAAACCCCATTTGGTTCGCAACAAATCAGTAAGCAACCATTTGTTTCCAGAAGCAGGCACCCCATCAATATCATTGAATGAACTCATTATAGTTGCCACACCAGCATCAACCGCCGCCTTGTATGGAGGTAGATATTCATTGTACATTTTGATTTTACTCATGTCAACTGAATTGTAATCTCTTCCGCCTTCAGCAGCGCCATACAATGCAAAATGTTTTACACAAGCAAGCAAGGTATTTTTATCTGCGAGTGAATTTCCCTGATAGCCTTTTACCATCGCAGCAGCAATTAATGAACCCAGAAATGGGTCTTCGCCAGAACCCTCTGCCACCCTTCCCCAGCGCGGATCTCGTGCAATATCAACCATTGGTGAAAATGCCCAATTCAATCCATCTGCAGTTGCCTCATTTGCAGCCACTGATGCGCTATACCTGATCAAAGCAGTATCCCATGAGCAACTAATGCCCAAGGGAATAGGAAATGTAGTTCTATGTCCGTGTATGACATCAGATCCAAACAACAATGGTATTTTTAGGCGCGATTTATTTACTGCAATGTCTTGTGCTTGTTTTACTTTTTCAGGACCAATAACACCGAACAAGCCACCAACATTTCCTTCGGCAATTTTCTTCTCAACATTGGTACTCACTACTGAACCCGTTGGAATATCAGATCCTGGTGTTATCAAATTCAATTGACCAATTTTTTCATCAACGGTCATCTTCGACATAAGCGCATTGATAAAAGCATTCATTTTTTGATCTTGCGCATTGATCTGCGAGAAAAATAAAACAAACAGGCTCAAACAGAGAATACGTTTTTTCATATCAATCAACTTTTACAATTTTAGAGGATATCGAAACTCCATTTTCATTGATGGCTTCGATTTTATAATAATAGGTTTTCTTCAAATCCATTCCTTTGTAATAATAATCATTGGCATCATGCACCATGATGCAGGTATATAATTTATCTGGATCAGTGCCCAAGTATATATTATATGCATAGGCATTATCAACCGGACTCCATTTCAACCAGGCACTGCGTTTATCTTTTTCTGTACGAAGCACTACAAATTCTTTTACTGGATCAGGCTTTACTCCATTGCCATTTCCAAATACTCTTAATCCACTGATGGCAAATTTTCCTGAAGGGATATGTATGTTTTCAAGTTTGATAAATCTTGCTTTGATTGGATTAGACAACTCTATATAATCATGAGGAACATCTGTCTTATTGGCTGATTTATCAACGAGTATATTCCACTTGATTCCATCAATAGAATAGTAGAGCTTATATTGATGGTATTGATCAGTTGTCTTTCCTAAAAATGTCGCATCCTGATCTGCATAGTTGATTTGTATAGCATGTACAGTTGAAATATTTCCCAGATCAGTTTGGATCCATTCACCATTATTTGCCGTTGCGGCCGACCAATAAGTTTTGACACTCTCATCAACAGCATTATTGGAAGCATAGTTTCCGTAAGTAGAAGAAACAGTCACAGGCTTTTTATAATTCAACAACATCCATCCTGTAAATCTGCTTTTCAAATGATCGTTTGTATCACCAGGTAGGTAATGAGGGTAATCACCAAATGTAGTGTTGGTATACATCATACCATCATTGTCAAATCCAGCTGGCCATATGCCCAATCTTCTTTCGAAATTATTTTTTACAGCCACAACCTGGGTAGACACATGCCAATATTTACCTTGATTATCTTGAAAGGTTGCTCCATGTCCTGCTCCACGCGAAAATCCACCTGCCTTCATACTTAGTGGATCAGATTGATTTTGAAAAAATCCTAATGGCTCATTTCCTACTGCCACACCATCTGCGTATCCACTGAACTCAGTGCCCGGAGCAGCATATTGAAAATAATACTTCCCCTTGTGCTTGGTTACCCAAGCACCTTCAATAAATCCATCCAAGAATGTATCATCCATGTTTTCGCCAAAACGATGCCAACCATATCTCCAGCTTTCCAGAAAATACATTTCCTTTCTAGTTCCTATCGGTTGAAATGTTTTTCGATTCAATTCAATGCCATACAATGGCCAGCGATTGCTGCTTCCATTGTACATATAAAATCTTCCATCATCATCTGTGAAGAATGCTGGATCCCATCCTCCAATACTGAATGAATCAATCAGGGGTTTCCAATCATTGGCTTTGGGATTGGTACTCATCCACAACGTAAAATTATTTGAGTACGTTGAACCGATCACCAACATCGTATCACCTACTATTCCAACAGCAGGTGCGCAGAGTTCGTCGTATACATTGTGCCAGGGACGTAAAAATCTTTTGGAAACAAAGTTCCAATTGTACATGTCTTTGCTCCACCAATATCCCCACTGGTTGGTGCTGAATAAATAATATTCACCTTTATAATTTACGATTACTGGATCTGCGGTTGCACGATGTCGACCCCATGTAGAAAAGTTTGGAATGGGTGTATATCCGTAATCAATATTGATTGGATTACAATAGGTTTTTTGTTGTGCAGTTGTATCACTCAGAAAAAAGATCGCACAGGCAAAGAGTATAAAACGAATCATTGGTACAAGCAGGTTGTTACCCTTTAAAGATACAATCTCTTAGTCGATCTTTTCTGCGTAAGTTGACTTACTCAATTGAATACGCAACTTACTGTTATTGCCCTTAATGATTTGTCCGCCATACTGATTGCTAAGAAAAAGTCCGCCTGTCCACTTGAGCGTTTTCGTACTCGGGCTATACTCATAAGATGATTGGGCATAACTATTTTCATCGCTGTTTACAGTCACTTTATAAACACCATCTTTCTGCAGAGTAAAGAAACCAATTTTCGTTTTTTGAACACCTGCAAGAATATTATAAGTGCCTAAAAATGCAAAATCAGATTGCCCTTGAGCAATTTGCTGAGCAATTTCAACTTGGGGCAACACAGCCTTTTGGTTAGTGGTTTTTGCAGAAGCAGTTGTTGTAACAACTTTTTTAGGTGTAGATTTTGCTTGTGCAGTTACAAATTGATTTGATGCAATCAAAGAGATTCCAATCAATAAAATTTTCATTGTTTTCATAAAAAATGTTTTAGGGTTGGTTCTTCGTTGGATTGGAATTGGCCTGTTTATCGATGCGAATGAATATCACAACTTCATTGGTAGTGAGATCAGTACTCAACATGATTTCCTCATGCTTGCCAA
>JAFMEZ010000030.1 GCA_017856455.1 Parafilimonas sp.
GTTTCAGCATAAAAACGAAGTGGACTAGCATGATAGAGGTAATCAAGAAAATAAGGATGTGACTTTAATGAAGCATATGACTTGAAAGATTCTTCTGAAAGTTGTTGAAGTAATTCCTGTTCCTGCTGACTGAAAGTACTGAGTCCATCTGAAAAAAGCTCATTACCCAATCCAGCATGAATCAATTGTTCAATATTAAACTGTGCTGCATCGACTGTTCCAAAATTTGAACTAACGGTTTGCCCTTGTACAGTTAGTTCAATCTCTTTATTTGCGATATCTCCACCCATGGATGCATAAAACTTATGCGTTTTACCGCCTCCACGTGCAGGAGGCCCACCTCTGCCATCAAAAAAAACAACATCAATATCATATTTCGCAGAAATGGAAGTCAATTCTTTTTTGGCTTTGAATATGCTATAGTTCGCCATCAAATACCCTCCATCCTTGGTTCCATCACTAAATCCGAGCATGACAGTTTGCTTGTTTCCTCTTCGCTTGAGGTGTTCTTTGTAAAGCGGGAAGGAATAGAGTAATTGCATAACGTGAGCAGCATTCGCTAAGTCACCGATGGTTTCAAACAAAGGAATAATATCCACTGAAATGGATTCTCTTTTCCATCCACCTAAAACAAAAAGTGCGAATACTTCTAAAATATCAACAGCACTGTTACACTGACTGATGATATATCTTTCACACCCAGGCCTTCCATTTTCTTCTTGAATTTGTTTAATCGTTTTAACTGCCTGAAGCGTATCTTTTGTAATTGTACTCGATGTTTCAGGCAATTCAATACTTGTGCTGATCGATGAAAGCCATTCAATTTTTGCTTCATCAGTCATTGATTCATAATCACCCATTTTTAAAACTGTACATATTTCAGCAATCACTTTCGCATGAACAGAACTGTCTTGACGAATATCCAATGAAGCGAAATACAAACCAAACAATTGAACACGATTGATGAGTCCGTCTACCAGATTCAAAAACAACCCATTGTGATTATATAAAATGATTTCACGAATCGAATTTAGCGTTTCGATGATTTCATCTTTTGTAACATCTGCTTGATGTCCGGGTATGAATATATTATTATACAATTTAGCTTCCAGCTCAGTCAACTTCGCCTCTACTCCTTCAAAAGTGAGCCTGCGCTTCAATTTGCGAATATCTAAATAGTAACATTTTATGATACTTCCTCTTAATGCTTTGGCAACTTTTGCTGTGATTTCACTTGTAACAAACGGATTTCCATCACGATCACCTCCAGGCCAAAAGCCCATGCGAATCACTTTGTTTTCAGCATCATATAAATCTGGGTATTGAGCCATCAAAGTGTTTGCGATTCTTCCGCTGGCTTGATAAAAAACATTTTCTAAATACCATATCAAACTTACAGCCTCATCATAAGGTGTGGGTTTCTGCTTTTTAAAAAATGCAGTTTTACCCAATTGTTGCAAGTAGATATTGATTTGATTCAAATTATTTTCTGCAATGGCTTTTGAAAGATCATTGATGATTCCCAAAACAGAGTCAGGATAAAACTGTGTGGGATGTGCGGTAAGTACTAGACGAACACAAAAATCTTTAAGCTTTTTTTGTAATTGTGTCTGACGCTTGGTTTGAATTACTTCTGTTTCAAGATGTTTGAGTGTACCAACACCATTCATATCATTCAACTTTGGAAATGCAGCATCTTCCAAAGCATCAAATAATACCACTTGTCTTTCCACATATTGAACAAAACGAAACAATAAATCGAGCTGCTGTTGTTCACTGCCATATGCAGTATGTCGAGAGAAAAAATCCTCTAAAATTTGAGAAGGATTCATTCTTTTTTTATACCCATCCTCACAATTTGATTGCAGTAAAGACAATAGAATTCCTGTCTTTTCAATCCTATGAAAAGGCAATGAAGTAAACAGACTGTTATACAGCTGATAACGAACGCCTACTTCTTTAGTAAACTTGGCCAATTCATTAGACGAAAAGCTGGTCATGAGCAGATTTTATTGGGAAAATAAAAACAATGAGAACATAAAATTAAATAAAAATCAACAATTCAGGATTTTTACTTAAATTTGTATTCCAATAATGAAAACAGGACTACAAATATCCATTACAAGTGTGTTGCTTTCTAAAGCAACCAATACTGTTTTCACAACAACTACAACAACCCTTTAGGGGTTGAATTTATCATATTATACTTGGGCATTAGCTGAATTTAGGAAGAAGATTCCTTTTACACATTTCACAACTACATTTATGAAACTTATTAAACTTGAAGGCAACCTGCTTTCATCTCCCAATAAAATCAATCAAATTTCCCAATTGTTGGTTGATCAATTTTCATCACCAATTACCATTGCAGTCTCAGGTGATTCTTTTACAGAAAACCTTTTTAAAGAAATAGCAAAAAAATCAGTCGAGGAAGGTTTTAACTTTTCAGATCAAATAAGTGTAATCGAATCGAAGCATTTGGCATTAGTGCGTGAAATTCTACCAATAACAAATCAAAGCCCAGTATTAAGTTTCGTAAAAAAAAGGTTCAATGAACTAGAGGATTTATGCAAGGGTATTCAACTTTTGGGTGAAGCCCCTGAAAAAGCATTGGAAGAGATCAATAGTATTCCTTCAAAAATTCTCTCCTATTTAATATACTCAATATTGTCAGCTGATCAAAAAAATATCTCATACCACGCCATAGGTGAACAAAATAATATTCATATTATACCGGCATTGTATTCATCTGTATCCAATAGATCTATGCAAAGCATGCAATCACCCAGCGATTGGGCTGTTGCGAAATATGCTTGTGAAGTCAATATACCAGTTGTAGAATTTTGGAATAACAAAAACACTTATTACACAGCTGACCCATTCATTGTAAAAAATGCAAAGCCTATCACGGACCTCAGTTATGAAGAGGCAATAGAATTATTGAATTATGATCAACATATGATTGATCCAGTAGCACTAGGACTTTTAATTGAAAATAAAGTACTGGTCAGATTTTTAAACATTAATCAACCGGAAATATTTACTGAGATAAAAAATGAAGTATCATCAACAAAAGAAATCATAAAAGGGATTTCTTCCCTTGATGAAATCTCGCTGATCAGCATAGAGGGAAGCGGGATGATTGGTGTTCCGGGCTTTGCAAAAAGAGTATTCTCCAGTCTTTATGATGCTAATATAAATGTTATTCTTATTTCACAAGGTGCATCAGAACACTCTATATGTATAGCTGTAAAATCTGTGAATGCAGCGCATGCATCAAAGCAGCTGAGCCAATCATTTGAACATGAAATTGAAGCTGGTGTCATAAAAAAAATAAAATGTATCAATGATGTATCAATCATTGCACTTGTTGGTGATAATATGAGAAGCCATCCTGGCACAAGTGGTAAAATGTTTGGCGCATTGGGAAGAAACGGTATCAATATTCTTGCCATTGCTCAAGGAGCAAATGAAAAAAACATATCAGCAGTAATCAAAAGCGCTGATAAATCTAAGGCGCTTAATGTACTGCATGAATCATTCTTTGAATTCACAAAGAAGGAAATCAATGCGTTTGTTGTTGGCACTGGAAATGTAGGCAAGAAACTTATTCAGCAAATTGAAAAACAATTCAACCATATTGAATTTGCACAAAATATTCGTTTAAATATCGCCGGAATCTGCAACAGTCGTTTGATGGCCATTCAACCCTCAGGTGTAATACTGAGTAATTGGGAAGAGGTTTTACAACAAGGATCAATATCAGATATTGAAACATTCACAGATGAAATGGTCAAATTGAACCTAAGAAACTCCGTTTTGATTGATGTGACAGCAAATCAAATTGTACCTGAAACATATTCCAAAGTCTTGAAAAAATCCATGTCGGTTGTTGCTTGCAATAAGATTGCAGCTTCAGACCGGTACAGCAAGTACAAAGATCTCAAAGCTTTGGCCTTAGAGTATAACTGCAAATTTTTATTTGAAACAAATGTAGGTGCTGCACTTCCAATAATCGGAACATTGAATGACATCATCAAAAGTGGTGATCGTATCCATAAAATGGAAGCCGTATTAAGTGGCACTTTAAATTATGTTTTTAATCATTACAATGGCGAAAGACCTTTTGCTGAAGTTGTACGAGACGCCCAAAAAGAGGGCTATACTGAGCCTGATCCACGACTGGATTTAAGTGGAACAGATGTAATGAGAAAAATTATGATTCTTGCGAGAGAAGCAGGACATACATTAGAGATGAGTGATATTGCTTGCAATTCTTTTCTGCCTGAGTCATGTATGAAAGGCGATGTAGAGAATTTTTACAATGAAATGCAGAAAAACGAATCACATTTTAAAGATTTGCTGAACAAGGCAAACGAACAAAACGCAAAATTAAAATTTGTAGCAAGTTTTGAAAATGGGAAAGCTGCTGTTGGATTAAAACATATTCGTCCAGAGAACGAAATGTTCCATTTATATGGGAAAGACAATATAGTACTATTCTATACAGATAGATATTTTGATCAGCCTCTGGTTATAAAAGGTGCAGGAGCAGGTGCAGATGTTACAGCAAGTGGTGTATTTGCTGATATTTTAAGAACCATTAATCAATAAAATGAAACATAAAATACAAATCAAATCACCTGCGACCATAGCGAACCTTGTTTGCGGCTTTGACATATTAGGACTCGCCGTTGAGGAACCCTATGATATCATGACAATGGAGCTTTCAGATCAACCTGGATTAGAAATTATTCACCTCGACGAATATCAACTCACTACAATTCCAGCCGAAAATGTTGCAGGGGGTGCGTTGCTTGCAATGTTAGAAGACGTGAAAGATGCACCAGGACTCAAACTTACGATTGATAAAAAAATAAAACCCGGCAGCGGTTTAGGTTCCAGTGCAGCAAGTGCTGCAGGTGCAGTTATGGCTGCAAGTAAATTACTTCAACAAACATTTACAGAAGAAGACCTTGTTCGCTATGCAATGTTTGGTGAAAAAGTAGCAAGTGGTGTGAAGCATGCAGACAATATAACACCTTGCCTGCTTGGGGGCATAACACTTATAAGATCCATATTGCCTATCGATATTGTTAAACTAAATAGTCCTGAGTTACATATCACTATAGTTCATCCACAAATTGAAGTAAAGACATCTGACGCAAGACAGATCCTAAAAAAAGAGGTGCAATTAAAAAACGCGATTAAACAATGGGGAAATATTGCCGGACTGGTTGCAGGATTCATGAAAGAAGATTATGATCTAATTGGTCGATCACTCGAGGATGTAATCATTGAACCAATCAGAAGTATTTTAATTCCAGGATTCGATGAGGTTAAAGCACTCTCTAAAGAAGCTGGTGCATTGGGAGGAGGAATTTCTGGCAGCGGTCCTTCAATATTCATGTTAAGCAAGGACAAAAACACTGCAATCCATGTAGAGACTGCAATGAAAGATGTTTATAATAGAATTGGTATTGATTATAAAACTTATGTGACTAGATTGAATAAAGAAGGAATAAAAATTATTGAATAACCCATGTATTACTATAGTCTAAACAACCATTCGATAAAAGCAGACTTCAAACAGGCAACCATAGAAGGACAAGCACCTGACAAAGGATTGTATTTCCCATCTGACATTCCAAATTGGTCAAGCAGCTTTATAAATCAACTGAAGACACTCGACAAAGCTGAAATAGGATATCATATTCTGGCACCTTATGTTGGGAATTCAATACCTAATGACAAACTGTACACTATCATCGAAGAAACATTGTCATTTGATTTCCCACTAAAGAAAATCAAAGAAAATATTTACACCCTAGAATTATTCCACGGTCCAACACTAGCATTTAAAGACCTTGGCGCAAGGTTTTTAAGCAGGTGTCTGGGATATTTTGCACAATCCATCGGCAGAAAAATTACTGTACTCGTGGCAACTAGCGGTGATACCGGAGGTGCAGTTGCAGATGCATTTTTTAATGTTGAAGGAACAGAAGTCATTATACTTTATCCTTCCGGCAAAGTGAGTCCTGTTCAAGAAAAACAATTAACTGCCATGGGAGGAAATATCCATGCGCTTGAAGTAAAAGGTGATTTCGACGACTGTCAGCGCATTGTTAAAGCAGCATTTGCAGATCAGGACTTGAAGGATAAATTATTTCTGACATCTGCAAATTCCATCAATATATCAAGATGGCTATCGCAACAAATTTATTATGCGATCGGCATTTCGCAATGGCAAGAAACTATGCCACCAATTGTTGCAGTGCCAAGCGGGAATTTTGGAAACATCTGTGCTGGACTAGTAGCGCAGAAATCAGGACTAGCAATAAAACATTTCATTGCAGCCTGCAACAGCAATGATGTTTTTACACAATATATCAAAACTGGAAAATTTGTTGCTGCTGATTCAGTTGCAACAATATCAAATGCGATGGATGTTGGAAATCCAAGTAATTTTGTTCGAATACTTGAATTGTTTGGAAATAACCATCAAGAATTAATCAAGCATGTTAGTAGCTTGTCATATAATGATGAATTAACAGAAAAGGCAATGCAAGAAGTATACCAAGAACATCATTATATGCTTGATCCCCATGCTGCAGTTGCCTATTTAGCGATGGAGGATTGGATAAAAACAAACCCCTCAGACAAAGGATTTATTTTAGGGACAGCACATCCAGTGAAATTCCCAACGGTAGTTGAGAGAGTTATTAAAGATGCTGTACCATTACCTGATCAAGTGGCGTCAATCATCAAAAAAGAAAAAAAAGCTATTCAAGTAGCCCCTAATTTTGCAATTGTCAAAGAAATCATCATACAATTAGCAAGTTAAAATGGCATCCATCAGAAATATCAAACCCGAAGACAATCCAATCATCGCATCTATCATAAGAGGTTGTTTAGAGGAATTCAATGCAAATAAATGTGGAACTGTATACTATGATGAATCTACAGATCATCTTTATGAACTGTTTCAAACAGCAAATTCTACTTACTTTATTGCAGAGGAGAATGGAAAGATTTTAGGTGGTGGCGGCATATTCCCCAGCAAAGGTTTACCTGATGACACATGTGAGTTGGTAAAAATGTATTTGCTTCCTGAGGCCAGAGGAACCGGACTGGGTGCAATGATTATTAACAAATCAATTGACTTTGCAAAACAACTTGGTTATAAAAGAATATATCTCGAATCAATGCCTGAGCTCAAGAAGGCAATAAGTGTTTATGAAAAATTTGGATTCGAATATATTTACGAGCCTATTGGAGAAACAGGGCATCACGGCTGTAATGTTTGGATGACAAAAAATATTTAATCAGGTTATTTTGATGACTTCATAAATGGGGCTGAATAAGTAAACTCTTCCTGTCTCTATTTCAACTGCTTTGATTCTTTTTCTGATTTTTTCTTCTCTACGATATATTTTACCGTTTTTTGCCTGAAAACATGCCCCTTGTTGAATCTCTTCCACTAAAAAATGATCTTGTTTGACATTATCATACTTTCTAAGCACCCTCATTAAGCCATCGTCTGCACATGAGCTTGCAGCTGGACTTTGAAGCGATGCAGTAAGTTGTTTTTTTATGTCTTCTGGAAATACATTGTTCAGCAGAAAATGTTTCAATAAAGCTGCAAACTGCCCTTTCCACTCTTTACCATGTGATGCAACGCGGTGACCGTGTTGTTCAAAAGTTATCAGGTGTGCAAGTTCATGTAATAGTGTAATGAGAAAGGCATAAGCATTAAGATTTCCATTTACTGAGATGCGGTGCGCCTTTCCTGCAACTGCATTTCTATAATCACCTAAAACAGTCGCCCTTGATCTTGTTATTGTTAAATGAACTTTATAATGCAATAAAAAAGGTTCAACCAAATGATATGTTTCAGGAGGAATAAAATCTGACAAAGATGATATTTCAACTTCTTGTTTTGACATATCAGTCTTTTCGAAACAATGACATCAATCCCCTTACCTCTAAAAACATATAAGCTAGATAAAGAAACAGGCATCCAATGATGCCGTTTGAATTCATGTTTTTACCTGCAATCTTGGAATAAATCACAATAATTAAAACAGACAGCACAAGCTTCATTAAAAAAGAGCCATACACTGAAGAGGTAAATTGTACAGTTGATTTTGATTTTGAACCAGTGGACATAAACCAATATGAAACAAGTGTTATAATACAGATATATGCATTTCCGATCAATAAAATATTTGGATCAACATCAATTGACGTGAATGTGCGATAAAAAACTGAGGTAAAAATATTAATCACTAGAAATAACCAAATGATGGGACGAAGGGGCTTAGGAATCATTTTTTTTACTGTTAGTATCAAAAATCGTCTTTATCAAAATTAAAATTATTGACAATAAAGGGAGAATCCAGATAAAAATTGATGTCTTAAAACTTAGCCATTGATCTAATTTTTTTCCTATGAACAATAAAAGCAGTACAGATCCGAAAATTTGTCCGCCTAAACCTAAATATTTTGCCCAAGCTGTATTGGATGATTTATTATTATTATTCAATTTATCTTATTTACTCAGGACTTTGCTCTAAGTTAGGGATTGTGATAATAGCAGTATCTAGATTTAGATCAGCTTTTCCAGAAATAATATTCTTAACATTATCCCAATATGCCTCTCTGTTCTTAATGTATGTTTCCAGAGAATCGGTCTTCAATTTAAGATTAGTCAACTCTTTCCTTTCAGTTTGGCTTCCGTAGCCAGGGATATAGAATTTCAATGGAGTAAAACTGATCAATGCTGTGGTTAACCCCACTAGTAAAACAAAAATTAAGCAAGAAAGTACATAAACGCTTAACCGTGTTAGCTTGAAAGTGATGATTTCCTCATAAGTATGATCGTTCATCACAATCAACCTATAACGATTGGTCAGTCGCTTAAACGTACTCTGTTTTACTTCATTTTCTGCCATTCAACAATTTTAGCCTAAATGAGTCATAAAGTTACTGCATATTCAGCAATGGGCGACTTTTCTATTAAACGCAGAAATCTTAGTTTTACTCACCGGATGTTGAAAGTTAAAAAAACCAGGACCCTATGGCAAAAAGCTGCATTGATGGCTTTCTGTATTCCATTCTTTCAATTATCATTTTCACAAGTCAACATCACATTTGATTTAAAAAAGCCCAAAAACTACGAAAACAGAAAACTTCCATCTGAACTAACACCAGATAAAAAAATTGGGCCCATTAAACGACTCAAAGAAAACACTTTCTCACATTACAATTTTTATTTTAACTCGAATCAGAAAATTGAAAAAATTATTTCAACTGCCAAACAATCACATAAAGACACATTTAATACACTACTGTCGTTTTTCAATTATGATTTGAGTACAACTGCACAACAACAACAAGAACTCGATTCTGTAATTATCAAAGTAAACAATGGAGTTTTGTTACACGATCTTCGGAATGACTGGGTCGATGACTTGTATTACTTGATGGGAAAATCATATTTCTTTCAAAAGAAATTTGATTCAGCATATGATGTTTTTCAATATATCAATTATAATTTTCAACCGAAAGACAAGTCAGAACGCGGATTTGAGAAAACTATTGGATCGAACATCAATAACTCAGGAAACGTTTATACCATCTCATCCAAAGAATCAGGAGTAGTTGGACATAAGCCGATTAGAAATGAAACATTATTATGGATCATCCGAACCCTCATTGAACAAGACAATGATGATGATGCGAGAAGCATGATTGAAACTCTGGTGAGAGATATTGATTTCCCAAAAAGACTTCAACCCTTTTTATATGAACTAAAATCCTATTGGTACTATAAAATTCAACAATTTGATTCATCAGCCAAATATCTGGAGCAAGCAATACCGGTATATGTTAACAAACAAGAGAAAGCGAGAACATATTTTCTTATAGCGCAGCTCTATGCAAAAGCAAATAACAGAGAGGCTGCCAATGAAGCATTCGAAAAATCTGTTGGCATGACCACTGATCCTGTTATGGCAGCCTATTCAAAAATTTATCAGATCAGCTTGGCGTCTGACAAGAAAGATAAAAATGAAAAAATTGAAGAGGATGTTAAAGCGCTTACCAAATTAGCCAGTAGAGAAAAATATATTTCCTATAGGCCTATCATATTTGCAGCTGCTTCAGAGATGGAATTATCGAGAGATAGCATTAGCAGAGCAATTTATTTATTGGAACAAAGCAACAAATACAATAACAATGACCCTGATTTAAAATTAAAAAATAATTTAACCATTGCTACACTTGCATTTTCTCACAAACAATATACACTTGCAAAAAAATATTTTGACAGCACTTCCAATACCCAACCAGGATTTACCAAAGAAATTGAAATAAAGAAATCGATTGTAACAGATCTTGCCAATGCGCTCGGTATTATTCAAACAGAAGACAGCTTACAAATGCTCGCAATAATGCCTGAAAAACAAAGAGAACTTTATATAAAAGAATATCTTAAAAAATTAAAGAAAGAAGAAGGTCTAAAAGTAGATTTGAACAATACCGGAAATACAACGAAAAAAAATAGTCTACTGGATAACGAACCTGGAGACATATTTCAATCACAAGACAAATCAGGAGAATGGTATTTTAATAATCCCAATTTAAAGTCCCAGGGCAGCATTGCCTTTAAAAACAAGTGGGGCAATAGGTCAAATGAAGACAATTGGCGCAGAAGTAATGCAGGTAGCGGTTTGACGGGAGCAAAAGGTAAAGTAAACGATCAGGCATTAAGTTATGTTGGTCAGAATGACAAAAATGATGGAAATGAGATCAGCTTTGAATCACTACTGGAAAATCTTCCAACAACAGCCGAGAAATTATCTATTTCTAATGGAAAGAAAATTGGCGGCATAAAAATCCTTGCCTCCTTATACAAGGATAAGCTTGGCGACTATAAAGAATCCATTTACTGGAACAATCAACTACTGCTTTTAGAGAAAGTTGATTCAGCAACAATCACACAGGCCTATTTTGATCTTGCTTTTTGTTATAAACAAATTGACAGTATTGCTCAATCCAATTATTACAAGTCATTACTAGCGAATTATGCACCACAACATTCGTTAACTAAACAACTGCTAGATCCAAAACCTACAACAACTAAAGACAAATCAAAAGATATAGCCTCTGAAAAAGTTTACAATGAAATTTATAACCACTTTATAAGTGGAAATTTTAATAAGGCCTTGGCAGCAAAAAAGACTGCAGATTCAATCTTTGGACAAAGTTATTGGACACCTCAATTGCTATATATCGAATCGGTCTATTATATCAAAGAAAGAAAAGACAGCATTGCTATTTCAACATTATCCAATATTGAGAAAATTGCCCCCAACTCCCCGCTGGTATCAAAAGCAAACATTTTAAAAGAAGTTTTAAAGAACAGGGATTCCATTGAAACTGCTTTGAAAGCCATGAAAGTAACAAGATTAAAGGAAGAAGAAATTGCTGTGATGGATGACAGGCCTAATATAGCACCACAAAAAATGGTCAGAGACGACAATAATCTTTTAAAAATAGACTCATCAAAGATTAAATTAATTCCCGAGAAAAAGGAGGTCATTCCATCTGCATACCAATTTGATCCCAAGGAAGCGTATGGCGTTTTAATGATCATGAATGGTGTAGATATAGTATATATCAATGAGGCAAAAAGAGCATTAACAAGATATCATACTGAAAAATATTATCAAAAGAACTTTACCATCAGGAATGATAAGATTGGAGAAACACCTTATATATTGATTAGTTTATTTGCAGATGCCGCTGAAGCATTGGCCTATGTAGAAAAAACAAAACCAATTGCTTCAAAAGAAGTTTTTCCTTGGTTGCCGGCTGATAAGTATAGCTTTTATATTGTTTCCCCTTCCAACCTAAAAAAGATGTTAGAAGACAAGGAAACTGCAAAGTACATTGAGTTTATAAAAGCCCAGTTGCCGGGAAAATTTTAAGTACCCCTTTAGAAAAATCATTCAGCTTTTGATTAGCTTTACTGCATGGCATTAAAAGAGAAAAAAACCAATCAACCAACAAAGGCAGTAACCGTTTTTTGGAAAATTTTTCTATACGCTTGGGGTGCATTCTTCCTTTTAATTTTCCTTATTTATGTTGGATTATTTGGTAAACTTCCTTCAATTGAGGAGTTGGAAAATCCATCCATGATGTCATCATCAGAAATTTATGCTGACGACGGAACACTCATGGGTAAATATTATTTAAAGGACCGTATCAATGTTAAATACCAAGACATCTCTCCATTCATAATCAGGGCGCTGATCGCAACAGAAGATGAAAGATTTTATGACCATTCTGGTATAGATATTAAAAGTTTAATCCGCGCTATTGTATTTCTTGGACGTGAAGGTGGCGCAAGCACCATTACTCAACAAACTGCAAAAGCATTACTAGGACAACAAAGCAGAAAAAGTGTTACAAGAGTGATTGAGAAACTTAAGGAGTGGATTGTAGCTATAAGACTTGAAAAAAATTTCACCAAAGAAGAGATCATCACCCTTTACCTCAATATGGTAAACTATGGTGAAGAAACATATGGCATAAGGAATGCAGCAAAAACTTATTTTCAAAAAGAACCTGGTCAATTGGCTGTTGAGGAAGCAGCTGTATTGGTAGGCGTTTTAAAGGGATCGACAAGATATAATCCAAGAAGAAATCCCAAAGCTGCAATGTCTCGCCGCAATACAGTTTTGGACCAAATGGTTCGCAATGAATTTCTGACGAAGGAAGAAGCGAAATCATTGAAAATGGCTCCAATCCAGTTGAAGTATTTGAAAATGGATGAAAATTCAGGTATTGCCCCTTATTTCCGTGAAATGCTCAGAGAAGATCTGAAAGCATGGTGCAAAGAAAATGAAAATCCAAATACTGGAGAACCATATGATCTATACAGAGATGGTCTTAAAATATTTACGACCATCAATCCAAAAATGCAAGAGTATGCAGAGATCGCAGTGTATCGACATATGCAAAATCTTCAAAAGGTATTCAGCAATCAATACAATATTAAAGACGGATCGATTTGGAAAACCAAAGAGGGAAAGGCTGTACTCGATGCTGCAATGAAACAAACTGATCGGTGGAAAAATATGAAGGAAGAAGGAATGGATGAAGAGGAAATAAGAAAAGTTTTCCTTGAGCCAGTCAGTATGAAAGTCTTCTCATGGAATGAGAAAAGAGAAAAAGATACCATGCTTTCTCCGATTGACTCAATCCGCTATCATAAGCAAATCATGCAAATAGGACTTTTATCAATTGATCCCCTGACCGGCGAAGTAAAAGCATGGGTCGGCGGAAGTAATTTTAAAAGATTCAAATATGATCATGTCAATATCAAAACTAAGCGACAAGTAGGATCAACATTCAAACCTTTGCTCTATACCTTAGGAGTGAAAAATGGATTTAAACCTGAAACTGAATTACCGAGTGGCCCTATTGACATGGGTGGAAAAATGATTGATGGAACTGGAGGACCAATGGCAGTCTGTTTGGCATTTTCTAAAAATCCAGGTGCTGTATATCTTATCAATACATTGGGTGTTAAAAAAACAATTGAATTTGCTAAGGAGTGCGGAATCGTCAACAATATCCCTCCATACCCTTCTATAGCATTGGGATCAGCAGATTTGTCGCTGATTGAAATGGTACAAGCTTTTAGCATGTTCCCTGGAAGAGGCTTTAATGTAAAACCTTACTATATCAGCAGAATTGAAGACAGAAATGGAAATGTGCTTGCATCATTTAGAACACAAACCAAAGAAGTGATCAGCGAATCTGAAGCATATGTGATGACCAAGATGCTTCAAGGTGTGGTTGATTTTGGAACAGGTAGCTCTTTGAGATGGGCATATGGCGTTAATAATGAAGTTGCAGGAAAAACTGGAACAACAAATGATAATGCCGATGGATGGTTTATCGGATTTAGTCCACAGCTTCTTTCAGGAGTATGGGTTGGATGTGATGACCCATTTCTTAGGATGTTATATACAGCAGGTGGATCACAAATGGCCATGCCTGCATGGGCGTATTATTATCAGCAAGTATTCAATGATAGAAGCTTGAACATTGATCCAAATGCAAGGTTTAGTCCGCCAGCTAACATGCAAAGCGAAATGCTATTTAATTTGGATTCTTTAAAAAATACTGAGGAGATTTTACCAATTGAAGGGGAGGAAAACTTCAAGGCAGACGAACTCGTTGAAATCCCCATCAGTACCGGTAAAGAAAAAGTAGTAACTGAGTCGCAAAAATTTGAAGACCCTACCCTGCCAGGAGGATTGCCAAAACCAGCACCATTGACTCCTACTGAACAACAAAAGCCCATCAATGTTGGAGATACTAGCCAGAAGAAAAAAGGTGTAATAAAAAGAGTCTTTGGAAAAAATTAATCTGCGTTTGCAGGTTTGATAACAGGGGGTTTCACTACGACGACACTTACTTTAATAATGCCCCTTCCTGTGTAACCTAATTTTTTTGCTGCCCCTGTTGGCAGATCGACAATTCTTGGATTACGGTGATGCAAGCGGTCATTTACCCTGACAATAATGGACTTACCATTTGTAAGGTTGGTAACCTTAACTTTTGTTCCGAAAGGCAAAGTATTATGTGCGCAGGTCATTTTATGTTGACTGAATATTTCACCGCTGGCAGTTTTTCTGCCAATGAATTTATCTGCATAATAACTTGCCACACCAACTGCAGAGTCAACAATGGGCATGTTTCTATAATTAGGCTTTTGCTGAGCAAAAAGAGATGGTGCAATCAAAAAAGCAAAGCCAGTCATAATTGCATAAATATGTTTTCCTGGCATAATAAATGTTTAACTTCATGCAAAGCTAAATTTTTAGTCTTAAGCATGATGTTAAAATAACAAACCACTAATTATCAATGCATTAAAAAGTAAAAAAGCATCATTGAAGAAGTATTTTTTCATAATCCTGATCGGACCATTTATTTTTCATCCACTATTTTCTCAAGTCGAAAATTTAGTTGAAATAAGCATGCATGTGCCACATGTGAAATATAATTTGATGTATGCCAACAAAAATAATTTTACCAGCAAGAGAATTTATCCTAAATCAACTCACCAAACTTTTATGGTGAAGGATGCTGTTATGGCTTTGAGGAATATTGCAGAAGAATTAGAAAAAAACGACTTAGGATTATTGGTTTGGGATGCCTACCGACCTTTTAAGGCTACAGTGAAATTCTGGAATTTAATACATGATGAAAGATATGTTGCGAATCCAGCAAAGGGAAGCGGACATAATAGAGGAATTGCTATTGATCTTACACTTTATAAATTATCAACCGGAAAATTGATTGAAATGCCTACTGGATTTGATAATTTTAGTGATACTGCTCATCATGATTTTATGGCCATCAGCCAATCAAAAATAGAAAACAGAGATTTTCTAAAAGAAATCATGTACAAGTACGGATTTCAATCGCTACAAACCGAGTGGTGGCACTACATGTGGCCTAATGATCGCAATTATCAAATACTCGATATCCCTTTTAAAAAATTAAAGTATAAATAAATGCAACTTGAACAAAAAAATATCATCATTGCAGGTGGCACAAGCGGCATTGGATTAGCTGCTGTAAAGTATTTTATTGAACAAGGAGCAAATATTGTTGCGATAGGCAAGTCAAACGAAAACGACCTTCCGCATTCAAATCAACAATTGCAATGGATATTCGGTGATCTGAGGAAAGAAGAAACCATTCAACATGCAATACAAGTATGTATTGAACATTATAAAAAGATAGATGGACTCTTACATGTTGCTGGAGGAAGTGGAAGAACATTTGGCGATGGTCCACTTCATGAACTTACCGAAGAAGGGTGGGAAAAAACTTTTCAGTTAAATGCAACAACAACAATGTTAACCAATAAGGCAGTTCTCAATGTGTTGCTTTATCAAAAAAGCACTGGATCAATTGTGAATATTGCATCTGTTCTGGCTACACATCCATCAGCACATTTTTTTTCTACTCATTCGTATGCAGCTTCTAAAGCAGCGATCATCGGACTTTCAAAAAGTGCAGCGGCATATTATGCTCAACAAAATATACGTATCAATGTAATTTCACCAGGATTAGTAGATACTCCTATGGCTGCAAGAGCAAAAGGGAATGAAGCCATCATGGATTTTATCAAAACTAAACAGACTCTGGATGGTGGAAGAATCAGCCAACCTCAAGATATAGTTGGGATGGCAGCATTTTTGTTGTCTGATCAATCGAAATTTATCACAGGACAAGAAATATTGATTGATGGTGGTTGGGCCATCAGTGATGGACAGTTTAAATCTTAACACATGCAGGCAATAGGTATCGATATAGGAGGAACAAGAATTAAGGGCGTATTAATTGACGAAAAAGGCAAGATCCATAAAGAACTTGTTTGTGACACCAATGATGAAGGTCAGCAATGGAAATCGGATGTAAAAAAAACATTTGAGTCGCTTGCATCATTAAGTACACAAAATTTTGTGATAGGACTTAGTGCACCAGGCATTCCAAACAAACAGAATACTTCTATAGAATTCCTTCCCAACAGGCTGCAAGGAATCGAAGGATTTAGTTGGAGTGAATTGCTTTCAAAAGAAACATTGGTTGTTAATGATGCCATTGCAGCATTGGCTGCTGAAGCATCTTTTGGAAATGCTCAAAACTGCGAGCATGCAGTCCTTCTAACGATTGGAACAGGAGTTGGTGGAGCCATTCTCATCAATAGAAAAATATACCAAGGAGCATTTCAGAAAGCAGGACATATTGGGCATATGTCAGTTGATATGCACGGCGATCCAGATATCTGTGGAATGCCAGGAAGTTTGGAAGAAGCGATTGGTAATTATTCCGTATTGAAAAGGAGTAATGGAAAATTCAATGATACATTGGAAGTATTGCAAGCATTGCATCATAATGATCAAACAGCCATTGATGTTTGGGAGAAATCCATAAAAGCCCTTGCTGTAGGCATTTCTTCTATTGGTAATATTTTGTCGCCAGAAAAAGTTATTCTCGCGGGCGGAATTACTAAAGCAGGTGATAAATTAATGAGTCCATTGCGTAAATTCATGGATCAATATGAATGGAGAGCCGGAGGAACAAAAATGGAAATCGAAATGGCCGCATTCAGTGATAAAGCAGGTGCAATAGGAGCTGCTGCTTTTGCGTTATCTAATTCAACAAAACAAAATGACTGAAACAAAAGAATATTTAGAAAAAAGTAGAAACATTATTGACGTTATTTCATCTCAAGAGAAAGAGATTGAAAAGGCAGCAGAAATCTTTTCATCCACCATATTGGCGGGAAGAATGGTGCATGTTTTTGGATCTGGACATAGTAGGATTATGGTAGAGGAAATGTGGCCCAGGTATGGGTCATTCCCAGGCTTTAACCCTATTGTAGAACTTTCACTCACTTTTCACAATCTTGTAGTTGGTGCAAATGGACAAAGACAGGCAATGTTTTTGGAAAATGTAAGTGGATTTGCAGAAAGAATTTTAAGGAACTATAAACTTTCAGATCAAGACGCAGCACTGGTCATTTCATCCAGTGGCACCAATATTGTTCCTGTTGAAATTGCAGAGTTATTTCAAAAAAACAACATCAAGGTTGTTAGCATCATTACCAAATCACACTCTGAAGCAAGTAAGAGCAAACGAGCGGATGGTAAAAAATTATCTGATTTCTCGGATATTATATTAGATACAGGTGCACCAGTTGGCGACGCAATGATTCAAATCGAAAATCTTGAAACGCCTGTTGCACCTGGATCCACACTTGGTGGGGTATTGCTTATTAATAGCATCAAGGCTACTGTAGCCGCAAAACTTACCAAAGCAGGTCATCCTCCAACTGTGCTTTCTGCAGCAAATAAGGTAGGAGAACAAAAAGCAGTAGAACTCTTTGAAAAAGCCTATGACGAACACGCAATCAGGCTCTCTAAACTATATCAATTTTAATACATCATGCAACCGATACCCATTAGAACAACAGTAGTTGGCAGCTACCCCTTCCCAGGCTGGCTAGAATTTTCAACACAACATCTATCATCATTTGGAGCAGCAGACATTGAAGAAATGGCAAATGATGCTGTAGTAGCAGCTGTTCATGACCAGATGCAAGCAGGATTAGATGTAATTACGGATGGTGAACAAACCAGGTTTGACTTTAATCTGTCATTTTATGGATTCATTAAAGGAATTGAACCCAACCATACAGAAACAAGAAAATTTGGTCCACCTGCACACGACCAAAGAGGAAAACATTCAATTATTGACAAACTCACTGCACCCAATGGCTTAGGAGCAGTTAAGGAATTTGAAAGATTAAAAAAATTAGCACCTAAGGGTCCCACACTCAAATGCAGCTTACCTGGACCATATACATTGAGCGGAAGACTTTTACCCAACAATGATTATAAGGACAGATGGGAGATTACCTATGCATTAATGCCCATCATTCAACAAGAATTGAAAGCCTTGGTAGATGCAGGTTGCACGGAAATAACATTGGATGAACCCTCGATGAGTTGCTATGCCTATAAAGAAGACACAAAGAAATTTGTAAAAATTTTCAATGAAACTGTTGCTGGCTTAAAAGGCAAATGCAGGCTATCAACACATCTTTGCTTTGGAAATTTTAAAGGAAGACCTGTAGGGTTCAGAAGCCTTAAGCCAATGTTGCCAGACTTTTTGGATATGAATGTTGATGAAATTCATATTGAGATGGCAAATAGAGAATTTGCTGAAATAGAATTGCTTTCATCTTTTGCAGAAAAAATGGATGTTTCTGTTGGCATCATTGATGTAAAAAATTATTACATAGAAACCATAGAAGATGTAAAACAGCGTATACAAAAATGTCTTGCATACGTGCCAAAAGAAAAACTGTCTGTTGCACCTGACTGCGGATTAAGCCAAACTGCAAGATGGGCTGCAAAACAGAAATTAATCAATATGGTAGAGGGTGCAAAACAAATGCGCTGATTCATGATTAAAGCTTTTAGAAAAGACATATCGCTGATACATGATATTGAGGATGCTTGGAATGATCCAAACCATATTTATTTATGGTGGTTGGGACAATCTGGCTTTCTTATTCAATACAAAGGGAAGAGGATACTTGTTGATCCGTATTTGTCGGATTCACTAACAGAAAAATATAAACAAACAGAAAAGCCACATATAAGAATCAGTGAATTGGTGATCAATCCAAGCATGCTCCCTAAAATTGACTTTATTACTTCCAGTCATAATCATACAGATCACCTTGATGCACAAACGATACTTCCAATTTTAAAAAATTCTCCTGAATGCCAACTTATCATTCCTGAAGCAAACAGGGTTTTTGTTGCTGATAGGTTGAAAATAGATCCAACAATACCGATTGGAATCGATGCAGGCGAATCATTTAAATTAGATGAAATTCAATTTCATGCGATACCTGCTGCTCACAATGAACTCGACAAAAACGATGCAGGAAAACATCTCTACTTAGGATATATTATTCAATTGGGCGATTTCTCCATTTATCATTCCGGAGACACTCTTTACTATGATTCAATGGAAGAATGGATTAAAAATTTTTCTCCATCGATTGCATTACTCCCCATTAACGGCAATGATCCTGCCAGAAAAGTTGCTGGTAATCTAAATGCTGAAGAAGCTGTTCGACTTGCAAAAAGATGTGGTATTCCATTAATCATCCCTTGTCATTATGATTTATTTGAATTCAATACTGCAGACGTAAATGAATTCATCCAAATCGCAAATGATCAACAACAAAGATATTGTGTGCTTGAATTAGGCGGGAAACTTTCTTCAACTGAAATTTAGAAGACGCGCTTTATCAGCTGCTCTCTATACATCAAATCAACAAGCACCATTGCAGTTACAGCCTCTAAAACAGGCGGCACTCTTAGTGCGATGCATAAATCATGGCGACCCCTAACGGCAAAAGTTTCAACTTGATTTGTTTCCCAATTGAGTGTTTGTTGATCTTGAGGCGTGGATGAAGTTGGCTTTATGGCTACTCTAAAGTTCAATTGATTCCCATTGGTAATTCCTCCAACAATACCACCTGCATGATTCGTAGCAGTTTTACCATTTGCATCGATGATTGCATCATTATGAATAGACCCTAACATATTTGCAGCCTCAAAGCCAGTACCGAATTCAATGCCACGTACTGCGGGAATTGCAAAAACCGCATGGGAAAGTAAAGATTCAACTGATTCAAAAAATGGTTCGCCAATACCAATAGGCAAGCCGTCGACTTTACATTCAACAATTCCTCCAACAGAATCTTTTGCATCAATCCCTTTCTGAAGACCTTTATCCAAATCAGTTTCGCCTGCAATTGAAATTATACTCGCTTCAATGGTGATGTTCTTCAATATTTTTTTTGCAACAACACCAATCGCAACCAAACAAAGTGTAAGCCTTCCGCTGAAATGTCCACCTCCCCTATAATCTTCAAATCCGCCAAATTTTTTATTCGCCACGAAATCCGCATGCCCTGGTCTTGGTACTGCGCGTTGTTTCTCATAATCACCAGATCGGGTATTCTTATTTTCAAACAAGAGCATTAATGGCGCTCCTGTTGTTTTTCCATTAAAAACTCCACTTTTGAATATGGGCAAGTCCTCCTCCTGTCTGGGAGTTGTGCCTTTTTGCATTCCTCCTTTTCTTCGCTCAGTGTCTTTTATAAAATCTTCTACTGAAATCGGCATACCAGCAGGACAACCATCAATCACTACACCCAAACCTTCTCCATGAGATTCACCAAAAATGCTTACCGAAAATATTTTTCCAAATTGATTCATAAACAAATTTATTTTTCGATTTCAATATTTGCACCGAGCAATTTCAAATCATCATAGAATGCAGGATAGGACTTATTGATTGCCTGTGCTTCTTCAATGATAACCGAATCTGTTGCTTTTAATGCCGCTACAGCAGCTGCCATTGCAATTCTATGATCATGATGAGAATGAACTTTCGCACCTTGAATACCAGTTCCACCATGAACATGCATCCAATCGTCATTTAAGTCAATCCTGATTCCCATTTTTCCAAAAACATCTTGCAATGTGAGTGCCCTGTTGCTCTCTTTATGAGTGAGCCTGTTTGCCCCTTTTATATTGGTTATACCATTACAAAACGCAGCTAAAGCTACAAGGGGAGGAAACAAATCCGGACATTCAGTTGCATCAAATTCAAATGCACTTAATGGCGCAGGTGAAATACTGTACTCTCCATTTGAATACTTCAAAATTGCTCCGGCATCTTTTAATGCTTCAAGAATTTTTTTATCTGCCTGAACAGAGTCATCGCGCATGCCTCTAATAACAATCTGGTTTGAGATAGCTCCTGCAACAAAAAGGAATGCTGCTCCGCTCCAATCACCCTCAACTGCATAATTAATCACTTTTTCGGTTGGCCGACAATCTTTTTCATCAAAATAAAATGAAGCATAATTATTCACTTTGGGAACTTTCATGCCAAACGCTTCAATAACACGAAGTGTCATATCAATGTATGGCTTACTTTTTAAATCCTTTACATTTATCGTTACACCCATTGGATTTGATGCAGCATATGCCATCAATAATCCAGTTAGAAATTGAGAACTCAAACTTCCATCTACTTCTATATTAGCAGGATGTAATGGGCCTTTTATATGCAATGGTAGCTTTCCATCATTGGACTGAATTTGAATTCCCAATTGTGGAAATATCTCATCAAAAAAATTCATTGGTCGGGTAACCAGCGATCCTATTCCAGCTATACGAAGTTCACGAGAAGAAGTAGCTGCAATTGGTGTGAACATGCGTATACCAAGTCCGCTTTCACCACAGTTGATTTCATTTCCAACCGGATTAACACCGTTACTTTCTATATGTATTTGCTCACCTTGATCAATTACAGTTGCTCCTAATTTTGAAATTACATCCAAGGCTGCCAAATCATCATTGCTTCTTCCAGGATCATTTATAATTGTCTTGCCTATATGCAGCAAAGCAGCAGCACAAGCACGCTGCATGTCACTCTTTGACCTTGGCGCTCTTATACCACCCGCAATGGTTGAAGGATGTACAATTGCAATCATCTACCTGTTTTATTTAGTTTGGCATAGCCTACAACGTGTTTCTTCAATTGATCCAATGAAATTGGATGAACCATTCCTTTGCCATATTTTTTAAGTAAAATGAAGTTCATTTTCGAACTCACTCGTTTTTTATCCATCGACAAAACATTATAAACCCTTTCTGCATCAAAAGAAGCCAGCGTAGGTAATTTATATTTTGTCAGCACCTCAATCAATTCAAGAGAATTTTTCAATCCAGATAGACGTTCAGAAAGCCAAGATGCAAACACCATTCCCAATGCAACAGCTTGTCCATGTGTAAGTTCGTATTGTGTTTCCAATGCATGTCCGAGTGTATGGCCAAAGTTCAACAATTTGCGATC
>JAFMEZ010000071.1 GCA_017856455.1 Parafilimonas sp.
AAATAAAATTCCACGAAACATAAATGGGATGACTGATAAATATTTGTTGATGAAGAATGAAAAAATTCAGCAACCTTCCCAGGCAAAACTGCATGGTCTATATAAAAATATGATTCTCGATTTAGATTAAAACCAGATCAGCGGATGCCGCACTGGAAGATTTCGGATGATCTCTTCGGTGACGGGTTCATGTTCAAGCCTTTTCCAGCAATCAATGTATTTATTTTCTTTAAAGGCTTTTGCACCGAACAAAAGAAAAGGATGTGCAACCGGCCATTCATCCCAATACATCACATCTTTATTGAAAGGCCATTGTTGTTTGTTGGATACGTAAGGATACAAAAAAGAGATTCCTTTTTTTATTGATCGCTGATCGGAAGTTTGATACTGCCAAAGGTTTTCTTTTTTATCAGTAAGGATCTGACAAATCATGGTCATTGCATCGAGGTTGAAAAGAGAATATCCATAAGGTTTTGTCCTGGCGAGTTCTTTAGGGAAGCTTCCATCAGCTGCCATCTGATCGGGCAGGTGTATATATTTATAACGGATGCGACAAGTATCAAGCAGTGCTTTATTGTTCGTGAATTTTGCAAAGGCAGACACCTGTAGGGTCCAGCACGTACCATGATTGTTGAGAGCTTTTTTTTCATCCAGTCCATAGGGATGTGTTGTCACCCATTGCAAAAAGTCTTCGAACCATTTTCGATAAGCAAGATATTCTTGTTTGTTTGCTCCCTTGGCTTGTTCCAGTTTCAAAAGTGATTGTGATACTTCGATGAACTGTATCATATCGATGATACCAATCCCCCGTCCCGTGAATCTTCCTTTGATGGCCTGCGCATAGAGCATGTGCGGATTCATGTGGGTAGTTGTATCTATAAACCATGCCCTTGCGTGAGCAAAAGCCTGACTGGAATATTTTTCATCCTTGGTAAGCAAATAAGCTGATGTCAATGCTCCCATGATCCTACTGAAACGGATCATCATTTTCCGATGGTCCACGAAATTATCCGGATTGGTCATGCCATCTCTTTGTACATAAGGACCTTCTGGATTTTGTGGATCAGGCCACCAATAATCTCCTTCAGAAAAGAAATCATGTTTATCGCCAGCGCTTCTCGGAGATCTGAAGGAAGTGATGGTGATGGGTTGCTGATCCATTGCCCAATCCGCTTCTTTCAAATCTAAATTTCGCAACACCAAAATTGCTTGCTTCTTGACATAGATTGATTGTCCAAACACAAATTCAGATTGAATACAAACGATCAGAAATAACAAGATGAAAGAAAATCTACTCATATTTAGATTTCAGCATTTATATTAAGTAAATATAACTATACCTTTTTTCCCTCTTTATATCTTATTTTGAGTAAAATAATCAAAAATGGAAGTTCATCACCCACATCATCCTACACATAAAAAGAAATGGTCAGAATATATCATTGAGTTTGTGATGTTGTTCACAGCAGTAACACTTGGTTTTTTTGCTGAAAACATCAGGGAAGGTATAGCCGAAAAGCACAAAAAGCAAGAGCTATTAGCTGCAGTAGTGCACGATTTCAAAACTGATAAAGCTGAAATAGAAAGACATCGTGTTATGGTAAAAAGAAGACTTGCGAATTGTGAAAATTTCCAGAGACTTCTTGAAATGGATGAATCTCAAATTAATAAAATTGACTTTTACCGCACTGCAATCTGGCATGCAGAAAACAAAGATTTAATACTCAATGAAAAAGCCAGGAATGACGCCGAAGCGAAGGGATATTTTACGAATGAGGAGATCATTGAATTATCAGCTATATTAAACAAGTTTAATTATTATTATAACGACTATAAAGAACTAAATCTAGGATGTTTGGAATCTTGTAAACGCTATTATGCAAATATCATTCCTGAATTATTGGATTCTAAGCTGGTCTTAAAATCTGATTTTATTTGGCAAGAAAATTCTACTACTACTGATAAAGATTTTCAAGGTAGATTAAGTAAAACAATAGATAAAAGTGTTAAGAATAAAATCTTATTTGATATTTGGTCTAGAAAAACACTCTTGATACTGGAGTTAAACAATTTTGATACACTTAATGCCTATGCAGATAAGGCTATTGCTATTTTGACATCTGAAAAGTTAAAACATTAGAAAAAAATATACTTAAGATTACTCTTCAATCATCAATGCACTGGTGATCTTTCCCAAACGTATGAGTGCTCCTTGAGATTGTCCGATTATAAAGGCATCATATACTCTTTTCTCCTGAAGCAAACTTTCATACATTTTATTTCCCCTTAAATTTTTTTCTAACTCTTGAGGATTGAATTTATAAACCTTTTCCTGATTCTGTACATTGATAACATTGGTAGTTAAAGTTGCATTTTGTTTATAAATATCACTTAAACGATTTGAAAGATTAATGCATAAGTCAGTTGTAATTTTGAAATCATTATATCGATCATAGTGTTTTAAGATATTAGACAATAACTCATGGTCTTCAATTAAATATAATTTGCCCGCTCCCTTAAGGGCTTCGATTTCTGCTGTGCTGCTGGCAAAAAATGTAAAAACCAGTGATCGGCTAACATTCACGATTAGTGAGTCTGGTGTTAATTCAATTTCTCGTTTGGACCATCTGGTTAATATACTATCCGCATCCATTGCTTTTTTATGATACTTGATATTATAAGCCAAATCAGAACTATCTCTTCTTAATTCTGTAATCATTCTCCTCACAACACCTTTTGCTTCCTTATGATGTTGAAAATATTCAACCAATCTTTCTGCAGTTACTGCAAGTGAAATACCAATTACAATAACTAATATTTCTTCAATAAAACCAGAAACGAATTTGGGTTTGTGGATTTCCATAACTAAAAATTAATGAAGGTTTTTATTATCAAATTTTTCTTCTTCAAAATAAATTGGACAAATATTGTATTGCTATAATAAATGCCTCCTATTCGGTTAACAGATTTTATTTTAAGTTAACTCTTTACTTTCAACTACTCTACACTTATCCTAAAACATGAATAATTCAAGTTATGAATATGAAGCTAAATCCCAAAAAAAAGTGCAGCTTTCTTTCCACCACAGATAAGTATCTCTTGTAAGTGATTGACCTGATCAGAAATATGTACTTACTGCAAATTCAAACTGATCAATAAATATTTTTTTAAATGGTGCGAAATTGTTTTGCTCGTAAAATACAAGCATTGCCTTTTTATACTCAATTGAATCAATTGTTCTAAATGAAATTGGACAATAATGATGTGAAATCAATAATCCATTACTGATGATTCTAGCCGTTCTTTTATTACCATCTGAGAATGGCTGGATATATGAAATCAGTATAAGTGTCAAAAACGCTTTTTCAAAGACATTATCTTTTGAGTTAATTAATTCACACATTTCATTTAATGCCTCACGAATTTGAAATGCATTGTCAAGCGGTGTATAATTGGTCCCTGAAATGCCTACTCTGTTATTGCGAATATTTCTTGAAATATTCAAATCCTTCACCAATAAACTATGTATATCTTCTATACTTGAAACTGTTAAAGGATTGAGATAGTTGGGTTGAGATATGACAAAATCCAATGCAGACTTATGATTTAATAACATGGTCGCTTCATCTCTTGTTTTGCCTGAGGCAGTTTCTTTCTCTTTGATTAATCGCTCAGTTTCAAGTAATGAATAGGTGTTGCCTTCTATTTGAGAAGATTTCCAACTTAAATCTATGGCTAGACGCTCCATTTCAAGATCAAATGATGCTTTGGATAGTTTCATCGCATTTGATTTGAATGTTTGTTGTAAGTCAGATAAAAAATGAAGTTCTACTTTGGAGAAAATTGAAATCTTATAAAATATATCCCTGATCAAATCTTGATTAAACGTTTTTAGTATTACGCGTTCATCAATTTCTTTTTGAAAATACTTTTCAAGATCAACTGCTATACTGATTTGATAACTCTTACTGATTTCATATCGTCTTTTCTTTTTCTCACCAACAGGAATAATTATTCCTTTACCACCCAAATCAACCAAAGCCCTTTTTAATGTTGCAATACTGATTTGCATTTTCAAACCAGCCATTATTTCTTGGGAAGAGCATAATGGATGTTCGCTTATAAAATGAATGATCTGATCTCTGTTATATGATACTTTCCTGGCCATTAAATGATTTAACGCTCACTAAAATATAAAATAACGCTCATTAAATGTGTTTTACGAGCGTTAAATTTAAATTTAATGAGCGACAAATATTTAAATAGTTGATATTGAACTAATTACATTGGAACCATACTTGAAAGTATATTTTTGGGTAGGTACCACAAAAGGGTACTTTTCGCAAAATTTTGCACTCTTCACTTATCTTATAAAATGGATAAGTCAAAACAAGAAACAGATCGAAAATCTCAAAAACTGGGTATTATAAACTACTTAATTGGAAATCAAATTCTAATAAACCTATTTTGAACCATCCCATTTGGGTAAATTTTATTAGCAACACATTTGAATTTCTTTAAACCATTTGAATTTGCAAACAGTGAAATCCCTTCCCCCAGAAGTACTGGTACAGTAGTTATGGTCATTTCATCAATCAAATTTTCTTGTATGAAAGACTGTATAGTTTTACCTCCATCAATATATAAATTGTAAAAGCTCAATTGATGTACATGATCAATAACTTCATTGATATTGCCTTTAACAAAAGTGACTTTTGAATTCAATTCTTCAGGTATATCACTAATTGTATTTGACCATACAAAAACATGCTTAGTATATGGCCAGGGTATTCCAAAACTCAAAACTGTTTCAAAACTCTTGCGCCCCATGAGAATAGCATCTACTCTATCAATAAAATCATTATACCCCATATCATCCCCTTCAGGAGCAGGAAAAATATCAAGAAAACCAATACAGCCATTGATATCAGCAATATATCCATCCAAGCTTGTAGCAATAAACACTTTATAAATCGCTGAATTACTTTTCATTTTTGAGATTAAAGGTTGAGTATAAGATCTTTCTTGATATAGTTCTATTCTGTTTCAGTCATTTAAATAATTCAAATTAGGAATTTACAAATTGCAAATTAATTTAGATAAAATTTATCTTTATTTATGGAGAATAATAAAATGCTGGTTTATTTGTCGATTGGTTTAGCTATC
>JAFMEZ010000007.1 GCA_017856455.1 Parafilimonas sp.
ACCAATGAGCGGATGAATTCGTTGGAGGCTGCTGGATCAAGACTCCTGATTAATTTTTCTTTTTTCCATTGTTTTGCATGGAGGGGAACAAATCCCAATGCTAGAAAATCATTTTTATCAATCAGTACACATGAATACTCTTTTTCATTCCTGCCCATGCCAAACAAAGCAAGTGATGGTTGTTCATATTGCAAAGACTGAATTGCATTACTCACTTTCTTGTTGTACTGAGTGATATTTTCTTCATCCTCACAAACACCTTCACAAAAATTTTCTTCCCTGCCTACGCAAAAAACTTTTTCGTCTTGAAGGAAGCACATCTTTGGACATAATGCATGTTCTCGTGCTATTTTATTCAAGATTCTAATCCCGTCAATTTGAAGCGGGAATGTATAATGAGGATAGATGTTTTTTTTCTTCTTAACTATTCCCAAACGAACAATTCCCCTTTGGTCAGTATAACTGCAAATGCCAAATCTATTTTCGAATTTTTTTTGAGAGCGATTGAATTGAGGCCAAATTTTTTTAATCTCAATACTTTCCATTACACTCATCATGATTTCATTTCCACACTCTTTGTAGCTTATTTTATGTACTAGTCTGATCAATTCCTGCTTTCTCTTGCTGGTTGAATTATTGGAAAAGTGACTGATTACTCTTTTTTGCAAACGCTTTGCTTTACCTACATAAATAACTTTTCCTTTTCCGTCATGAAAATAATAGATCCCAGGCGTGTTCGGCATTTTATCGAGATCTTCATTGTTCAAATGAATGGGCAAATAAGCGTCCCTGCTGCCTTTTTTCAACATTTGCTGAATATGCTTGTGCTTGTCATTCTCCAACAATTGATGAAAAAGCTGAGCAGTGGCAAAAGCATCACCCATTGCACGATGTCTTTGCTTGATACCAATATTGAGCGATCGGCATAGATTACCAAGACTATAACTGGGAAGATTTTGAAAGATTTTTCTACTCAATCGAACAGTGCAAAGTTTTCTGCTCTGCAAAAGCATACCATGTTGTGAAAGCTGATGAGCGATGAACGAGAAATCAAAATTTACATTGTGAGCAACAAATGTTTTGTGTTGAAGTAATTCAAATACTTCTCTTGCTATTTGTCCGAATATCGGTGCATCCTTTACCATCTCATCTGAGATGCCAGTAAGTTTCTCAATGAAAAGTGGAATAGATTGAAGGGGGTTCACCAAACTATTGTAAGTATGCATGATTTCTTTACCATCTGTAATCACAATGGCAATTTCTGTGATACTGCCTGTGCTGGCATTTCCACCTGTTGTTTCTATATCAACAATTGCATACATCTTCGAGAAATAATTGTCAAAACTAATGACTAATATTTCTCGATGTACTTCTTTAGGTTCTTATTTAAAGTGAAAATTAAAATGTTTCTCCATTTCTGTCTCAATAGCACGAATAGGAATCTTTGAACAAGCCTTATTTTCAATCCATACCCCATTCATTGTCTTGCTTTTATTGATGGCATTTTGTAATTCAAATCTTGTATCACCTGAGCCTAAAATTAATATCGCATTCGCATGATCAAGATTTGAAACCACTTCTTTGATAAAATGGTGCAATGTGTTATTTTGTTTTCCCTGTAATTTCTTCTCTCTTGAAATTGTTGTGCCAAAGAGTCCTGTTTTGTTAGTGGTCTCACCCTTAAATCTTTGCAGAAAGGGGACATGCGATTTGATCTTGATGTAGTCTTTATTCCCGTCAGGCAATATCTTTATGATGGTGGCTTGCTTTTTGTCAATCCAAACACCATATCTGTTCTGTTGAACCGTTTTTTTCATATAATAATTTGATTTTCATGTGATTAATTCATCTGCCAATGTATATTCTCTTTAACTTGTATTCAATGATTGCACTCATTCATTCATATGATAATCCTCTGAGAGCCAAGATTTTATTGTTACCTTTACGCCCCAAAATAGATGCCTGAAGATGGAGATGTCTAAAAATTTTGACTTCAAAGCTGCCGAGGCCAAGTGGTATCAACACTGGTTGGAGAAAAAGTAT
This sequence comes from Parafilimonas sp., assembly GCA_017856455.1. Taxonomy (GTDB): domain Bacteria; phylum Bacteroidota; class Bacteroidia; order Chitinophagales; family Chitinophagaceae; genus Pollutibacter. The sequence continues at coordinate 2,044 of JAFMEZ010000007.1, forward strand.
TTCGAGAGCACACCAGATGAACGTGAGCCATACACTGTTGTAATACCTCCACCTAATGTTACAGGTATTCTGCACATGGGACATTGCCTCAACAATACCATACAAGATATATTGGTTCGTCGTGCCCGCATGATGGGTAAGAATGCATGTTGGGTCCCTGGTACAGATCATGCTTCAATTGCAACCGAAGCGAAGGTGGTTCAGATGCTCAGAGAGAGAGGTATTCAAAAAGCAAGTTTAAGCAGGGAAGAGTTTTTGAAATACGCGTGGGAATGGAAAGAAAAATATGGTGGAATCATCTTGCAGCAATTGAAAAAACTTGGCTGCTCGTTGGATTGGAATAGAACAAGTTTTACAATGGATCCTGATTATTATCGATCAGTGATTCAGGTATTCAATGTTTTGTATGAGAAGGGATACATCTATCGCGGAAAACGAATGATCAATTGGGATCCCCGAGCCAAGACTGCGCTAAGCGATGAAGAGGTTATTTTCAAGGAAGTTCAAGGAAAATTATATCACTTAAAGTATCAACTGATCAATTCAAATGGTACTGAATTGCCGTTATCAGAGCAGTCAATCATTATCGCAACTGTTCGACCAGAAACTATTTTAGGGGATGCCGCCATTGCTGTTCATCCTGATGATGAACGCTACAAACATCTGATTGGCTCTCATGCGTTGGTTCCTTTGATTAAACGTAAGATTCCAATCATCGCTGATGAATATGTTGCAATGGATTTTGGAACTGGAGCGCTGAAAATTACGCCTGCTCATGATATGAATGACTATCAAATTGGGATCAAACATGGACTGGAAGTCTTTGAGATCCTCAATGAAGATGGCACACTCAATCAAGATGCCCAATTATTTGTTGGCAAAGACAGATTTGAAGCGAGAAAGGAGATTGTTACATTATTAGAATCACAAGGGCATGTAGAAAAAATTGAAGAATATACACACCAGGTTGGATTTTCTGAGAGAACTGATGTAGTGGTTGAACCACGATTATCTCTTCAATGGTGGGTGGACATGAAGAAGATTTCATCTCCTGCTTTGAATGCAGTGAATGACGGAGAGATAGACTTCCATCCAGCAAAATTCAAAAATCTTTACAGGCATTGGATGGAAAACATCAAAGACTGGTGTATATCACGTCAGTTATGGTGGGGCCATCAAATACCTGCATGGTATGATGATCAGGGAAGGTTTGTAGTTGCAATGGATGAGGCGGATGCCAAACAAAAATTTACTGCCCAATATAAAATTGAACATCCAATTTTAAAACAGGATGAAGATTGTCTTGATACTTGGTTCTCATCATGGCTATGGCCTTTTGAAGTATTTAAAGGATTATCCAATCCTGGAAACAATGATGTAAAGTATTATTATCCAACTCAAACACTTGTTACTGCGCCAGAAATTATTTTCTTCTGGGTTGCACGTATGATTATGGCTGGATATGAATTCATAGGCGAGAAGCCATTTAAAGATGTTTATTTTACTGGAATTGTGCGTGACAATTTGGGTCGAAAAATGTCAAAGCAATTGGGTAATTCACCTGATCTGCTTGAAATGATTGATGATATTGGTGCAGATGCAGTTCGATTTGGTATTTTGATTGCATCTCCAGCAGGTAACGATCTACTGTGGGATAAAGCTTCGAATGAACAGGGGAGAAATTTCATCAATAAAATTTGGAATGCACTTAAATTGATTCAGTTGTGGAAAGAGAGAGCCAAGACTGATCTCACAGCTGAAGAGATTTCTCTTTCAAATGATTGGCCACATCAATGGTTTGAAGCGCGCCTTCATCAAGCATTACAGGAAGTAGATCAATTGATGGATCAGTTTAAACTGAGTGAAGCATTGAAGACGCTATATTCATTGATTTGGGATGATTATTGCAGTTGGTATCTGGAGTGGATCAAACCTGGTTTTGAGAAACCAATGGATCAAAAGCATATTGATAAAGCAATTGCCTATTTCGAAGTATTGCTTGAAAGACTCCATCCATTCATGCCATTTGTAACTGAAGAAATGTATCATCTTCTCAAAGATCAGTCTGTTGATATTTGTGTAAAACAGATTGATCAAAGCTATAAGGGGAAAACAGTGGATAGTAAAACCTTAAGCAATGGAGAAACGCTAAAGGAGGCTATAACAGCGATTCGTGATGCAAGGCTTAAGGCACAATTAAAAAATAAAGAATCGATAAATATTCATTGTAGTGCAAAAAATGCTGATCAATGGAATGCTATCAGTGAATTGCTTTCAAAACAGGTTAATGCTGCATCATTTGATTTTACCAACGATACAATTGGTGATTCTATTCAACTGGTAATTGGTGGGGATAAGTTTTTCATCACTTCAAATCAAGCGATTGATACATCCGGTCAGCGCAAACAATTGGAAAATGACCTTGCATATTACAAGGGTTTTCTTTCATCTGTTGAAAAGAAACTTTCCAATGAAAAGTTTGTTCAAAATGCCAAGCCAGATGTAGTGGAAATGGAAAAGAAAAAGCAAGCTGATGCATTAGAAAAAATAAAACTGATTGAAGAGAGTCTTGCGAATCTCTCATAAAAGAAAGAAATCGATAAATCTTTTTATATTAGGTCTCAAATTATTCTAATGAGACCTTTTTTTGTACTGCTTATTTCATCATTCATTTCATTGATCACATTTGGTCAGGATCATTCAAAATCTATTTTGAAATTTCTTGATCAGCATCAATCCAGATTTGATTCAATGGCATATACTATTTGGAAATGGGCTGAGCCTGGATTTCTGGAAGAGAAAACCACTTCTCTTATGCAAGATGAATTAAAAAAAGAAGGTTTCTCCATTCAAACTCAAATTGCAAATATTCCTACTGCATTTATTGCATCATATGGAACGGGAAAACCTATCATTGGCATATTGGCTGAGATGGATGCCTTACCTGGATTATCGCAAGAACCATCTGCTGAAAGAAAAGCAATTGTTGAGGGTGGTTATGGTCATGCATGTGGACATAATTTATTTGGAGCAGGGTCTATTGCAGCTGTCATCGCATTGAAAAAATGGATGGAGGAGAATCATATCAATGGTACCATTAGATTGTATGGTACTCCAGCAGAAGAAGGAGCTGGTGGCGGGAAAACATATCTTGTGAGAGCTGGTGTTTTCAAAGATGTAGATGCAGTTCTTCACTGGCATCCTGGAGATCATAATAGTGCTAGTCCATCTTCAACACTTGCATATAAAGTTGCTATGTTTAGATTCAAGGGACTCGCTGCGCATGCAGCAGCAGCACCAGATAAGGGAAGATCAGCATTGGATGGAGTAGAGGCCATGAACTATATGATGAATATGATGAGAGAACATGTGCCTCAAGAAACGCGTATCCATTATGTAATTAAGAAAGGAGGCGTTACTTCAAATATTGTTCCTGATTTTGCTGAAGTGGAATACACCATAAGAACACCAACTTTGAATGGACTAAAAAATATTTGGAATAGATTGACAAATGTTGCCGAAGCCGCAGCATTAGGAACTGGAACTACAGTAGCTCATGAGGTGATGACGGGATTGTATAATACCTTGCCAAATGAAACACTTGCCAAGATGATGCAAAAGAATCTTGATTTGGTTGGTGGTATAAAGTATACTGAGTTTGAAACATTATTTGCAGATATGATCAGAAAAACAGTTTCATCCACTGATCTGCCACCAGTTGCATCAGCTGCACAAGTGGAGCCTTATGCTTTAAATGGACTCACTTCTGCTTCTACAGATGTTGGAGATGTAAGCTGGGTGGTGCCAACTGCTGGATTATCCACTGCAACATGGGTTCCAGGTGTCCCTGCGCATAGTTGGCAAGCAGTTGCATGCGACGGTATGTCAATTGGATTTAAGGGTATGCAAGTGGCTGCAAAAACAATTGCATTGACAGGGAAAGATATTTTCTTAAAACCTGATGTATTGAAAACTGCCACTGATGAATTGAATAAAGCCAGGGGTGTAGACTTCAAATATGAATCACTTGCAGGAGACCGAAAAGCTCCTTTGGATTACAGAAAGCAATAACTACAATTGCCATTCAATCTCTTGGTTTACCCAATCAGATCTGAATGGTGTAGATATTCTCAGATAATTATCTGTATAACCCTCCATCATTCCGTTTTTATTTTCTTGTTCAAAAAGGACTTTCCTCTTGCTGCCTTGTTGAGATGCAGTAAAGTATTGTAATTTTTGATAGGAGAGGTTGCGCAATATTTTGTTGCGCTGATTTCTTATTTGAATTGGAACAACTTCATTGATTTCAAGTGCTTTTGTATTGTCACGCTCTGAATAGGTAAATACATGTAAGTAGGATACATCAAGTGAATGAAGAAAATCAAAAGTTTCTTGAAATTCTTCTTCACCCTCAGAAGGGAATCCTACAATAACATCTACGCCAATCGCACATTCTGGCATCAAAGATTTAATGGTACTGACTTTTTCAGCATATAACTCTCTTTTATACCTTCTCCTCATTTTACCTAGAATAATATTGCTTCCACTTTGCAAGGGAATATGGAAATGCGGCATGAATTTTTTGCTCTTCGCAACCCATTCAATCAATTCATCCGTTAAGAGATTAGGCTCTATAGATGAGATCCTGTAACGTTGAATGCCATCAACATGATCAAGCTCTTTACAAAGACTAAGAAAATCTGTTTCACGTTTACCATCAATCATTCCAAAGTCACCCAAGTTAACACCAGTGAGTACGATTTCTTTTACACCTTGCGATGCTAATTTTTGTGCATCGTTAACTACATTTTGAATGGTATTGCTTCTGCTTTGACCCCTTGCCATTGGAATCGTGCAAAAAGAACAACTATAGTCGCATCCATCTTGAACTTTTAAAAATGTTCTGGTTCTGTCAGTCAATGAAAAAGAAGAATGAAATTTTTCAACTTCCTCTATATCACAACTACAGATTTTAGTATCATCACCTTTTGTAAAGTCTTTTAAATGTTTCGGTAAATTAAATTTTTCTGCTGCACCCAAAACCAGATCTACACCTGGAATATTAGCAATTTCATCAGGCTTTAATTGCGCATAACATCCAGTAATTACAACAACTGCTTTTTCGTTTTTGCGTTGAATTCTTCGAACCAGTTGTCTGCATTCCTTATCGGCATTGTCTGTTACAGAACAGGTATTGATAACATAAATATCTGCTACATCATCAAATTCTTTTTTAACAAACCCTTCCTGCTCCATCATACGTCCCAAAGTTGATGTCTCTGAAAAGTTCAGTTTACAGCCTAATGTATGCAGCGCTATGGTCTTTGATGTTTCCAAACGGCTGCAAAGATACAACGCCTAAAGTGTATATTTGAACATAATATTGACTTGTGAAGTACCTTGTTTTACCATTTCAAATCATTTATTGCCTATATGCATATGCATTATTCATACTGATTATTTTAATCCTTTTCCCTTGTGTGTTGATTTGCTTTCCTTTTGGAAGAGTTAAAGGGGGAAACATCATGTATGCGTTGTTTAGATTTTTTGGTGGATGGTGGTTTATGTTGGTTGGAATTCACCAACAGTATATTTATGAATCAACCCCCTCAAGAAATCAACAATATATATTTATTGCAAATCATATTGCATATGTCGATGCAATTATCACAATTTTATCCATCAAAAATCATTTTAGACCAATTGGTAAAGCAGAATTGCTAAAGGTGCCCATATTTGGTTTTATATACAAATTTTGTGTTGTTACTGTCAATCGCTCCAGTGCAGAAGATCGCGCACGTAGTCTTGATGATTTGAGAAAGATACTTGCAAGGGGGATTTCGGTGCTGGTTTTTCCTGAAGGAACTTTCAATATGGCTGATGGACCGGTCAAGGAAATGTATGATGGTGCATTCAAGCTGGCTGTTGAAACAGGCAAGCCGTTACAGCCCATTTTATATTTAGACGCATTTGATCGCATGCACTATCGTCATTTCTTTACCTTAACTCCAGGTAAGTCAAGAGTGGTTTATCTTGAACCAATTCATCCTGCTGATTATCCAAATGCTGACCATAAAGCATTAAAAAAAATTGCTGAGGAAAAAATGTCAAGTAAATTAATTGAATACAAAGCATCCTGGATCAATAAGAAATATTTTCACAAATCTTAGATTTAAACGTGTTCGCAGAAGTTATCATACCCATCCCGATTCCTAAAACGTATACTTACCATATTCCTCAGTCAATGGAATCCATGGCAGTGCCTGGCGTTCGTGTTGAAGTAAGTTTTGGCAAGAAAAAAAGATATGCAGGTGTTATAAAATCAATTACAGATACTCCTCCAAAAGGATTTGATCCAAAATCAATCCTTCAAATTCTTGATCCGGAACCTATATTATATGATGAGCAACTGAAATTATGGAACTGGATCGCAAATTATTACATGTGTTCAGAAGGTGAAGTAATGGGCGTAGCGCTTCCAACCCATCTGAAATTAAGCAGTGAAACAATCTTAATTTGGAATGATGAGTATGGCGAAGATTTTAGTGATTTAGATGATAAAGAATACCTGGTTGCGGAAGGTTTGCTCTTGAAAAGAGAATTGAAGCTGGAAGAAGTACAGGAAATATTAGATGCAACATATGTTTATCCTGTTGTTAAGAGTTTATTAGAAAAAAAAGTATGTTTTGCATGGGAGTCATTGAAAGAGAAGTATGCAGTTAAAAAAGAAAACTTCATTCGACTACATCCTAAATTTCAAGATGAAGATGCGCTGTCTACATTATTAAATCAATGGTCGTCAAAAGCACCTAAACAGCTTGAGCTGCTTTTGGCATATTTGCATTTGCAAAAAAAAGATGGCGTTGTAAAACAGGCGGAATTATTAAAAAAATCAGGTGCAAATAATGCTCAATTAAAGGGATTGATCGATAAAGAAATCTTATTGGTGACAAAAGAAAGTGTTGATCGTATTCAGTTGAAAGAAAAGGAGGTAATGATTGATTTTGAATTGACTCCAAAGCAGCAAGAAGCTTATTTTAATATCAAACAGGGGTTGTCTGATAAAAATATCTGTTTACTTCATGGTGTTACTTCAAGTGGAAAAACATTGCTTTATATCAAATTGATTGAAGAGCAAATTAAATTGGGTAAACAGGTGCTTTATTTGCTTCCAGAAATTGCACTGACTGCACAGATCATCAGGCGACTAGAAAAACATTTTGGTGGATATATCGCTATATATCACTCAAAGTTTAATCCAAATGAAAGAGTGGAGCTTTGGAATAAAGTGAAAAATGGTGATATAAGAATTGTACTTGGAGCCAGGTCTGCTTTGTTTCTTCCTTTTTCGAGCCTTTCGCTGATTATTGTTGATGAGGAACAGGATGCTTCATTCAAACAACAGGATCCTGCACCACGATATAATGCACGTGATGCTGCATTATATTATGCAAAACAGTGTGATGCAAAAGTAGTTTTAGGAAGTGCAACACCAAGTATAGAATCCTACGCTCAAGCGGTTAATGGAAAGTATGCGTTGGTTGAACTTTTTGAAAGGTTTGGTGGCGTTGAATTGCCCACCATCGAATTGGCCGATTTACGCACAATGGAAGGCAATAAGCTGGTCCGAAAGGTGATTTCCGATCATCTTAAAATTGCCATTGAGGAAACTTTACAAAATGGTAAACAGGTTATATTGTTCCAAAACAGAAGAGGATATGCGCCATATAAAATATGTGCAACTTGTGGTAATATTCCGCACTGTGAACATTGTGATGTTACACTGACCTACCATAAACTACAACATAAATTGCAATGTCATTATTGTGGAACTACCTATCCTGTTGTGCAAACCTGTGCTGCATGTGGTTCCAATAATTGGATTGAAAAAAACTTTGGTACAGAAAAAGTTGAAGAACTGTTGGGTGAAATGTTCCCTGATAATACCATAGCCAGAATGGATGTTGATACCGTCAGGGGAAAGGCAGCTCATGAGGACCTGATTAGAAACTTTGAGCAGAAGCGAATGGATATTTTAGTTGGCACACAAATGGTAGTTAAGGGATTAGACTTTGATAATGTTACTTTGGTTGGAATATTAGATGCAGATGGCTTGCTTTCATTTACTGATTTTAGGGTAAATGAAAGAGCTTTTCAATTGATGGAGCAGGTAAGTGGAAGAGCAGGCAGAAGAGGTGAAAGGGGTAGGGTTGTCATACAAGGAACACAACTTCAACATCCAGTGATAGAATGGGTGGTAGCACATGATTATAAGACGCTCTTTGAAAAAGAAATATCTTCAAGAAAGTTGTTTCACTATCCTCCTTATTCCAGACTTGTTCAGATTCTATTCAAACATACAGATAAATCAAAAGCATTGAATGCTGCATCATTCATAGCAACAAGATTGAATGCTTCATTTGGTGAGTATTTGATTGGGCCTGCTGAACCTGTTATCAATCGAATCCGCAATAAATATATCTATGAGATTTTATTGAAACTTCCACGCAATAGTGAAAAAAATTCACAGGCAAGAATTCTTATACAGCAAAACCTATTGATGTTGCAAGGTGAGACCACTCTTAAATCTGTGCATGTGCAAATCAATGTAGATCCGATCTAGATTTATTTGAAAATTACAGTGCCAATATTTCTCATCAAATCCATCTCAAGTTCTTTTAAGTGACGATGTGTTTGTAAGAGAATGATCATATCATCTTCAGAAGGACCGTTTTCAAGGTCTCTTTGATTTTCTATAATTAGCCTTTTGATTTTTTTCAATTTGAGGTATGTCATGCTTGAAATGACCTCCTCTTTGTATTTATCTTCTCGCGCTAAGATCTCACCTTTATAATATTTTTCCCAATTTGGACTTATGCTGTGTTTTTCAGTGAGCAGCGAAACTGCCATTTGATTGATAGAAGAATCAGCATGGTATAAAAAATGTTTTTCACTGGGCGACTGGCCATTCATCAAAAGTGACTTGTACAATTGCAATAATCCAATTAAACTTTTGTTGTCGAATAATTCTTCAAGTCCGTCTCTTTCAATTTCTTCAAAAATATATTGTGCCACCGACCGCTCTTCATCCCATGATTTTGCACCAAACTCAATTAAAGAACGCAAGACAGCCTGTTCGTTCATTTCATCTTTGAACAGTAAGTCTATTACAGCCTCCTGTTGTTCTTGGGCTGCAATATTTTCATTTAATACTTCTTCACGTTGAAGCTTTTTTTCTTCTTTACCAATTTTTTCGCGTGAAAATTTTTGGACCAATGCTGTAAGTCCTTGTTCATCTATCTTTAATAGGTGAGAACATTTTTTGATGTAATCTTGCTGTCTGGTAAAATCTTCAGCACGATTCAGTTTTGAGATTGATTCAGCTATTTGGTTGACTACAGCAGCTTTCTTTGTACTGTCGTTGCCAGCATCTTTTAACGCAATATCAAGTTGAAATAAAATGAAATCTTTCTTATTGTCTTTTACAAATGCCCTGAATGCATCTGCTCCAACTTTTTTGACATAGCTATCTGGATCTTCCTTGTCAGGAATTAAAACCAGTTGAACGTTTAATCCTTCTTCAATGGCCAGATCCAATCCTCTTAGCGCAGCTTTGATACCAGCACTGTCACCATCATATATAATGGTAAGATTATTGGTATACTTTCTGATCAATCTTAACTGGTCTGTGGTAAGCGAAGTGCCACCAGAGGCAACTACATTTTCAATGCCTGATTGGTGCATCGCTGTCACATCAGTATACCCTTCAACCAAAAAGCATTCATCAAGTTTATCAATTGGATGTCTTGCGAAATAGGAGCCGTATAAAATTTTACTTTTAACGTACAACTCGTTTTCAGGTGTATTAATATACTTTGGACCACGGTCACTGCTACCAATAACCCTTGCTCCAAATCCAATAATTTTTCCACTCTGATTATGTATAGGAAAAATGATTCGTCCACGATAGTTATCAACCAGCTGTCCGTTTCGCTCTGTTGAAAGTCCACTTTTCTTTAAAAGCTCAGCACTGTATTGTTGTTTGAGCGCTTCTGTGGTAAAGGCATCTCCTTTATCCGGGCAATAACCAATTTGAAACTTTTCGATGATAGTATCACTGAAACCTCTTTCTTTCAAATATTCTAATGCATTGGTTTGTCCCTCTTCAGTCTCCAATAATTGCGTTGCGAAGAACTTTGCAGCAAATTGATTGATGATATGCAGACTGTCAGCTACCTGTTGTTGTTCTTTGTACTCCGGACTACTTTCGGTCTCTTCAATCTCAATATTGTATCTATTGGCTAGCCATTTTAGTGCCTCTGGATAGGTGAGCTTTTCATGCTCCATAATGAAGCCTATGGCGTTACCACTTTTCCCGCAACCAAAACATTTATATATTTCTTTTGATGGAGAAACAGTGAAGGAAGGAGTCTTCTCATTATGAAAAGGACAAAGACCAAGATAGTTGGTTCCTCTTCGTTTGAGCTTGACATAGTTTCCTACAACATCTAAAATGTCAATTCTGCCCTGTATTTCCTGTATGGTCTGTTGGGAGATCAATAGTCTGTATTAACCCGTGAAATTAATAGAAAAACACTTCATCCACAAACACCCAGCCTTTTTCCTTCTTGCCAGGATGCCAGTTTGGTAACCGTTGCACATTGATGGCCTCAATTTCAACATAATGGTACTTACCTGGAATAAGATTTACAGATACCGGAATAATTCCAGCATTTCTCTGAGCAGTGGGTTGGGGAGGTTTTATTGTTGCAATGGTTGTTAAGTTCGACTTATTCAATCCTCCCTTTACAATAATTTTTTCTGGAGGGAAAACATAGGCGCCAGTATTATCTGCTAGGCTCAATACTACTGTTGAAATTGTTTCTGTACCATTGAAGTTGAAACCAGCTTTCATTGTTTGATCTCTGAAGCCGAGCCAATTTAAATTAAGATTAATCGGTGTTCCTTTATTGAAATCAATCAAAGCTGTCGATCCGTTTGCCCTGTACCTCTCAGCCGGTTGATTGATAATGATGGCTGAATCAATTTTTATTCCTTTTACAAAAAAGGTAAAGTTGGATGAATTGCTGGTTAACCAGCCTTTAGAAACAGCTACTGCATTGATTTGCGTTAATCCACTGATGTCAAATGGTTTGGTATATAACATTCCATTGATCGAATCTGGTATCGTTCCATCTACAGTGTATCTAATTTGAGCTCCAGGGAGCGGGTGTTTTAATGCGACCTGTTCTCCCGGATTTAAAATCATCTTTTCTGCATTTGATACTGTTGGTGGGGTTAATTTCAATAATTCTGTATCATCAGGAACGTAGCCAATATCCCATTTTATTTTGGGGAATTTAAGTTGCAATGATTTCAATGCTGTATCGGATACCTGGCTATTCCACAAATAAATATTTTTTAAAGAGGACATATTACCAATACTGTATAGATGCTTGGCTTGAATCTTGGTAGATGCAAGAGAAATGAATGCTAATTTTTTATTAGCACTGAGGGATCCCAATTTTTCGCCATTGATGAGTGTGCCATTCAGATTGAGTTTCTCCAAGTTTTCAAAATTTGACAATAGCTCAAATACTTTATCGTCAACTGGCATTGAAGAGAGATTTATCTCAATAATTTGTTTTGCGATCGGAGTACACTCTTCCAAAAGTTTTATGTTGAATTTTTCTTTGAGATAAAATTTTACAACAAGGGCAGGGGAGTTTACATCAATAGGAAGTACTCTTCTAAAAGGGGAATTCAATGATTTAATATCGTCTTCATTTGCTTTTTTAAAATCATAATGTTTAGTTGCTGATACTGATGACTTTATTTGAACAATTTTCTGGATAATTGATCTCAATGTATCCTTCAAGTCTAGTTGATGAAATCTAATAGCTGTGTCTGCTTTTCTAATGATCCATTCTTTGAATAAGTAGATCTCCTCTTCTGTCAATTGTGCCTTACCTTTTGGCGGCATATGTTTTTTATCATCCAAAGAAAGTAGTGCTCTTTGAATAAAAAGACTTTTAGCCGGGTCTCCTGAAATAAATGCTGCACCTGATTTTCCGCCCTTTTGAAATTGTGCAAATGATGCAAGGTTAAGTCCACCTTTTGATTTTTTATCATTATGGCATTCTAAGCATTTATTGGTCAAGATTGCATTGACAACATCATCGTATATCAACGTAGAATCAGTTAATGGCTTGAAAGCAGCAGATTTGTCTTCAGATGAATTGAAATCCAAATAACCCTCTCCATGTGTAAGACTGCCTCCAAAATGACTTCCAATGATCATTGTAATTGCTGTTATCACTACAGCGAAAGACCATACTTTCTTATCATGACTTGTATACTGGTATATATAAATGAGTATATGGGTGAGCAAAGCTGTTGCAATACTTAGCCATTTGTGTTTAATCAATAGCTCTTTATCGTAATCATTTGATGAGGCTGCAAGCAATCCTAATAATGCAGTAATCGTAGCCAAAAGTGCAGTGTAATGAAGGAACAGATTAAAAAGATAAGCTTCTTGATGTTTTGAATTGTTGATAAAAATTGAAATAGGAATCAGTAATATGATAAACGAAATTGGCAAGTGAAGCAATACAGGATGAAGGTTGCCAGTCAGCTTTAGCCATTGAGGAATGTCAGTAAGGGATGCAAATGATACGACTAACATCAATGCTTGTAGCAGCATCAATAAAGCGCCTAATATCTGAATGTGCAGGGTTTTATTTTTCATCATGCAATAACTCCTTGAACAACTTCGCCTGCAATGTCAGTCAATCTATATCTTCTGCCAAGGTGCTTATATGTCAGTTGTTCATGATTGATCCCCATCAAATGCAAGACAGTTGCATGAAAATCATGCACACTTACTGGGTCTTTAATTATGTTGTAGCCAAATTCATCTGTTTCACCGTATATGGTTCCTGGTTTAGTACCACCTCCAGCCATCCAGAGTGAAAAACATTTAGGGTGATGGTCTCTTCCGTAGTTTTCTTTTGTCAGCTTACCCTGACAATAATTTGTTCTTCCGAATTCTCCTCCCCAAATCACTAAAGTTTCATCTAGTAATCCTCTTTGTTTTAAATCCTTGATGAGTCCTGCACTTGCACGGTCAACATCTTCTGCCTGCATACGCATATCACCTTCAAGATTTCCATGTGTGTCCCAACCTTGATGATAGAGTTGTACAAACCTTACGCCAGATTCAGATAATTTTCTTGCAAGCAAACAGTTGGCTGCATAGGTTCCAGGAACCAGACAATCTGGTCCGTATAATTTAATTGTATTGGTAGATTCTTTGCTGAAATCTGTTAGCTCTGGTACCGCACTTTGCATTCGATAAGACATTTCATATTGTTGGATCCTGGTTTTGATTTCTGGATCACCAATATTTTCAAATGACTCTGCATTGAATTTAGCAAGCATATCGAGCATATCTCTTCTGCTTTGTTTGTCATGCCCTTCTGGATTATTTAAATAAAGAACTGGGTCTTCTCCACTGCTAAAGACAACGCCTTGATGCAAGCTATCTAGAAAGCCATTGGTCCATAGTTTCGAATAAACACCTTGTCCATTTCCTCTCCCTCTGGATAACAATACGCAATAAGAGGGGAGGTTTTCATTTTCACTTCCAAGTCCATAGCTCATCCAAGCACCCATGCTTGGTCTGTTTCCTTGTTGAGCACCTGTTTGAAAAAATGTCAATGCAGGATCGTGGTTGATGGCCTCTGTATGCATTGTTTTTATGAAACATAGATCATCGACAATAGAGGCCATGTGGGGAAATAATTCTGAAACCCATGCACCTGATTGTCCATGTTGCGCGAAATTGAATGTTGAACCTACCAAAGGAAATTTTTCTTGGTTGGATGTCATTCCTGTTAATCTTTGTCCCATTCTTATTGACGCAGGCAATTCCTCTCCATGCATCTTATTAAGCAATGGTTTATAATCAAATGTTTCAAGTTGAGAAGGTGCTCCGTTTTGGAACAGGTATATAATTCTTTTAGCCTTAGGAGCAAATTGTGCAATTCCCAATTGCATTGCTGCTTGGTCATTGGCACCAATGAATTGATCTTTAAAAAGTAATCCACCTAGTGCTGCACCACCTAATCCTAATCCAGCTTTTGTGAGAAAATGTCTGCGTGTGACATTTAATCTGAATTCTTTTTCTTGCTGTTCCATTTTCATTTTACAGTTGTTTCATCTAGGTTAAATAAAAGTTGGTTCACCTGCATTAATGCTGCTGTTTCTCCCAAATCTCTCGTTTTGATTTGTGCATATTCACCTGCCTTGATAAAAGTTGATGCCTTTACTTTGTTCTGATTGAATTTTATCTTTTCTTGTAGATAATAGGCCTTCAACATTTCTATTTCTTTTTTATTTGGCATTCTGCATATAATCAATTGAAACAATCTGATTATTTTTTCATCTTCACTCAAGTTCAGGTTTGCAGTGTTTTGAGCGAGCACTCTTGCTGCCTCTAATATTTGCGGATCGTTCATTAATACCAGTGCTTGTAACGGGGTATTGGTTCTTGATCTTGTCACCTCACATTGGTCTCTTGTACTGGCATCCATAATAAGAAGGGCAGGTGGTGGGGCAGTTCTTTTAATAAAATTGTATAATCCTCTTCTGTAAAGTTTATCTCCTTTGTCTTGTACATATCTTGCCAATTCACCTCTGCCGGACGTTGTTGATTCCCAAACACCTTTGGGTTGGTATGGCTTTACACTTGGTCCACCTATTTCAGTATTTAATATACCTGCAGCAGATAAAATCAAGTCTCTTTGTAATTCTGCACTTAGTCTTAGTCTTGGATAATAACTTAAAAATTTATTGTCTGGATCTTTTTGCAATTTTCTGGCACTTCTATTTGTGCTTTGTCTATATGTTGTTGATGTAACAATCATTTTAACGAGACGTTTGATGTTCCATCCATTTTCCATAAAATCTACTGCCAACCAATCCAGTAATTCAGGATGACTTGGTAATTCTCCTTGCATACCAAAGTCTCCAACTGTTTTTACGATTCCCCTTCCAAAAAATTCATTCCAAATTCTGTTTACAAAAACTCTAGCGGTAAGTGGATTTTTCGGGTCAGTCATCCATTTTGCTAGTCCAAGTCTGTTTTTTTCAAATGTTGATTGATTGAATGCCAATATGCTTGCAGGGGTATTGGCAACAACTGTATCTGCGGGTTGATCATAATTTCCTCTTCTTAATAATCTAGTTGGACGAATGCCAACACTATCCTTCATCACCATTACAACAACTGGTGCTGTATCTTTTTTATTGATGAATTGCATAATATTTCTAACATCTTCAGTGGTAATCTTCATGTTTGGAGGATCACCAGGAGATGCCAATTGTATATCACCCACTAAACCTTTTTCAGGAACCTGATTGAAAAAAGCGAACATGCTGTAATAATCTTTCTGAGAAACAGGATCATATTTATGATCATGGCATTTAGCACATTCCAATGTGATTGACAGAAATGCTTTTCCAAAGGTATTCGTCCTGTCTGTTACATATTCAATTCTATACTCTTCATCGATTACACCACCTTCCTGTGTGATCTTATGGTTGCGGTTGAATCCTGTTGCCAAAAACATTTCTTTTGTTGGATTGGGAAGCAGGTCGCCGGCCAATTGCCATGTGATGAATTTTGAGAAGGGATAATTTTCATTGAAAGCATGAATTACCCAATCTCTCCAAGGCCACATGGTCCTGTAACCATCATCCTGATACCCATGACTATCTGCATACCTGGCAAGATCCATCCAAGGAATGGCCATTTTTTCTCCGTAATGCTTGCTCTTTAATAATTCATCCACCAACTTTTCATAAGCATTCAATGATTGATCATTTAAAAACTTTTTCTGCATCTCGATACTGGGTGGTAGTCCAGTTATATCCATACAAACCCTCTTAAGCAAGGATTCTTTGCTGGTCTCTTCATTTGGTTCTAATCCAACTTCTTCCTGCTTGCTGAAAACAAAATGGTCAATTTCATTTCGCGGATTGAAATCTTCATCAACTGTTGGAATTTTAGTTTTTACTGGGGGGATGAAGGCCCAATGTTTTTTATAAATTGCTCCTTGTTTGATCCATTTTCTTATCACTTCAATTTCTCTTTCATTCAATGACAAGTTAGATGATGGAGGAGGCATCAACTCAGACGTGTCGGTGCTGATGATTCTTGTATATAATGCAGAAGCCATCGGATCACCTGGAACAATAACATGTTTTGAGAGATCATCTTTTAATGCTGCAAAAGCTCCTTCTTCTGTATCAAGACGAAGATTTGCTTCGCGTTTATTGGCATCCGGACCATGACATTTAAAACAGCGGTCTGACAGTATCGGCCTTACATGAAAATTGAAATCGACAACATCTGGAATTTTTTCATCACTCTCTTCTTCATTAAAAAGAAAAAATGCACTGATGGCAGAAAGTGTAATTAATAAAAATGAGATGATATACACCTTCTTCTTTTGAACTGGCATGTAGAATCTTAGTTTCATTGAAAGCATTCGTTCGGATTTCTAAGTTAATGAATTTTTTAGCACAGTTTGTTGATTTTCAAGGCCGAATTATCAAGAGTCTGAATAACATTTGAGCTAAATTTGCAAAAGAAATTACCCGCCATGAAAACGAATCAACCAGCAGATGTGAAGAATAAAGATCTTATCAAATTTGTGACAGAAATGGCAGAAGTATGCACACCAGATAATATCTATTGGTGTGATGGAAGCAAAGAAGAATACGATAGTTTATGCAACCTTCTGGTACAAAACGGAACATTCACAAAACTCAATCAGGAGCGCTGGCCCAATTCTTACGCATGTAATTCAGATCCAAGTGATGTTGCTAGAGTAGAAGATAAAACTTTTATCTGCAGTAGAAGAAAAGAAGATGCAGGACCAACCAATAATTGGGTGGATCCAAAAGAGATGAAAATGAAGATGAAGGAGTTGTTCAAAGGTTCAATGAAGGGAAGAACGATGTATGTAATTCCTTTTTGTATGGGGCCATTGGGTTCTCCACTATCGAAAATGGCAGTTCAGGTTTCTGATTCACCATATGTTGTGGTCAACATGCATATCATGACGAGAGTAGGTAAGAAAGTGTTGGATTTGATTGGAGATGACGGTGAATATATTAAATGCCTGCATTCATTGGGCGCACCTTTGGAGCTCGGACAAAAAGATGTTCCTTGGCCATGTAATCCACAAGTGAAATATATTGTTCATTATCCAGAAGATCGCTCAATTGTTTCTTATGGTTCTGGTTATGGGGGTAATGCACTGCTCGGTAAAAAATGTTTTGCGTTACGAATAGCATCTGTGATGGCAAAAGAAGAGGGATGGTTAGCAGAACATATGCTTATTCTGGGAGTTGAAGATCCTAAAGGCCGCAAAACATATGTTGCTGCTGCATTCCCAAGTGCATGCGGTAAAACAAACTTCGCAATGTTGATTCCTCCTGGTGATATGAAAGGTTGGAAAGTGACAACAGTTGGAGATGATATCGCTTGGATAAAGCCAGGTAAAGATGGCAAGTTGTATGCAATCAATCCGGAATATGGTTACTTTGGTGTAGCACCAGGTACGAATGCAAAAACAAATCCAAATGCAATTGCCGCATTATCCAAAAACAGCATTTTCACCAATGTGGGTGTCACGCCAGAGGGAGATGTATGGTGGGAGGGACTCACAAAAGAGGTACCAAAAGATATTGTGAATTGGAAGGGAGAAAAACATAATCCAGCTTCAGGAAATCCTGTTGCACATCCAAATGCAAGGTTTACTGCACCTGCTCATCAATGTCCGAGTATTGATCCTGCATGGGAAAATCCAGAGGGAGTTCCCATCAGTGCTTTCATTTTTGGTGGAAGAAGAAGCAATACTGTACCACTTTTATACCAAGCGTTTAATTGGAATTTTGGTGTTTACCTCGCTGCAACAATGGGTTCAGAAACCACTGCTGCTGCTTTTGGAGAAGTTGGAAAAGTGAGAAGAGATCCTTTTGCAATGCTTCCATTTTGCGGTTATCACATGGCAGATTATTTTAATCATTGGTTGCAATTGGGAAGAAACATTCCAAATCCACCAAGAATATTTGGTGTAAACTGGTTTAGAAAAGACAAAGACGGAAATTTCTTGTGGCCTGGATTCGGCGACAATATGCGCATGTTGAAGTGGGTTGTAGAAAGAGTTTATGGCGAGAGAGTTTCTATAGAAAGTCCTATTGGATGGGTTCCACTTTATGAAGATATAGATTGGGGCGAATTGAATTTCTCCAAAGAACAATATGATGCTGTTATGAGTGTTGATCGTGAATTGTGGAAGAATGAAATTCTTGCACATGAAGAACTTTTTTCAAAAATGTTTGATAAACTCCCAAAAGAGTTCTTCTTCATGCGTGAATTGTTGCTCTCTGGTTTATGGCGATCACCAGAGCATTGGTCTCTTGCTCCTGAAATTCATTAGTTTGCATCTAAAATCAGTTTAAATGCAAAAAATTCTTCTAACCATTTTGATCATGATACAAGGGCTATTTGGTTTTAGTCAATATTTCAATCCTGAAAAATACCCTGTATACAATGGAAGTGATTTGGGATTGACATATTCTTCATCATCTTCAACTTTTAAAATATGGAGTCCAACTGCTGAAAAAGTAACATTGATATTATACAAGCATTCTTTAGGAGGTACGCCTATTGAAGAAATTGAAATGGAGAAAAGTTTGCAAGGTACCTGGACCAAAACAGTATATAAAAATTTAAAAGGTGTTTATTATGTGTTTAAAATTTATACACATGGCAAATGGTTGAGTGAAGTTCCAGATCCATATGCAAAAGCAGTTGGCACCAATGGAAAGCGAGCAGTTGTGATTGACTTGAAAGACACTAATCCCATCAACTGGCAATTGGATAAATCTCCTACTTTCAGTAACAGAAAAAATCTTGCAGCAAATTTAGGTGGACTCCCAACAGATGCTATTATTTATGAAATGCATTTGAGGGATTTTACTGTAGATAAACAATCTGGTATTCAAGCTGGGGGAAAGTATTTGGGACTGACAGAAGTTGCTACAATGAATATTGCAGGTGTACAAACCGGATTAGATCATTTGCAGGAATTGGGTGTTACACATGTTCACTTGTTGCCAGTTTATGATTTTTACAGTGTTGATGAAAGTAAAAAAGACAGCAGTCAATACAATTGGGGTTATGATCCTTTAAATTATAATACTCCTGAAGGATCATATTCAAGTAATCCAGACGATGGGGTAACAAGAATCAAGGAATTTAAAGAAGTTGTAAAAGCACTACACCAAAAAAATATTCGTGTGGTAATGGATGTTGTGTACAATCATACCATGCTCACGGAAAATTCTTATTTCAATCAACTTGTACCTGGATATTATTATAGGCAAAAAGAAGATGGATCATTTTCGAATGCCTCAGCTTGTGGAAATGAAACGGCAAGTGAAAGGCCCATGATGAGAAAGTTCATGCTTGAATCTTTAAAGTATTGGGTGAAAGAATATCATATTGATGGATTTCGGTTTGATTTGATGGGTATTCATGATATTGAAACCATGAACAAGATTTCAAATGAACTTCGTGCAATTAAACCTGATATTTTGCTCTATGGAGAAGGTTGGACAGCAGGATCTTCCCCTTTGCCCGACTCAATACGCGCCTTGAAAAAAAATGCATATCAACTTTCAAACATTGCAGTATTCAGTGATGATTTGAGAGATGCCATCAAAGGAAGTGTTTTTGAAAAATTAGATAAAGGATTTGCAACGGGTAAAGCTTATATGGAAGAGTCGATTAAATTTGGAATCACAGCTGCATGTCAACATCCACAGGTAGATTATTCAAAAGTTAATTATTCGAAAGCGCCATATGCAAAAAATCCTTCTCAGGTAATCAGCTATGTTGACTGCCACGACAACAATATTTTATGGGATAAACTGGCCATTTCAAATGCAACAGATACTGTTACAGTCAGAAAAGAGATGCATAAGTTGGCGTTGACAATTGTGCTCACTTCACAAGGCATACCATTTTTACATGCTGGAACAGAATTTCTCAGGTCTAAGCAAGGAGTAGAAAATTCTTTTAACTCACCTGATGACATCAATAAAATAAATTGGTTTGATAAGGCAGATAATTCTGATGTCTATCATTATGTTAGAGCTCTTGTAAATATGAGAAAGCATCATCCAGTTTTCAGACTGACATCTCAAAAGGAGATCGCCAGTTTAATCGATTTCAAAAAAGCTGAAAAGGGAGTAATTGTCTATGAACTCAAGGGTTCTTCCGTTGGGGATGAATGGAAAAAGATATTGGTTGTATTAAACGGATCTGGAGAATTAAAGGAGTTGGAAATCCCCCAAGGAAACTGGAATGCTTACGTTGTTAGCAATCAGATTGCTGGTTCTGGTGTCAAATTTGAGGGCAAATTGAGCGTAAATCCTCACTCAGCCTGTATTTTATATCAGCAATAAAGGGCTTAAACCTCGCTGTCTTACAAATTTTGCAGAAGTCCGCATTCTGCAATATTTTTGCATCTCTTTTAAAATGAATTTATGTCTAGAATCATAGCATTTCGTGAAGCACTTAGAGAAGCCATGCAGGAAGAGATGAGAAGAGATGAGAGAGTGTTTCTCATGGGGGAAGAGGTTGCTGAATACAATGGCGCTTACAAAGTAAGTCAGGGTATGCTGGATGAATTCGGACCGAAAAGAGTAATTGATACCCCAATCGCTGAACTTGGTTTTACGGCTGTTGCTGTAGGTGCAGCACAAAATGGTTTGAGACCGATTGTGGAATACATGACCTGGAACTTTGCTGTATTGCCACTCGATCAAATATTGAATACTGCATCAAAGATGTTGGCGATGAGTGGTGGACAAGTTGGTTGTCCGATTGTGTTTCGTGGTGCAAATGGTTCAGCAGGACAATTAGGAGCACAACACTCCACAGCTTTTGAAAGCATGTATGCGAACATACCTGGATTAAAAGTAATCTCAGTTTCTAATCCATATGATGCTAAGGGCTTACTTAAAAGTGCAATTCGTGATGATGATCCAGTTGTTTTCATGGAAAGTGAGGTGATGTATGGTGATAAAGGTGAAGTTCCTGAAGAAGAATACCTTATTCCAATTGGAAAAGCTGATATCAAAAGACCAGGTAGAGATGTTACCATTGTTTCATTCAATAAGATGATGAAAGTGGCGTTGGGTGCTGCAGAAGAATTAGAGAAAGAAGGGATCAGTGCTGAAGTAATCGATCTTAGAACGATTCGTCCACTTGATTGGATGACTATCTTGGAAAGCGTTAAAAAAACAAATCGATTGGTTATTGTTGAGGAACAGTGGCCATTTGCATCTGTTTCTTCAGAAATCACCTACCGCATCCAAAAAGAAGGCTTTGACTATCTTGATGCTCCTATCAGAAGAATCACTGCAGCTGATGCACCAATGCACTATGCACCAAACCTAGTGGCTGCATATTTGCCTGATGTTTCAAGAACTGTTAAGTTGATCAAAGAAGTGATGTACATCAAAAAATAAATGACGCACTTGAAAAGAATACTATTTGTCTTTTCAATACTTATCTCTTTCTCACTACAGTCGCAGGAAACAACTGACAGCACTAAAACATTAGAAGCTGTAGTTGTAAAAGGGTATGAGTCAAACACTTCTCTTTTAAAAGTACCTGCTTCCATTTCAAAAATTGGCAAAGTAGAATTAAATGCCGCATCGAATGCTTCAATGCTTCCTGCGGTGAATACGATCAGTGGGGTAAGAATGGAAGAGCGCTCTCCTGGGAGTTTCAGGTTGTCCATCCGCGGCAGTTTACTAAGATCACCTTTTGGCATCAGAAATGTCAAGGTATATTATGATGATTTCATACTTACTGATGCAGGCGGTAATACCTATTTAAATTTACTTGACATCAATTCAATCAACAGCCTGGAAATTATAAAAGGTCCTGCTGGAAGTCTTTATGGTGCTGGAACTGGGGGAGCTATGCTTTTAAATGGATTTGGAAAGACCAATGATAGTGCGGATTTGAAATTGAAAATAATTGGAGGAAGTTTCGGAACGTTCAATCAGTCAGTTCAGTATTTACGCCATTCAAAAAATGTTCAACTATTTGTAGGGCAAGGTCATTTGCAGTCAGACGGGTACCGTGTACAAAGTAGAATGCGTAAGGATAATTTGCAATTTAATATGCGTATCAATAGCAATGACCGGCTGACTTCTGATTTTATTTTTTTCTACACAGATTTATTTTATCAAACTCCAGGTGGATTGACATTTGCACAATTCAATGCTAATCCTCGTCAATCAAGACCGGCAACGCCTACACTTCCATCGGTAGTTGATCAAAAAACTGCTATATACAACAAAACTGGATTTGTGGGATTTTCCAATACGTATAAGATTAATAACAATTGGAAAACCATTTCCTCCATAACCAATTCGCTGACTGGATTTAAAAATCCATTTATCACAAACTATGAAAGGCGTAAAGAAAATAATCTCGGACTCCGTTCTAAATTGGTATATGAAAACAATTTACCGTTTCCTGTTCAATGGGTAACTGGATTTGAAATTCAAAAAGGAGATTATGTAATTGATAGCAGTGGAAACCAAAAAGGTATTCCAGACGCGAATAAAGTCTCAGATCAAATTGTGGCAAGGCAGCAATTTGTATTCTCACAATTGAATGTTAGTCCTTTGAAATTTTTTCAGATCCAGGCTGGTGCAAGCGTCAATAAATTTCTTTACTCCATTGAAAGAACGCTAGGGTTGCCCTCTAATGGAAAGAAGACATTGAATTTCAATCGTCAGCTTTTACCAAGGGTTGCCGTATTGTTGACTCCTGTACAACAAATTTCAATGTATGTACAAATGTCAAAGGGGTATTCATCTCCAACCATTGCAGAAATAAGACCTTCAGCCGGAGGAATTTCATCAGATCTACAGGCAGAATATGGATGGAACAAAGAAGTTGGCATTAAAATTTCTGCACTTAGAAATAAATTTTATCTGAATGCAGCTGTATTTCAATACGATTTGAGGGATGCAATTGTAAGACGCGTAAATAATGTTGGAGCCGAGTATTTCGTTAATGAAGGAGATGTAAAACAAAAGGGTGTTGAAATTGAATACCAATATATATTGTTTAATACAGGTAAACAAAAAATATTTAGGTCGCTTAAATGGGCTCAATCCATTACTTTGAATGATTTCAGGTTTATCAATTACAAGAACAATTTGAGCAGCTTTGCAGGTAATAAATTAACGGGTGTTGCAGATAAAATTTTGGTGTCTAATCTTTCTCTTGATGTAACGAATAATTTTTACTGGAACATACAATTTAGTTATGTTGGGAAAATGCCATTGAATGATGCAAATACATTTTTCAGTGCTCCATACCGTCTGTGGCAGTCAAAATTTGGATGGAAGCTAAATCTTAAAAAGATTCCTCTGGAACTATTTGTATTGATGGATAATATCACTAATGAAAAGTACTCATTGGGATTTGATATCAATGCATTTGGAAACAGATTCTATAATCCTTCGCCAAGCAGAAATTTTCAAGCCGGACTGGTAATTGACTTGAAATAATTATTTGACTGATGTGAGTTTTTGAGCAAACAGCCACGAAAGCAAAGATGGCTCAGCAAAAGCATTTTTCCAGCTATCATGATTCACACCTGCATATTCAGTATATTTTGCATTTGGATTCGTTTTCTTTAAAATGCCATAAATCAATCTGCTATTGGACACATTGATCACAGCATCTTTATCACCATGGAAAATCCAGATGGGTAAATTTTTTCTATAGTCTTTTAATTTGTTTGGGTTTGTTGCACCGCAAATTGGAAATGCAGCTGCGAATGTTTGAGGTCTTCTCCAAAGCAACTCAAGCGTTCCAAATCCACCCATTGACAATCCACCGATATAAACTCTTTTCTTGTCAACCTGATTGGATTGAAGCAGTGTATCAATGAAGTCGCTCACAAGTTTGAGGGATTTTCGCATTGCTGCAACTTCTGAATATTCATAACCTGTGCTGTCTTTTAAAGAATTTTTATTGTATTCAGACCACTTGTCATTTGAAGGGCATTGTGGAAAAATTACAATCGCTGGAAATTTAATGCGGTTGGCTGAATCCAAAAATAAATCTGCACCCCAGGTTAATTGCGATTCGTTGTCGTTTCCTCTTTCACCCGCTCCATGTAAAAAGATAAGCAATGGATATTTTTTACTTGCATCAAAATTAATCGGCGTTAAGATTCTACAGGGTAGAGTGTCCTCACCTGAAATGAATAACTGTTTTTCAAAAAGTTCTTTATCCTGTGAATTCAGGGAAGAGGAAATAAGCAGCAGGAAAAACGCAAGGGAGAAAGTGATTTTCATTGTAGGATGCTTTCTATAAATTTAATATTAAGATTATAAACGTCTGTTGATAATAGGCAAAATATTTTCTTTCCACTGTTTGAAGTTCCCATCGATAATTTTAGTTCTTGCTTCTTTTACGAGCCATAGGTAGAATGACAAATTTTGTATGCTTGCGATGGTGAGACCAAGGATTTCTTTGCTTTTGATCAAATGCCTTAAGTATGATTTTGAATAATAGTTTGAATAGTCATTGTTCAACACCGGATCGATAACGGAGTGATCAAATTCCCATTTTTTATTATCAATGTTGATGATACCTTCTGAAGTAAATAACATGGCATTTCTTCCATTCCTTGTAGGCATTACGCAGTCAAACATATCCACACCGAATGAAATACATTCAAGTAAATCTTGAGGAGTGCCAACGCCCATAAGGTATCTTGGTTTGTTAACAGGTAAATGTTCACACGACCATGCACACATTTCATAAATCAATTCTGTGGGTTCTCCTACGCTAAGTCCACCAATTGCATTACCAACCGCATTTTTAGATGAGATGAATTCACAAGATGCTTTTCTCAAATCTTTTTCTGTACCTCCTTGTGCAATGGGGAATAGATTTTGATCATAGTTGTAAAGTCCTGATGTACTTCCAAATTGTTCAAAGCATCTGTCGAGCCACCTGTGCGTGAGAAGCATAGAATCTTTTACATATTTGTATTCGCTGGGGTAGGGTGGGCATTCATCAAATGCCATAATGATATCCCCGCCGATGATTCTTTGTATATCAATTGCTTTTTCTGGTGTAAAAAGATGTTTAGATCCATCAATATGGCTTTGAAAAACCACTCCCTCTTCGCTGATCTTTCTATTGGAGGCGAGAGAAAAAACCTGATATCCTCCACTATCAGTTAATATGGGTTTATCCCAATGATTGAATTGATGTAATCCTCCAGCAGACTTCAATACATCTAAACCTGGACGCAAGTATAAATGATAGGTATTCCCAAGTATGATCTCTGCTTTTATATTTTCCTTGAGTTGTTGTTGTGTAACTGCTTTTACTGTTCCCGCTGTACCCACTGGCATGAAAATGGGTGTTTGTATAACCCCATGGTCCGTTACAATTGTTCCAGCCCTTGCGTTGGTTGACTGATCTTTTTTTTCGATCTGAAAGGAGAGTGGAGGCATGCTGCAAGTTACTCAGAAAGCATGATCAAAATTGGTAAGGTTGTTTTACTTTTGATGAAATCTAAAACTGCAATTATGGAAACAGGATTATTGCATTTGCATAACCTATTGCGCTGGATCATTCTTGTGTTGTTGGTATTATCAATTGTAAAAGCGTATACTGGCTGGAAATCAAATAAAGCTTTCAGTGCAGCTGATAAAAAAACTTGGTTGTTTACCATGATTGCTGCACATGTTACTTTATTGTTGGGGATATATCAATGGACCTTGGGAAGATTTGGACTTTTCACCTTTGTGAAACCGGAGGGAGTTTCCATGATGAAAGACGCTACGTTAAGATTTTATCAGATGGAACATCCTGTGATGATGATTGTATCAATTCTTTTGATAACCCTAGCACATGGCATGTCGAAAAAATCTGTTGCTGATCAGGTGAAGTATAAGAAGGCCTTCCAATACTTCCTCTTGGCATTGCTCTTGATTTTAGTGGCAATCCCTTGGCCTTTTAGGGAAATTGGCCGCCCTTTGTTCCCTGGAATGTAGTTTTAAGGTAGGGGTCCCAGCACCATTTCATATTGTATTGATTTTCAGTATTTTACGTAATTCTGGACAATTTGACCGGTTCATTAGGAATTATTGGCAACTAATTTTTCAAATTCCGTTGATTTACTTATCTTTGCGCTCCCAAAAACTATGGCCAAACAGGATCTCATTAAACAGGACGGAACGATTGTCGAAGCGCTGAGCAACGCAATGTTCAAAGTGAAATTGGAAAATGGACATGAGATTTTAGCAACCATTTCAGGAAAAATGAGGATGCACTACATCAGAATTCTTCCTGGGGATAAAGTCGGAGTGGAAATGAGTCCATACGATTTAACCAGGGGCAGAATTATTTTCCGTTATAAATAATTAAACACTCACAGGAGCAAAAAATAGAGATATGAAAGTAAGAGCATCTATTAAAAAGCGTAGTGCAGACTGCAAAATTGTGCGTCGCAAGGGTAAGTTGTATGTTATCAACAAAAAGAACCCACGATTTAAGCAGCGTCAAGGTTAATCAACATTTTAAAAGCTAAAACTTAACAAAGAAATATGGCTCGTATTGCAGGTATAGATTTGCCAAAGAACAAAAGAGGTGAGATTGGACTCACATACATCTTCGGAATTGGACGTGCAACTGCACAGTACATTCTAGATAAAGCTGGAATTGACTACAACAAAAAAGTTAACCAGTGGAATGATGATGAGTTGAATGCAATCAGAAATATCATTACCAATGAATTCAAGGTTGAAGGTCAGCTTCGTTCTGAGGTTCAAATGTCTATCAAGCGATTATTAGATATCGCCTGCTACCGTGGATTGCGTCATCGTAAGGGATTGCCAGTACGTGGACAAAGAACCAAAACAAATTCTCGTACAAGAAAGGGTAAGAGAAAAACAGTTGCCGGTAAAAAGAAGGCACCTAAGAAATAAGATCTAAGGAAGTGCTGATGCACTTCTTTGATATATGCACCATAAACTGTTCAAAGCTGGAAACCAGGTGCAGGTGAGGGTTGAACAGGGTCTGAAAAGGCTGACAGAATTTTGAGTACCTATTTAAAAGATTATGGCAAAAGCACAACAACAAAACAGCGCAAAAGCTGCTGCGAAGAAAAGAGTGGTAAAAGTTGACAGTTTCGGAGACGCTCACATCAACGCCACTTTCAACAACCTCATTATCAGTTTAACAAACAAATCTGGACAAGTTATTTCTTGGAGCAGTGCAGGTAAAATGGGATTCAGAGGTTCTAAGAAGAATACTCCATATGCAGCTCAGATGGCTGCTCAGGATGCTGCACGTGTAGCATTTGATGCAGGATTGAAAAGAGTGGATGTATATGTTAAAGGTCCTGGTGCCGGTAGAGAAGGTGCTATCCGCGCACTCGCTAACTCTGGTATTGAAGTAGTGATGATCAAGGATATTACTCCATTGCCACACAATGGTTGTCGTCCTCCTAAAAAACGTCGTGTATAATATTTATTCATAAAGGACAGCAGATTCAGTTTTTTGATTTTTTTATAATCTGTTGTCTGTAATAAAAAATCAAAAAAGAAAACTATGGCTCGTTACACTGGACCCAAAACAAAAATTTCAAGAATCTTCGGTGAACCTATTTTAGGTAACGGAAAGTATCTTGATAAAAACAGCAATCCTCCTGGTCAGCATGGTGCTTCCCGCAAGCGTAAATCACTTGGAGAATATGCTATTCAGTTGAAAGAAAAACAAAAAGCTAAATACACTTATGGTGTATTAGAGCGTCAATTCCGCAAGACTTTCGAAGAGGCAGCTCGTTTGAAAGGTGTTACAGGTGAAAACCTGATCAAATTGTTGGAAGCACGTTTGGACAATACGGTTTACCGTATGGGAATTGCTCCTTCTCGTCCAGCTGCTCGTCAGCTTGTTTCTCATAAGCACATCATGGTAAATGATGTTGTAGTAAATATTCCTTCTTTCCAGTTGAAGCCAGGTGATGTGATCACTGTTGCTGGCAAGAGCAAGGAAAGCGAAAGCTTCAAAGCATTGATGAGACCTAAAAATCCAAAAATTGGATGGGTTGATTTCAATGAAGCATCATTGACAGGCACTTTTGTGGCTTATCCTGAAAGAGAGAGCGTTCCTGAAAATATCAAGGAGCAACTCATTGTCGAATTGTATTCTAAGTAATCTGCCCGGGCTGGCATTTCAGCTCAGGGTCTTTATATCACCCTTCTGAAGCAATTCAGAAGATTAACAAGTAAAACTGAAATTTAAATATGGCCATTTTAAATTTCCAACAACCGGAAAAAATCGTACTTCAGAAAGTAACTGATTTTGAAGCTCAGTTTGAGTTTAAGCCTCTTGAACCAGGATATGGTGTTACCATTGGTAACGCACTTCGCAGAGTTCTTTTGAATTCTTTAGAAGGTTATGCTATATCTGGCATCGCTATTGAAGGTGCAGATCATGAATTTGCAACTTTAAAAGGTGTTGTTGAAGATGTAACTGAAATCATCTTGAACTTAAAGCAAATCAGATTCAAGAAAATTCTTGATCACGATGTACAGAACGAAAAACTTACATTGTCCATCAAAGGAAAATCAGAATTTACTGCTGGTATGATCGACGAAGTAACTGGAACATTCCAAGTAATGAATCCAGAGCTTTTGATCTGCAGCATGGATCCTTCAGCAAAACTGAATATTGAACTTTACATCACAAAGGGTAGAGGTTATGTTCCAGCTGAAGACAATAAAATAAAAGAAGCTCCATTTGGATATATTCCTATCGATTCAATTTACACTCCAATAAAGAATGTAAAGTATGCTATTGAGAACACGCGTGTTGAACAGCGTACTGATTTCGAAAAACTTTTGTTGGATGTTGTAACTGATGGAACCATTCATCCTGAAGAAGCTGTTAAACAAGCTTCAAGAATTCTTATTCAACATTTGATGATCATCACTGATGAGAATATCACTTTTGATAATAAGGAAGAAAAGAAGGAAGATTTGGTAGATGAGCAAACATTGCAACTCAGAAAAGTATTGAAGACTCCATTGGAAGATCTAGATCTTTCAGTTCGTGCCTTCAATTGCTTAAAAGCTGCTAAAATCAATAGCTTGAGCCAACTTGTACAATACGAGCAAGAAGATTTGATGAAGTTTAGAAACTTCGGACAAAAATCACTTTCTGAAATTGAGCAGGTTTTGCAAGAGAGAGGACTTCACTTTGGCATGGATCTCGCCAAATTGGGTATTGATGTAGATGAGTTTTAATTATTAATTATAATCAAGCTGTAATTCCTGACACGGTACAGCTTCTAAACAAACAGTCATGCGTCACGGAGACAAAATCAACAATCTAGGCCGAAAAAAGGCACACCGCGAGGCCCTCATGGGTAACCTTGCCAGTCAATTGATCACGTACAAGCGAATCGTTACAACTCTTGCAAAAGCAAAGGCGTTGAGAACATTCATTGAACCTTTGATTACAAAGACTAAAAAATCTGCAAGCAAAGAGCAAATCATGCACAATCACCGTATTGTATTCTCTTATTTGCAAGACAAATCAGCTGTAAAGGAACTTTTTACCAATATCGCTCCAAAAGTTGCTGGTCGTCCTGGTGGATATACCCGCATCATCAAGTTAGGTATTCGTATTGGTGACAATGCTGAAAGAGCTATGATTGAATTGGTTGATTTCAATGAAATCTATGGTAAGGGTAAAGGTGAAGCTGCTGCTCCTGCAAAGAAAACCAGAAGAAGCGGTGGAGCAAAGAAGAAAGCTGCTCCAGCTGAAGCACCTGCTGCTGAAACACCATCAGCATCAACTGAAGAAACAACAGCATCTGAATAAGAAAATGTTGATAAATTATCATATGAAAGGCAGGTCATTTGACACTGCCTTTTTTATTTTGTAAAAAATTTGATCATGCCCACACAAGAAGCAAAATCAGTCCCTGCAGTTTTGGTTTTAGAAGATGGTATGGTATTTCACGGAAAATCATTTGGGAAAATAGGAACTACCTCAGGTGAACTCTGCTTCAATACAGGAATGACTGGATACCAAGAAGTATTCACTGATCCAAGCTACTATGGACAAGTACTGATCATGAATAATGTGCATACTGGAAATTATGGTGTGAAGCCAGAAGATGTTGAAAGTGATACAGTAAAAATTAAAGGACTCATTGGAAGGAACCTTGAAGAGAAATACAGCAGGATCATGGCGAATGACTCCCTGCAGCACTATTTGGTTGAACAGCATGTGGTAGCCATTCAAGATGTTGATACACGTGCATTGGTAACCCATATACGTGAAAAAGGTGCAATGAACTGCATCATATCCTCTGAAACGACAGATGTAGAAAAATTAAAAGAGGACCTAAAAAAGGTCCCTTCAATGGATGGTTTGGAGCTTGCTTCCATTGTAACAACCGATAAGGTGTATCATATGGGAGATCCCAATGCTGCCATTAGAATTGCTGTGCTTGATTTTGGCGTGAAAAGAAATATCATCAAATGCATGGCTGATCGTGGAGCTTATGTGCGCGTTCATCCAGCAAAAACTTCTTTTGAAGAATTAATCAAATTCGAGCCACATGGCTTCTTTATCTCAAATGGCCCTGGTGATCCTTCAACAATGTCTTATGCAGTAGATACTGTCAAAAAAATACTCGATACAAAAAAACCAGTATTTGGAATTTGTCTTGGTCATCAATTGTTGGCTCTTGCAAATGGAATCCCAACATTTAAAATGCATCATGGACACCGTGGATTGAATCATCCTGTTAAAAACCTGATGACCGGCTTGTGTGAAATCACAACACAAAATCATGGATTCGCTGTTGATCCAGATGCAGTTCGTAAATCAGACAAGATCGAAATAACTCACGTTAATCTGAATGATAATTCTATTGAAGGCATCAAGATAAAAGATCGACCAGCATTTTCAGTTCAATACCATCCTGAAGCAACACCTGGTCCGCATGACAGCAGATATCTTTTCGATGATTTCATCCAATTGATCAATAATAACTAGCTTTATTCTATTGAAAAAGATCACCATTATCAACGGTCCTAATTTGAACCTTCTTGGAAAAAGAGAGCCATCAATCTATGGTTCAGAGGGATTCGAAACATATTTGGATAAATTGAAATCGGCTTATCCTGAATTTGAAATTTCATATTTCCAAAGTAATATAGAAGGGGAGTTGATTGATGCTGTGCAAAAAGCTGGATTTTCACAAGATGGAATAATTATCAATCCTGGTGGATATACCCATACTTCTGTTGCATTGGGAGACGCTATTGCTGCAATTACATCACCTGTAATTGAAGTACATATTTCAAATATCCATGCAAGAGAGGAATTCAGAAAGATCTCTCATGTATCCGCAAAAGCCAAAGGAACAATCGCAGGATTGGGCCTCGACGGTTATGCCTTGGCCCTTGATTATTTTAAACGTCAGTGATATTTACTTCGACATTGCTGCTCTGATCACATTCAATGCACCACCTGATTTGAACCATTCAATTTGCTGAGCATTGTAGCTGTGATTTGCAACAATGGTATCAGATGAACCATCCTTGTGGTTTAAAACGACTTCCAATGTTTTACCCGGACTGAAAGTAGTGAGTCCAACAACATCAATCACATCATCCTCTAGTATTTTATTATAGTCGTCTTTATTCGCGAAAGTCAACGCCAACATACCTTGTTTCTTCAAGTTAGTTTCATGAATACGCGCAAATGACTTCACCATAACTACGCGAACGCCAAGATGACGAGGCTCCATTGCCGCGTGCTCCCTTGAAGATCCTTCACCGTAGTTTTCATCACCCACAACAATTGATCCAATGTTAGAAGCTTTGTAGGCACGTTGTGTAGCTGGAACAGCTCCATATTCTCCAGTCAATTGATTCTTAACTGAATCAGTTTTTTCATTGAAGAAATTCACTGCACCGATCAGCATATTATTACTGATATTATCAAGGTGACCACGGAACTTTAACCATGGTCCTGCCATTGAAATATGATCTGTAGTACATTTTCCTTTTGCCTTGATAAGCAACTTCAGTCCTTTCAAATCAGTTCCTTCCCATGATGCAAAAGGATAGAGCAGTTGTAAACGCTTACTGTCTGATTTTACATTGATCTGCACTTTGCTGCCATCCTCTGCTGGTGCTTGATAACCCGCATCTTCAACTGAGAAACCTTTTTTAGGAAGTTCATCACCTGAAGGTGGATCCAACTTAACCTGTTCGCCTTTCTCATTGGTAAGCGTATCAGTAATTGGGTTGAAAGTTAAGTCACCTGCAATCGCAAGAGCGGTTACCAACTCCGGACTAGCAACGAATGCGAGGGTGTTTGGATTTCCATCAGCACGCTTTGCAAAGTTTCTGTTGAACGAGTGAACGATGGTATTTCTTTCCTGTTTTTCTGCACCCATACGATCCCACATGCCAATACATGGTCCACATGCATTTGCAAACACTCTGGCACCAATCTGATCAAAAGTGTCAAGGAATCCATCTCTTTCAATAGTATATCTCACCAATTCACTTCCTGGTGTAATGGTAAATTCTGCCTTTGTTTTTAAGCCCTTTTCTGCAACCTGTTTAGCTAAACTAACAGCACGACTGATGTCTTCATAAGATGAGTTAGTACAGCTTCCAATCAATCCAACCTCTACTTTAGTTGGCCAATTGTTTTTCGCTGCTGCCTCTTTCATTTGTGAAATAGGAGTTGCCAAATCTGGAGTAAAAGGTCCATTTAAATGTGGTTCTAATTCACTCAGGTTGATTTCAATTACTTTATCAAAGTATTTTTCAGGATTGGCATAAACTTCAGGATCTCCTGTCAAATAAGATTTGACCTGATCTGCAGCTTCTGCAACTTCAGATCTTCCAGTTGAGCGAAGATATCTAGCCATGCTTTCATCATATCCAAAAGTTGAAGTTGTTGCTCCAATTTCCGCACCCATATTACATATAGTGCCTTTTCCTGTACAGCTCATGCTTGTTGCACCTTCTCCAAAGTATTCAACAATAGCATTTGTCCCACCCTTAACCGTTAAAATACCAGCAACTTTCAGGATTACATCTTTAGGCGAAGTCCATCCATTTAATTTGCCAGTAAGTTTAACGCCAATTAATTTCGGCATTAATAATTCCCAGCTCAATCCAGCCATTACATCACAGGCATCTGCACCTCCAACACCAATGGCAATCATACCCAATCCACCTGCATTCACTGTGTGAGAGTCAGTTCCAATCATCATTCCACCTGGGAATGCATAGTTTTCTAAAACTACCTGGTGAATAATACCTGCACCTGGTTTCCAGAATCCAATACCATATTTGTTTGAAATCGATGAGAGAAAATTATATACCTCATCGTTCTCAGTAATTGCTTTTTGTAAATCCGATTTACTTTCATCTTTTGCAACAATCAGGTGGTCGCAATGTACTGTTGAAGGAACAGCTACTTTCTTTCTCCCTGTAGTATCAAATTGCAGTAATGCCATCTGTGCTGTTGCGTCTTGCATGGCAACGCGGTCTGGCGCAAAATCTACATAAGCTTTGCCTCTCTCAAAATCCTTGATTTCAACTCCTTTCCATAAATGGGCAAACAGAATTTTCTCTGCAAGCGTGAGGGGTCTTCCCAATGCTTTTTTGGCAGCATCAACTTTTGCAGGCATTTCACTGTACGTCTTCTTGATGAGGTCTAAATCGAATACCATAATTTATGTTTTTAGGCACCGCAAAATTAATCATTTCATAAGGCCTTACCAACTGTTCTGGGAATAATGGGGATTTTTTATATTTGACATATGAACGGACTGAGAAACTTCATCGAATGGCATGTTTTTGGGGTTTGTACCCGTTTGGGTGAGGTGCTTGGAATCCCGACCACCACCATCCGTAAGTACTTTATTTACATTTCCTGCCTCACTTTCGGATCACCGGCAATTTTCTACCTGATGTTTGCATTTTGGATGAACATCAAAAGCTATTTTGTTCAGTCCAGAAGAAATCCCCTGAAATACAATTAAACTATCGCTTTTCTGATTTTGACAAGCTGATGTAATAAATGCTCAAGGTGATCAAGCCTTAGCATATTTGCACCATCACTCATTGCCTTCGATGGGTCAGGATGTGTTTCAATAAAGAGGCCATCCGCGCCAGTTGCAATTGCAGCTTTTGCCATGGTTGAAATGAGGGTTGGATTTCCCCCGGTAATGCCTGAAGATTGATTGGGTTGCTGTAATGAGTGTGTGCAATCAACCACAACTGGAACCCCATGTGATTGCATGATGGGGATATTTCTATAATCTACAATCAGATCCTGGTAACCAAAAGTGGTTCCTCTTTCTGTAAGCATTATTTTTTGATTGCCTGTCTTCATGATTTTGTCCACCGCAAATTTCATGGCTTCACCACTAACAAATTGTCCCTTTTTTATGTTTACAATTTTATTCGTTTCACCAGCAGCTAACAATAAGTCAGTTTGCCTGCAAAGAAAAGCGGGTATTTGTAAAATATCTGTAAATGAAGCAGCAAAGGAAGCTTCTGTTGCTGCATGAATATCTGTTGTGGTAGGAAGACCATATTTAAGACCAGTCTTTTTTAAGAGGGTTAAACCTTCCTGATCCCCAATTCCAGAAAAAGAATTTGCACTTGTTCTATTTGCTTTTCTGTATGATGCTTTGAAAATATAGGGGATACCCAATGTAGTACATATAGAGGAAACTTTAGCAGCTACTTCATCCAATAATTCTTCATTTTCAACTACACAAGGACCAGCAATTAGGAAAAAAGATTTTTTGTCATAGTCCTGCCCATTGAAAAGATCTGCCAAAAAAATTTGCATGTCGCAAAGATAAGATGCCCGTATTAACTAAGTTTGCGAAATAAGATTGTTTCATGAAAAAAGAAAAAATTCTCGTCATAGGAGCATGCGGACAAATCGGGGTAGAGTTAACCTTAGCGCTCAGAAAAATATATGGTGGAACAAATGTTGTTGCATCTGATTTGAGAGAAGAAAATGATTTGCTTAAAGGCACTGGTCCATATGTGAGCATAGATGTCATGAACAAAGAGATGTTACATGTACAGGTGATCCGACAAAATATTACGCAGATTTATTTATTGGCTGCAATTCTTTCAGCAACTGGTGAGAAAAATCCACCACTTGCATGGCATTTGAATACCCAATCATTGTTAAACGTATTAGATATTGCCAAAGAGGAGAAACTCGCTAAAGTGTATTGGCCCAGTAGTATAGCTGTATTTGGTCCAACTTCTCCTAAAGAGAATTGCCCGCAGCAAACCATCATCGAACCAACAACAGTTTATGGCATCAGTAAATATGCTGGTGAATTTTGGTGTAATTATTTTCACCATCGGTATGGTGTGGATGTTAGAAGTATCAGGTATCCAGGACTCATTAGTTATAAATCAGCTCCAGGGGGTGGAACAACAGATTATGCAGTAGAGATCTATCATGAGGCAAAAGAAAAAAATAAATACACATCATTTCTTGAAGCCGATACCAAGCTTCCAATGATGTACATGCCTGATGCGATTCGCGCAACGATTGAATTGATGGAAGCACCCGCAGATAAAATATCTGTTCGCACATCATACAATTTAGCTGCCATGAGTTTTTCTCCTGAAGAAATTGCAACATCGATCAAGAAAATCATACCATCATTCGAGATTTCATACAAAACTGATTATCGCCAACAGATTGCAAATAGCTGGCCAAAAAGTATCGACGATTCAAAAGCACGATCAGATTGGGGCTGGAAGCATGAGTATGACTTGGATAAAATGACGGCCGATATGTTTAAAAACATTTAATCATGAAGAAGTTAACTGTTTCATTGATCACAGTATTATCTATAATAATGTCTGCCCATGCTCAGACCACCTCAGTTAAATGGCGTGCTCAAATCAATAGAAAAGATGGCAGGAATATCATTTTTAATATCGATGAATTGAGAATAGGTAAAAAAATGTCTTGGGTCATCAGAAATGCAGATGAACGGCTAACAATAAATGATTTTAAAGAGACGAAAGATTCATTGATTGTTGCTCTTCCTTTTTTTGCAGCAGAACTCTATCTAAAGAAATCAAGTACTGGATTTACTGGCCAATGGAAAAAGGCTGGTTCAAAAGGTGATATATACACACCAATTGAAATTACAAAAGGTGCTCAGAGATACTCATTGCCAATCACTAAAAATGTTTCTAATTTATCTGGAAGGTGGCGTGCCATTTTTACAAATGCGGAGGGTAAATCTTCTGATGCAATTGCAGAATTCAAACAAGTAGGTAGTAAGCTTACAGGTAGTATTCTTACAACTACTGGTGACTACAGATTTTTAGAGGGGCAAGCAAATGGAAATTCTCTGGTGATGTCAACTTTTGATGGTACACATGCATTTTATTTTTCTGCAAAAATTTCAAGTGATGGCACACTAAAAGATGGAATATTTGCCAGTGGGGCATCATCAATAGAAGCCTGGATTGCCAAACGGGATGCTAGTGTTGAATTGGATGAATCGGATGTATTGATGCGCGTGAAAGAGCCAATACAGAAACTTAATTTTAAATTTCCTGATCTAAACGGAAATCCTGTTTCAATAGAGGATGAAAGGTTTAAGGGGAAAGTTGTAATCATTCAGATTATGGGTTCATGGTGTCCAAATTGCATGGACGAGACAGCTTTTCTCAGTAAGTATTATCAAGAGCATAAAAAATCTGGTATTGAGGTAATTGGATTAGCATATGAGTATTCAACTGATTTCGAAAAAGCTAAAAATAATCTCATGAGGTTTAAAACCAGGTTCAATGTTGAGTATCCAATGTTGATTACTGGAGTTACTTCATCAGATCCATTAAGGACGGAAAAAACATTACCACAAATGACACCGATCAAAGCTTTTCCATCGATGATCATCATTGGGAAAGACGGTTTGGTGAAAAAAACTCATGCAGGCTATTCCGGTCCTGCAACAGGAATTCATCACGAAAAATTCAAGCGCGAATTTGATGAGTTGATAATGGAATTGCTTAAATAAGCAACTTACGGTTAATGCAACAAGGAGAGTATCTCGCTGAGATATAATGCATCTGTTTCATCAAAACTGTTGTATTGGTCACTGTCAACATCCAGCACGCCAATCAATGCATTTGATTGATAAAGTGGAAGTACAATTTCACTTTTAGATAAACTGCTGCATGCTATATGACCTGGGAAGGCGTCGACATCAGGAACAATAATGATTTCTTCTTTCTCCCAGCTGCTTCCACAAACACCTTTTCCTTTTTTAATTCTGGTACATGCAATTGGTCCTTGAAATGGACCTAATACCAGTTCTGTTTGATCAACCAAATAAAATCCAACCCAAAAGAAATCAAATTGTTGTTTTAGTGCTGCTGCAATATTTGCAAGATTTGCAATCAGATTCTTTTCACCTTCGATGATTGCTTTGATTTGTGGGATTAATTCTAAATATTTTTCTTTCTTGCTTCCAGTTGAAAGCACCAATTCCTCTGCCATTTAAATTATTTTTTTAATAGATCAGCAATGGATTTATTATCGAGTACTTTTAGTGTTGCGTCCCTTACCAATACCATTGTGTCATGGAGTCCGCAATGTTTTTCATCACAATTCTTACATCTTTCGTAAAAGTATAGACTGGCACAAGGTAGCATTGCAATGGGACCTTCAATTTTTCGGATGATTTCAGAGAGGGGAGTTTTCAATGCATTAGACTTGATAAAATAACCACCACCTTTTCCTTTCTTGCTCTCTAAAATTTCTGCTTTTTTGAGCTCCAATAATATATTCTCAAGAAATTTAAGTGGGATCTTTTTCTTTTTGGCAATGTCTGCAATAAGCACCGGACCATCATCTTTATGCTCTGCCAAATACATGAGCGCCTGGAATGCGTATTGTGTTTTTTTGTTTAACATGGTAATTAATTTCCAAAACCAAGAACATCTTTCATGGTAAAGATACCTTTTCTCTTTGCAATAAATTCTGCAGCCAAAACAGCACCTAGCGCAAATCCATTCCTGCTGTGTGCATTATGTATGATTTGTATTTCATCAATTGCTGAAGAATATGTCACTTCGTGCAGACCAGGGTAGGGATCAATTCTTTCGCTTTTGATAAATAATTGTTCTTTTGACACTGGGGTATCATTTACCCAGTTTTCTTTGCTGCTATTGTTGGCTAAGATTTGTTCAGCAAGTGTGATGGCTGTGCCACTGGGAGCGTCTTTTTTCTGTGTATGGTGAATTTCTTTGATCGAAATATCATATTGATTTTTTCCTTCCATCAATTGTGCTAACTTTTTATTGACTTCAAAGAAAATATTTACACCCACACTGAAATTGCTGGCATAAAGAAAGCTTCCATCCTTTTTGGTGCATCTTGATTCAACATCAGACAAGTGTTCAAGCCATCCTGTTGAGCCACTAACAATCGGTTTTCCAAACTCAATGCACTTGATAATGTTATTGTAGGCTGTATGCGGAGCAGTAAATTCAATGGCAACATCAATGGAGTCAAAATTCTGTTGATTGAAATCGTCAAGATTATTGAGATCGATTTTAACCTTTACATGATGTCCTCTTTCGATAGCAACCTGCTCGATGATTTTTCCCATTTTACCATAACCAATCAATGCAATATTCATAATATAATTATTGTCAAAAGTTTAATGTTGCAGATAATCCTAGTCCATACTGTAAATTTCTGCTACTGGGTTGAATACTCATACTGATATCATCAGAGATATTAAATGTTCTCAGATGACCGTCGACTGTTGCATCTACAATATTTAATCCCCACATAAGCAGTAATCCCAATACAGAAAAATCCATATTTTTTCTAAAACTGTTTCTATAAGTTCTCAATGCTTCTGTTGAAATAGGTTGAAGTTCGCGGGCAATATTTTTAAAATTTGCTGTATCATTTGTTACCCTCACTGAATAGGCGAATCTTGTTTTATCATACCAGTCGCTATTGTATCTAAAAGTAGAAATGGGGATGGCAAGAGCACCATAAACAAGCGGAATTTTCCAATATTTTTTATTGTATGCTTGTCCAAGTCCAGGTAAAATAGCTGACCTCAAAGCAGCTTTAGCTGCAATTGATTTAACTTTTTTTACCGTGTCGGTGCTCGAATTAATTTCAGATTTAATTTGTGAGGTACCTGTTGTCGTGCATAAAACGACAAAAAAAATGGGGGTTAGAATATTTCTGATGTAAGTACATGTCAACATTAGTGGATCGTTACTTTCATTTTTTCAAGTAAGCTATTGAGTTCTTCAACTGAAAAATATTCAAGTACTATTTTACCTCTACCGGTTTTATGATGTTCCAGTTTAACCTTTGTTCCTAGCTGAGAAGATATTTGCTGTTGAATATGACTAAAGTTATTTTTTTGATTTGCAGATGCAGCCTCTTTCTTTTTGGCTGGCTTATACAATTGTTTTACCAGATCTTCTGTTTGTCGTACAGATAATTTTTTTGAAATGATGGTGTTATAAACGAACAATTGTTTGTCGACTTCACCTGCATTAATTAGTGCACGTGCGTGTCCCATACTCAAACTTCCATTGCGTACAGCAACTATAATATCGGGAGGTAGCTTAAGCATTCTGATGTAGTTGGAGACAGTACTTCTGTCCATTCCCATCCTTGTTGCAACCTCCTCCTGTGTCATGGCACATTCATCCATTAATCGCTGATATCCCAGACCGATTTCAATTGCATTTAAATTTTCTCTTTGGAGGTTTTCCAATAATGCGAGCTCTAGAACTTGTTTGTCATCTGCTTCTCGCACATATGCTGGAACATCTTTCAATCCAGCTATTTTCGCTGCCCTCCATCTTCTCTCACCAGCAATCAATTTGAATTTGCCATTGCTCAATGGAGTAATTGTGAGTGGTTGGATAATATCATGCTGGCGCATAGATTGTGCCAACTCTTCAATTGCTTTTTGATCGAAATCCTGGCGTGGTTGTCTGGGGTTTGGAATGATATCGCTTAAAGGAATTCTACTGATGGATGTGTTTTTAGCAACAACTTCAGATTTGAGTGTTCCTGTTGCTGGATTTTTAAGTTCTGTATCAATACTACCCAATAGAGATCTTATACCTCTATTCAGTGCGTCTTTTTTATTGGAAGGATTATTGCTCATCGTCTAGGTTTAAAGTTCTTTCCGCCTCTTTGATCTTTGTTAAATTGTTTTTCTGTAAAATTTCTTTTGCAAGATTGAGGTAGTTGATTGCACCTTTACTATCTGCATCATATAAGATCACCGGTTTTCCGACACTCGGTGCTTCACTCAAACGAGAGTTTCGATGTATCAGTGTGTCAAAGACCATGTCCTCGAAATGTTTCCTTACCTCACTTACAATTTGATTGCAAAGTCTGAGTCTTACATCATACATTGTCATCAATATACCTTCAATTGAAAGGGATGTGTTGAGTCTGTTTTGTACAATTTTGATCGTATTCAGCAATTTACCCAATCCTTCTAATGCAAAAAATTCAGCTTGTACAGGGATGACAACTGAATCCGCTGCAACCAGTGCATTGACTGTGATTAATCCCAATGAAGGTGAACAGTCAACCACAATAAAATCATAATCATCCCTTAAATCATCGAGTATGTTTTTGATGACATTCTCGCGATTTGGATAGTTGATCATCTCAAGTTCAGCACCCACCAGATCAATATGTGATGGAATAAGGTCTAAATTGGGAATTTCTGTTTTTAAAATTGTATCTCTCGCTTTTGCATCGCCAACCATGCAGTCATATATACTTTGCTGAATGTTTTGCAGGTCAAATCCAACACCTGAAGTGCTGTTTGCCTGAGGATCAGCATCAACCAATAATGTTTTGAATTCCAATACAGCTAAACTGGCTGCAAGATTAATGGCCGTGGTTGTTTTTCCAACCCCACCTTTCTGATTCGCTACGCCTATGATTCTGGCCATTGATTTTGATCTTTTTGTTAAAATGA
The DNA here is from genome assembly GCA_017856455.1 of Parafilimonas sp. Taxonomy (GTDB): domain Bacteria; phylum Bacteroidota; class Bacteroidia; order Chitinophagales; family Chitinophagaceae; genus Pollutibacter. The sequence continues at coordinate 43,269 of JAFMEZ010000007.1, forward strand.
CAGGATGACAAATTTACAATTTCGGCACCATTTTAGGGAACATAATGGCTAAATTAATGTTAGAGTAGCAGGCATTTAATAATAGTTATCAACATGAAAAGGCTCTTAGGTTCTTGGATCTTCATCATAATAATGGTTTTGATTGATTTATATGTATTTCAATCCCTTAAACTGGTTACTTCATCACTATCCACCAAGCTCAGAATGAGCATCCATTTAGCCTATTGGAGCTTCACTGCTGCTGCTGTTATATTGTTTTTGGTCATTCCATATATACAGTTTGAAACATTGCCAAAATTTATTCGTGTTTATGTGATTGCTATTTTATTCGGATTTTTCATAGCGAAGTTCATTGCAATGATTTTCTTTTTGGTGGATGACTTAAGAAGAGTGTTGCAGTGGGGTGGGATGAAGACTTATCAAATGGTTAAAGGTGGAGAATCTTCAGTTGATGCTATCAGTAGATCACTTTTTCTATCTTGGCTGGGGATTGGTGTTGGAGGCGGACTTTTTGGGACTTTACTCTATGGATTTGGTAATAAATATCGTTATAGGGTAGAAAAACTAAAATTGAATTTCGACAATTTGCCTTCAGCATTCAAAGGAATTAAAATTATTCAGATTTCTGATATACATAGTGGTAGTTTGGATGATCATGCAGCTGTCGAAAAAGGGATTAAGAAAATCAATGATCTCAATCCAGATTTGATTTTTTTCACCGGTGATCTTGTCAATAATGCCGCAAAAGAAATGGAAGGGAAGATTGAATTATTCTCTTCACTAAAAGCATCAATGGGTGTTTACAGCATACTAGGCAATCATGATTATGGCGATTACGTTTCATGGCCTAGCCAGGAGGCAAAAAAAGAAAACCTTGAAACGTTAAAGAGCATTCATGCGCAAATGGGGTGGCGTTTGTTGATCAACGAAAATCTGATCATTGAAAAAGATGGTGAATCCATTTGTGTCATTGGTGTTGAAAATTGGGGTGCAAGAGCAAACTTTCCCAAATACGGGGATCTTAAAAAAGCATATGAAGGTTCAGAAAAACATCCTTTCAAAATACTATTGAGTCATGATCCTAGTCACTGGGATGCAGAAGTATGCAAAGAATATGGCGATATTGATTTGACATTATCAGGACACACACATGGTATGCAGTTTGGCGTTGAAATACCCGGATTTAGATGGAGCCCAGTCCAATATGTATATAAACAATGGGGAGGATTGTATAAAAAGGAAAAACAGCATCTGTATGTTAACCGTGGATTTGGATTTTTAGGATATCCTGGTAGAGTTGGTATCCTTCCAGAGATTACGATGTTTGAACTGACTTAGTTTTAACAGATCATTTATAAATTCATTGTAACTTACCACTCAATATTCGGTCTAACTTATACACCGAAGTCCAAAACAATGCTGCGTCCAAAAATTTCAATTTTACTTACTGCATGTTTTCTTTTTACAGTAAAACCATTTGCTCAGGAGCGTGTGTCTGATTCTACTGCTGTTGTCAACGATCTTTCAATGATGAAAAATGATAGCTTAATTGCTGAACTCAGAAATATGCTGGATTCATTGAAAACACCTAAAAGTTTTTTTTCAGTTACAACGTCATTTAGCAATAGGCTTTTCAGTACAAACAATAATGTACTGAATGCACAACAATCAACAACCAGTGCTACTGCGTTCATGCCCAGCGTTGCTTACTTTCATAAATCAGGATTAGGGTTCAGTACAATGGGGTATGTTAGAAATATTGGAAATTCAATCAGATGGTATCAAACTGCATTTACACCTTCATATGATAAAATTTCAAAAAATATCATGTATGGAATTTCTTATTCATACTATATGAAAGGAAAAGTTCAAGATACCAGTAGAATTTCCCCCTTTAATCATGATGTATATGCCTACGTTCAAGGTAGGAAAACTTGGTTAAGACCTTCTCTATCAATCGGGTATGGTGATGGTAATTACAGTGATAGTTATGTGGTTCCAAGACGTATGCCAAATGGCATGGTGAAGTACGTACTGGATTCATATAAAGTACATATCAGAGACCTTTCAATCAGTATGGGCGTATCTCATTCCTTTACAAAGGCTTCTTTATTATTAAAAGATGATATGTTCAGTTTTATTCCACAAATCAGTTTGATCAGTGGAATCCAATCAACCATCACTGAAAGTGCTACCACAAATGAAAGACTCAGGAATCAATTAGAAGATCGAAAAAGAATGGAAGCATTTTACAGGGTTAGCCAAAATACATTATCTGGATTTGGGTTCAGGACAGCAGCAGTTTCTGCAAATATTTCTTGGTTTAAAGATGCGCTATCAATTTCTGCTGGTTATTTCTTGGGTTACTATTTTCAATCCTCTTCTTCGAACAAGGTTTCAAACATTTTTAATATCAGTGCAGGTGTCACATTTTAATGTAATGAAGTACGAAAGAATAAAGATGTAATTTTAAAAAAAATAAAAAACACCCAACATGAAAAAGATTGTCTCTATCATTATTTGCTTGATCGCTATCACAAATATTCAGGCACAGGGACTTAAACTCGGCATCAAGGCTGGTGGTAACTTTACAACCAATACAAGTGCTTCATTTCAAAGTAATTACCAAGGAGGATTTCATGCTGGAGTATTCGCAAGAGTTAAAGCATCAGATATTATAGGCATACAAGTTGAAGGCTTGGTGAGCAGTTTAAATTTAAAAGTAACTCCCAGTACAGCAATCTTCCGAAATGGTTTAACTGATTTGAAGGCAACCTATTTGCATATTCCAATTTTATTGAATATCAGTCCAATTCCATTGCTTTCAATTCAAGCTGGTCCACAAATTGGCATGACCATCAATCAAACATCTGATGCATTGAGAGTGGCTGGCGATGCACTTAAAAATAAAGACTTTAGTTTGTTGGCTGGAGTTCAGCTCAATCTCTCAAAATTGAGTGTCTTTGGAAGGTACTCATTTGGATTATCAGATATTAAAAACTTTACATCAACTGATGCCCCTTGGAAATCAAAAATGATCCAGGCTGGGGTGGGAATTTCACTCTAAAAAATACTTTTTCAATATAAAAAGCCCTGTTTTATGACCAGGGCTTTTTTATTGGCATTAAAGTTGGACTACATAGTATATATTTATCTGGAGGCCCTTTTTGAGGTCTTCCGATGACATATTGTCGTAAAAGTAGAACTATGGGATTGAATATAAAATTAATGCCGCAAGAGGAAGAACTGGATTTCATGCCCATCATACCTCTTAATGAGGGAGATGAAGAAAATGGTGAAAAGATTGTAATTCCAGAGGAAATACCCTTGCTGCCTCTCCGAAATACAGTGTTGTTTCCAGGAGTTGTAATTCCTATAACAGTAGGGAGGGATAAATCCATCAAGGCTATTGAAGAGGCTTATAAAACTGACAAATTGGTAGGGGTCTTATCTCAGAAAGACAGCAATATAGAAGACCCAGGAGTTAGTGATCTTGTTGGTGTTGGAACAGTTGCTAAAATTGTCAAACTGATAAAAATGCCTGATGGTGGAACCACTGCGATTTTGCAAGGCAAAAAAAGGTTTCAGTTATTGCGTATAAGTTCAGAAGATCCTTTTTTCAAAGGTGCAGTACTTGCACTTGAAGAGCAAATCGTAAAAGATGATCAGGCTTTCCAGGCATCGGTTGCTTCAATTAAAGACCTCGCTGCTCAAATCATACAACTCTCTCCAAATATACCAACTGAGGCTTCAATCATTTTAAGAAACATTGAAAATCCTGCATTTCTTATTCATTTTGTAGGAAGCAATCTTAATTGTGAGCTGATTGAAAAGCAATCATTGCTTGAAATGAACGACATGCGCCAACGCGCAGAATTATTGCTCAAACTCCTTCAAAAAGAATTGCAATTTGTGGAGTTGAAGAATAAAGTAACAACCAAAACGAAAACTGAACTTGATAAACAACAAAGAGAATACTTTCTTCAACAACAATTGAAAAGTATCAAGGAAGAATTGGGGGGTGATAGTAATGATCGTGAGATCCAGGAAATGAAGAAGAAAGCTGAATCTAAAAAATGGTCATCTGCAGCAAAAGAATTGTTCCAAAAAGAAATAGAAAAATTGGAACGCATGCATCCAAGCACACCAGATTATTCTACTGTATACAATCATGTTGATCTCATGCTTGATCTTCCATGGGACGACTGCACTAAGGATAGTTATGATTTAAAGAAAGCTAAGAAAGTACTTGATAAAGACCATTACGGAATGGAGAAAATCAAGGAGAGAATATTGGAATATTTAGCAGTACTGAAATTAAAAGGGGATATGAAGAGTCCGATTCTTTGCTTTGTAGGTCCCCCTGGTATTGGAAAAACTTCTCTTGGAAAAAGTATCGCAAGCGCAATTGGAAGAAAGTATGTTCGATTTAGTTTAGGCGGACTCCATGATGAGAGTGAAATACGTGGGCACCGTAAAACATATATTGGGGCTATGCCCGGAAGGATTTTGCAGTCTATCCGAAAGGTAAAATCATCTAACCCGGTTATGATCTTGGATGAGATTGATAAAGTTGGAAAAGATTTTAGAGGAGATCCTTCATCAGCATTGTTAGAAGTATTAGATCCTGAGCAGAACAATACTTTTTATGACAATTACCTGGAATTAGAATATGATTTGAGTCGCGTTTTATTCATTGCAACCGCAAATGATATGCAAAGTATTCAACCTGCATTGCGTGATCGTTTGGAGATAATTGATTTGACTGGATATGCGGTTGAAGAAAAAGAAAAAATAGCTCAAACACATTTGTTGCCCAAACAGAAAGAGTTGCACGGACTCAAAGACTATGACCTGAAGATGAATCAACAGGTAATGACATACCTGATAGAAAACTATACCCGTGAGAGCGGCGTGAGGGAGTTGGACCGACAAATTGCAAGCATCATGAGAAGCTATGCAAAAGATGTTGCCATAAAAGGAAAGGTCAAATCAAACATCACACAGAATGATGTTACAAGAATATTAGGTAGGCCAAAATATTCGAATGAAATGTATAAAACTGCAAACATGCCTGGGGTTGCAGTTGGACTAGCATGGACTTATGTTGGAGGAGATATATTGTTTATTGAAACTACTTTGAGTGAAGGGAAGGGTGATTTACAATTAACTGGTAATCTCGGAACAGTAATGAAGGAAAGTGCTTCAACTGCATTTACTTATTTACAGGCCAACGCCAAAAAGGTTGGTATAGACGCTGAAATGTTCAAAAAGAAAAATATTCATATCCACGTTCCAGAGGGAGCAGTTCCTAAAGATGGCCCAAGTGCTGGAATCACGATGATGACTGCATTGGCATCAGCATTTACTGGAAGAAAGATAAAGCCATTTCTGGCGATGACAGGGGAGATTACTTTACGTGGACAGGTATTGCCAGTTGGAGGAATTAAAGAAAAAGTGCTGGCAGCAAAGCGAGCAGGATTAAAAGAGATCATACTTTGCTGTCAAAATGAAAAAGATGTTCAAGAAATCAATGCTGAATTCATCAAAGGCATGCGTTTCCACTATGTGAAAACAATGCAACAAGTACTTGAATTGGCGCTGGTTTAATTTTTAATATTGAAGGCACCTTACTAATTTCGGGCATGCGCTTTTTTGCATGCCTGTTTTTTTTGAATCTTTTTTTGGTTGATGTCAGTGCTCAAACATTGGGCGGATCATCGACATATAATTTTCTGAGGATGCAATGGACTCCGCAGGCAAATGTGCTTGGCGGTAGGAATATTTCACTGTTTAATAATGACATTGGTTTGTATTTGGATAATCCGGCTTTGTTGCGAGAGAGTCATCATGGTAATATCTCTGCAAACTTTACATCAATTGCTCCAACCATAAAGGGACTCTTTGGTACTGGGGCATATTATCATGAAAGGTTAAATACCACATTTGCAGGAGGTATTGCACATTTGCTTTATGGTAATGAAATTCAAACTGATGCTGCTGGAAATATCATGGGAAATTTTACTGCCTATGATCAAATGATTTCAATCGCAGCGTCACGACAGTATGAAGAAAGATGGTTCTATGGTGCAAATATTAAATTCATCAATTCACGATATGGAGCCTATTCAAGTTTGGGATTGGCAGCAGATATTGGAATCAATTATTATGACGAAGAGCGTATGCTCCAAGCAGGATTTGCTGCAAGGAACATGGGGGTACAAGTAAAAACATATGCAAATCAGTCAGAAGATCTTCCTTTTGATCTTTTGCTAGGCGTTACCAAACAACTTGAAAAAGCACCCATTCGTTTTTCATTGACTGCACAGCGTTTGCATCAATTTGATTTGTTATACAATGATCAGGTGTTTAATATTGATAATTATGGAGCAACTGTCAAAAATGGATTTGGTTCAAAAATTCTAAGCCATTTAATTGCAGGTACAGATTTAATCGTTGGTGAAAAAATCGTCCTCTCACTTGGGTATAATTTTCTCAGAAGAAAGGAATTACAAATTCGCAATCTGGCAAGCGGATTAACAGGATTTGGGTATGGCCTAAGACTTAATTTAAATAGCTTACAGTTTCAATACGCCAGAACCCATTACCAGTCTACATACTCACAACACCAAGCTTCTATTGTTTACAAACTTGTCAATTATGAAAAATAACTCAAATTGGTTTTAGGTGTGATGCTGACAAGTGTTTCGTACATCAACCTTATTGTATTTTCAATGTCATCCTTGTGAAGCATCTCAACAGTAGTATGCATGTACTTAAGTGGAATGGAAATTAAAACAGATGGACATCCATCATTTGCATAAGCAAAAGAATCAGTATCTGTTCCAGTACTGCGTGACACTGTTCTCATTTGAACAGGAATTTTTTTCTTTGCGGCTACATTTTCAACCACAGAAAGTAATTTATTATGAACCGCTGGTCCGAATGCCAGCGATGGACCTTTTCCGCATGCCACATCACCTTCAATGATCTTATTTACCATTGGAGTTGTGGTGTCATGTGTAACATCTGTAATAATTGCAACATCGGGTTTTATTCTTCTGGCAATCATCTCTGCTCCTCTGAGTCCAATTTCTTCTTGTACAGCATTTACAACATAAAGGGAGTAGGGCAACTTTACCTTATTTGTTCTGATCATTTTCGCCACTTCAGCAATCATGAATCCACCTATTCTGTTATCCATTGCTCTTCCAATCAAATAATTATAGGCGAGTTCATCAAAACCTTCCTCATAAGTTGCAACTGCACCAATATGGATACCAAGTGTTTCAACTTCTTTTCTGTTTTTTGCTCCACAGTCGAGGAACAAGTTTTCAACTGCCGGCTGAGGATCTTTTCTCTCACCGCCACCAATTCTGGTATGAATTGCCGGCCATCCAAAAACAGCTTTAACTGATCCTTTTTTTCCGTGAATGAGCACTCTTTTTCCGGGTGCAATTTGATGATCAACGCCACCATTGCGTTTTAGATAAATCAATCCGTTTTCTGATATATAATTTACGAACCAGCTGATCTCGTCGGCATGTGCTTCAATAACGACTTTGAATTTTTCTTTTGGATTGATGATTCCAGCTACAGAGCCATAGGGATCCGTCATGATATCATCAACATGTTGCTGAATATACTTCAGCCATAATTTTTGTCCACCAGACTCAAATCCAGTTGGAGAGGGGGTGTTGATATATTCTTTCAAAAATGCATATGATGCATCACTCAATAATCTTTTTGATTTGATTGACTTTGCCATAAAAATATTTATCTCGAAATTATAATAGGGGATGTTTTAACTGTATCGCTTTTATTGCCTTTCTCATCTTTTACCCAAAAGCTGAATGTGGTTGTATCACTTGAAAAACAGCGAGGCTGAAGAACAACACTGTAATTAAGGGTAAGAATTAATTCTGCACTGAAATTTTTTGTTCTTGGTAAGTCAGACGGAATTTGAAATAGGCTTGAATCAGTAAAATTACTTCTTGTACAAGTGGTGGTTGATTTTTTGATCCAGATGGTATCTAAAAAGTCGCCTTCCAAATCGCTCAATTGTAATTTGATTTGAAGGTCCTCGCCAGCAAAAATTTTATTTGCACTGATGCTGTTGATTTTAAGAGAAGGTTTTGATTCAAAGTTGTCTTTCTCGCATCCAACCATAAAAATCGCCAACAATATGTACAGGAAGATTTTTCTCATGTAACTTTGCTCCAGTTCAAAATTAACCGATTCGGGACGAAAAACCTATTCCATTTCAACCATTTTAAACAACCTTTAACCTTGTCTGATCAAAGATTTTTGGAAGATGCCTTGCGGTTGTTTACCTATCAATCAGAAGCCAACCCATTGTATAAGAAATTCCTTCAAGGGCTTCATGTTGATCCACATAATATTACCAGTTTAGAAGCAATTCCATGCTTACCCATTTCTTTTTTTAAAACTCATGAGGTTAAGACAGGAGAATTTGATCCAGCTATCTGTTTTGAGAGTAGTGGAACAACTGGCATGGTAAATAGTAAACACTGTATCAGTGATTTGATGCAATATTTGAACAATACAGTTGAAATTTTTAAAGAACAATATGGTGATCCATCAGCGTTCTGTTTCCTTGGGTTACTGCCTTCTTATTTGGAAAGATCAAATTCTTCATTGGTTGCCATGGTTGATCATCTGATTCATTTGAGTAACCATCCATCAAGTGGATTTTTCCTGAATGATTTCAGTCGCCTGAATGAGGTCTTGAAAGCGTTAGAAGCTAAACAACAAAAAACAATTCTAATCGGTGTCACTTATGCACTGTTGGATTTTGTAGAATCCTTTCCCTCAAAGTTGAATCATACGATCATCATGGAAACAGGTGGAATGAAAGGGAGAAAAAAAGAGATCACAAGAGACGAATTGCATCAAACATTGAAATCAGGATTTGGGGTGGATGCCATTCATGCTGAATATGGAATGACAGAATTGATGTCTCAGGCCTATTCAAAAGGGAATGGAATTTACTATTCTAATGATAAATTAAAAGTAATATTGAGGTCGACAGACGATCCTTTTGAGACATGGAATCAAAATGAACATATTCATCGAACAGGTGTTATCAATGTAATTGATCTTGCGAATCGTGATAGTGTAAGCTTTATTGCAACAGATGACTTGGCAAGGTTTACAGGTGATGGTGGATTTGAAATGATGGGAAGAATCGATCGCAGTGATATTCGCGGATGTAGTTTATTGACTGCCTAAAAATAAAAGTTATGGGTATCTGGAAGCAAATTGCAACGTATCTCTACTTGAGAAAAAAAGATGAAGATACACCCAATACAACATGGGTGAAGTACATGCATGGCATCAATAGATTGTCGATCCTTTTGTTTCTTTTTGCAATAATTGTAATTATTGTAAGGCTCTTTTTCAAAAAATAAATGAATCAATTGTTCAGTAATTGCTGAATCAATTTAGCTGCATTTACTGACGCATTTCCTCCAGGTAAGAGGATGTTTCGAAGTTCTTCAAATGATTTTTTCATTTGAATATTCACATGAGTATCGTTCAAAATTTTTCCCAGTTCTCTTGTGATAGATGCTGAATCTAATTCATCTTGAATCAATTCTTTTACGATTGCTTTATTCATGATTAAATTGACCAAAGAGATATATGGTACTTTGATAAAATATTTTCCAAGTGCATAGGATACGCTAGAGGTTTTATAGCAAACAATTTCCGGCACGCCAAATAGCGCTGTTTCAAGTGTTGCAGTACCTGAGGTGGCCATCGCAGCATCTGCAATGGAGAGGAGTTGATAAGTTCTGTCTTTCCAAATAGAAATATTCTCGAAGCCTTTGATGTAATCATTGATGTATGAATCATCGATTCCGGGTGCTTGTGCGATGATGAATTCAATATCATGAAACTTTTTTGTTGCATCCAGCATGATAGGAAGTTTTTTCTCAATTTCCTGTTTTCTGGATCCCGGTAGTATCGCTACGATTTTTTTAGACTGATTGCTTTTAAAATGATTTGAAAATGAAATATGCGCTGGATCATTTTTAAAGTTTTCAATGATCTCAATGAGTGGATGACCAACATATTCAACCTTATAGTTCCATTTTTCGTAAAATGATTTTTCAAATGGAAGAATGACCAACATCAGATCAATTGCTTTTTTAATAAGGTTAACTCTTTTTTCCTTCCATGCCCAAACCTGGGGTGAAATATAATAGACTGTTTTATATCCTTGTGCCTTAGCAAATTTTGCAATGGGAAGATTAAATCCTGGATAATCGATAAATATTACTGCATCTGGTTGAAAAGATTTGATGTCACTCTTGCAGAAAGAAAGATTGGATAGAACGGTTAATATATTTTTCAGGACTTCAATAAATCCCATGAAAGCGAGTTCACGATAGTGTTTGACGAGTACTGCACCCTCTGCTTGCATCAAATCTCCTCCCCAAGCGCGAAATTGAGCATTGGGGTCATTTTTTTTGATGGCATGAATAAGTCTGCTTCCATGTAAATCACCTGATGCTTCCCCGGCAATGATGTAATATTTCATCCACTTATTTTATGATAAAAATTTAAACAGCAGGGCAGAGACGGCATAGATAATAGAGATGATAAAAATTCCTTTTGCTGTTTTGTCTTTTCTTCCATTGATAAACAATGTGAAGAAAACAATATTCAATAGTAAACAAGGAATGCTTAATGCAGTAACAAGGGATTTGTTTTGTGATAGTAATTCAATGAATTCATTGAAACTAAACAGGCTGAATTTCCAGTAATAGTATCCGAAAAAACTCAACACGGGTAATATCGCCCCAATGAAAAGTCCGAGTAAATAATTATCCTTCGATTTCATTACCAAGTATAATCTTTTTCAATTTTCTTTTTCAAGGCATAGTTGGTCAGATCATATTGAACTGGAACAACGCTTACATAATTGTTTTGTAGGGCCCAAACATCTGTGTCTTTGCTCTTTTCAAGGTTCAGGAACTCACCAGTAAGCCAATAGTATTTTTTCCCAATTGGATCCTTTCTTTCCTTAAAGTCTTCTTGATACTTAGCATATGCCTGCTTACAAACCTTTACACCTTTGATCAATGCAACATCGCCTGAAGGAATGTTTACATTCAGGCACATATGTTTGTCGGCCTTTTTTGAAAGCATCCTTTCCACAATCATTCTTGCATACTTTTTCGCTCCACTGAAATCCGCTTCTAAGCTGTGATCGAGTAGGGAGAATCCAACTGAAGGGATATTTTCAATGGATGCTTCAATGGCAGCACTCATGGTACCTGAGTAAATGACATTGATGGAGTGATTTGCACCATGATTAATCCCGCTTAAACAAATATCTGGTTTGCGGTGAAGTACTTTGTCAACTGCGAGTTTTACACAATCAACAGGTGTGCCACTACATCCCCATGCTTCGACATCTGCTGGAATATGGGTTTTATGTAACCTGAGGGGATAGCCGATGGTAATGGCATGTCCCATGCCCGATTGAGGTTTATCAGGTGCAACCACCACAACACGTCCTAAATCTTTAACTGCTTCCACAAGGTGATTGATACCAGGAGCACTCACACCATCATCGTTTACTACAAGTATGATCGGTTTCTCCCGACCAGTATTTTTCTTTTTTGTCATAGCGAAATCGAAAATACCACATATTTATAAGTCGGTTTTTATTTGCATCAAATCTCATTTTGAAAAAAAACTTAGCAAAATAGTTTGAAAACTAAAATATTTAGTATATTGCCCCAAAATCATTAGTATGTCACAGTCATTTGCAGGACAAAATTTGAAATATCTGCGCAAGTTAAAGGGACTCACACAGGAGGAATTTGCACAAAAAATTCAAATCAAGCGTTCATTGCTTGGGGCTTATGAAGAGGAACGCGCGGAGCCCAGGGTGGATGTATTGGAGGTAGTTAGTGATTTATTTAGGGTGAGTCTGGATGATTTGCTGAGGAGGGATCTTAGCGAATCGAAGGGCAATTATCTTGCAAAAAGACGTCAGATGAAAATGGCAGGTGAAAACAACCTGATTCATTTTGTCCCAATGAAAGCTGCTGCAGGATATCTGGCAGGATATGCTGATGATGAGTTTATAGATGAATTAAATACGTTTACGCTTCCGATGTTAGGAAGTGGAAATTTCAGGGCATTTGAAATTATAGGTGACAGTATGTTGCCAACGCCAAGTGGGTCGATAATTGTGGGACAAAAAATGGATTCGCTGGATGACATAAAGCAAAATGCTGCTTGTATTGTTGTCAGTAGAAATGAAGGAATTGTTTACAAGCGTGTTTCACGATCAGTAAAAGCTAAAAATAAAGTCACCCTTACAAGTGATAATCCATCTTTTCAGCCATATCAGATCAATGCTGAAGATATTTTAGAAATATGGCAGGCTCAAATGGTGATATCAAAAGTAGCGCAGCAACAACGTTGGGATGTTGGTCAGCTTGCTCAATTGGTAAATAATTTGCAGGAGCAGGTTAGTACGATCAAAAAGCGCATGAACTGATTGATTTACATGCCCGTTTAATTATACACACTGCGTTGATAACCTGCATTATATTGGCAGGATTCATTCATTTATCTTTGGGAACCAAGGCATTATGTGCACTGGCTAAAAATCAAGATTGAGGTGAGAATTTATGGCTAAACAACAGGACAGTAATTTATTTGAATACAACGAGGATTCTATAAAGAGCCTCGACTGGAAAGAACATATCCGTCTCCGTCCAGGTATGTACATTGGAAAATTGGGGGATGGAAGCAGTCAGGATGATGGTATTTATGTGTTGCTGAAAGAAGTAATGGATAACTGCATCGATGAGCACATGATGGGTTATGGAAAGCAAATTGATCTTGAGCTGAATGGAAAGCAGGTAATGATTCGTGATTATGGTCGTGGTATCCCTTTGGGTAAATTAGTGGATGTCGTAAGCAAGATCAATACGGGAGCAAAATATGATAGTAAGGTTTTTCAAAAGAGTGTTGGTCTAAACGGCGTAGGAACAAAAGCTGTGAATGCGCTGAGTGAATATTTTAAAGTGAGGGCCTTCAGAGAAGGAAGAGAAAAAACTGCAGAATTCACAAGGGGTGCGCTTTCAAAAGAGCATAAAGAAACTTCAAGTAGTGAATCGAACGGAACAGAAGTGAATTTCATTCCAGATGATCAGATCTTTCGTAACTACCATTTCATTCCTGATTACATTGAAAAGCAACTTTGGAATTATTGCTATTTGAACGCAGGACTGGTTATTAATTTCAATGGCAAAAAATTTGTCAGTAAAAACGGATTGCTAGACTTGCTTCATAGAAATACCAATGAGGATGAATTGAGGTATCCTGTGATCCATTTGAAAGGAGAAGATATTGAAGTTGCCATTTCTCATAACAATGAATACGGAGAAGATATTTACAGTTTTGTAAATGGTCAGTATACCACTCAAGGTGGAACGCATGTCATTGCATTCAGGGAAGCAATTGTGAAAACGGTACGTGATTTTTTCAAAAAAGATTACGATACTTCAGACATCAGACAAAGCATCGTTGCAGCAATCGCTGTAAGGGTTCAAGAGCCAGTTTTTGAATCGCAAACCAAAACAAAGTTGGGTTCACAGTTTATGTTTGAAGGTGGACCATCCATGAAAAATTTTGTTGCAGATTTCTTTGCAAAAGAATTAGACAATTATTTGCATAAAAATCC
>JAFMEZ010000072.1 GCA_017856455.1 Parafilimonas sp.
GGAAGTGAAATTTCAATTGGCGGTTTATCTGCTGGTACACTTTATGATGTTTCTGTAACCGTTACAAGTAAAAGTAAATCAAGCAATTCTGCTAGTGCTGCATTCAAAGTTGCTAGAAAATAAAATTTTAAAATACTTACAATAAAAAAACCCATTCAAATGAATGGGTTTTTTGTTTATAACTTATAGAGTTTATTTAGCAGTTGTTGATTCTTTTATTTTGATTGACATCTCTGATCCTTTGATATAAGTTTTGTATTTCTCAGCATCTACTGTTGATCCATTAACAGTTAATACGCCATTTTTAAATTCGATGGTATTATCACCTGCCTTGATTAAACCATCCGCTTTCAATGCACCAACTAAACCTTGATCAGGACCTTCAACTACTTGGATTTCTGACGCAGTTGAATCGGTATTAATTACTTTAACCTCAATTGTTTTTTCTTTCTTGATTTCAGTTGCCTGTACATCTGAATGGTGCAATTGAGCAAGGGTAGGAGCAACAACCAATGAAACAATCGACATCAATTTGATCAATATATTCATAGAAGGACCAGATGTATCTTTAAACGGATCCCCAACTGTATCACCAGTTACTGAAGCCTTATGTGGTTCAGACTTCTTGAAATAAGTTTCACCGTTGATTTCAACACCTTTCTCAAAACTCTTTTTAGCATTATCCCAAGCGCCACCAGCATTGTTCTGGAACATACCCATCAATACACCACTTACTGTAGCACCTGCAAGGAATCCTCCCAATGCCTCAGGACCAAGAATAAATCCAATCAACAATGGTGATACGATTGCAATTGCACCAGGTGCCATCATTTTCTTGATAGAAGCTTCAGTTGAAATCGCAACACATTTATCATACTCAGGCTTGCCGGTTCCTTCCATGATGCCAGCAATTGTTTTGAACTGACGTCTAACTTCTTCAACCATTGACATTGCTGCTTCTCCAACTGCTCTAATGGCAAGTGAAGAAAATATAAATGGAATCATTGCACCTACAAAGAGAGAAGCAAGCACTTTCGCTTTGTAAATATCAATTCCTTCCATAGCATACCCATTGTGATTGATCACACCTACATAGGCTGCAAACAATGCTAAAGCAGTTAATGCAGCTGATGCTATGGCAAATCCCTTACCTGTAGCTGCAGTTGTATTTCCTACTGCATCCAACACGTCAGTTTTTTCTCTGACTTCTTTAGGCAATTCACTCATTTCTGCAATACCTCCTGCATTGTCGGCAATCGGACCAAATGCATCGATAGCAAGTTGCATGGCTGTTGTTGCCATCATACCTGCAGCAGCAATGGCTACACCATACAATCCTGCACATGCATATGAACCCCAAATACCACCTGCCAATACTAAAATTGGGAGTAATGTAGATTCCATACCTACCGCCAATCCACCAATGACATTTGTTGCATGTCCGGTTGATGATTGCTTGATGATTGAAAGCACAGGCCTTTTGCCCATTGCTGTATAGTACTCAGTAATGATACTCATTAAAGTACCAACTACTAATCCAACCACAATTGCACCCATTACACCGTTATTGGTAAACGTCAATCCTCTTAAACTCATTTCAGCAGGAAGAATAGTATATACTAAGCCTGCACAAGCAATAGCAGTTAAAACGATTGAACCCCAGTTACCCATGTTCAATGCTTTCTGTACATTGTCTGTGTTGATACCAGCAGCATCACTTACTCTTACAAAGAATGTTCCTATTATAGAGAAAATAATCCCTACACCAGCAATAAGCATTGGCAATAGGATAGGAGCGAATCCATTATATTGATCTTGAGAAATGGTTTCTTGTCCAAGTACCATTGTTGCTAAAACTGTTGCAACATAAGAACCGAATAAATCTGCACCCATACCTGCAACATCACCAACATTATCACCAACATTATCTGCAATTGTAGCAGGATTTCTTGGGTCATCCTCAGGGATACCAGCTTCAACTTTACCAACAAGATCAGCACCTACGTCAGCTGCTTTTGTATAAATACCACCGCCAACACGTGCAAACAATGCAATTGATTCAGCACCTAAAGAGAATCCAGTTAAAACTTCAATAGTCTTGACCATCTCCTCAGAATTAGCTGCAGCACCTGGAGCGAAAATTTGTTGCAAAATGATATATAAACCACCTAAACCTAATACTGCTAAACCTGCAACACCTAATCCCATTACAGCACCACCTGTAAAAGAAACATTCAAGGCTTTGGATAAGCTAGTTCTAGCCGCATTGGCAGTTCTAACGTTAGCTTTTGTTGCAACTTTCATTCCGATATAACCAGCCAAGGCACTGCTGAAAGCTCCAAAAACAAATGCTAAAGCAATGCTCCAATGTGAGTTTGGATTACTGGTCGACATGAAGCCAAGCAATAAACCAACAATAACTACAAAGTACCCAAGGATTTTCCACTCAGCCTTTAAAAAAGCCATGGCTCCTTCAGCAATGTAATTACTGATTTCTTTCATGCGGTCTGTTCCTGCATCTTGTTTTGAAACCCAATTGAATTTCACAATGGTGTAGAGGAGTCCAATTAGACCCATCAGAGGAACGAGGTAAATCAAATTTTCCATAAACAGTATTTCTCGGTTTTGTTAGTTGTGAATACACCCGTTTTGGGGGGCTGCAAAAATAAGTAAAAAATAGGATTTTGACCTAGTTCCTGATGGATATAAAAGAGGCTGATAAATAATGAATTATATCGCTGGCGGTCATATAATCTTCACCTAGATTTTCTTTCGCAATATCACCCGCTAACCCGTGAATATACATGCCGATTATTCCTGCATCCTCTGGAGTATAGCCTTGGGCCAACAAAGAGGCCAATATACCAGTAAGGACATCTCCGCTTCCGGCTTTTCCCATCCCAGCATTACCTGTACCATTGATGAAAAAATTAGAGGGTGTGACAAAAACTGAAAAGTATCCCTTTAACAATATATTGATATTGAATTTATTACATAATTCAAGTGAAGTATTAATTTTAATATAATCGTCATCAGTCTTAGACACAAGCCTTTCCCATTCCTTGTGATGAGGGGTCAAAATTGCATTGTAGGGAATTTGACTAAACGGATTTTCTGTTTGTGATATGATGTTCAGTGCATCTGCATCAATTACCATTGATTTTCCAGTCTGAAATACCTTTTCTAATAAGATTCTTGAGTGATTTGTGATTCCAATACCCGGACCAATTGCTATTGCATCAAATGTGTTTAGGTCTAATTCTTTGTCATTGTTGTCGCGAACTAAGGCTTCAGGAACTGCAGCATGAATGAGTGAATAGTATTGTTGGGGAATTATAGATGTTGTTTTACCGCATCCCGATCTCATACATGAAGATGTGGCTAAAATTGATGCACCCATCATTCCATCTGAGCCTGCAATTATAGCAGCATGTCCTCTTGTTCCTTTATGGGCAAATTGGTCAAATGTCTTTAAGCGTTTCCTGACTTCCTCAGTTGATTGCTGAAATATATCTTTCCTGTTTAAAGCAGATAGTTTGGAGGGAATATTATTCATCATCCTCCATTTGAATACCATAACCAGGGAATATTCCTGCAATTTTCTTGGCTTGATAGATATTCCTGTTGAATTTATTACCCAAAACAATGATTGTAGTGGAATCCTGCATCAATTTACTGAACACGGTATTGTTTCCATGCCACCAACCATTGTGATAAACTATCTTTTTCCCAGATGGCAATTCATATAACCTCCATCCTAAACCATAATTCTTTACTCCCTTACGTTCATAGCTATAACCTCTAAACGCCTGATCAAGTGTTGACTGTTTAAATAGTTTTCCAGAACTCAAGGCGATATCCCATTTCAACATATCACGGGTAGTGCTATAAATGTTTTTGTCACCATAAATCGCATCCAAAAACATCATGGGCTCCAATCGGTTATTGTATTTAAAGGAGGGAAGTACTTTCTCAGTTTTATTAATATCAAACACAAAGGTGTTCGTCATTCCAATTGGTTCGAAGAAAGTTTCATACATGTATGATGAAAAACTCTTTCCAGATACGCGTTCTATGATAATAGCTAAAAGAGCATAATTTGTATTGCAATAATCAAAATAAGCATTGGGTTTGCCAATTCTCAATCTCGATCGATTTGCAATCAACAGTTTTAACATGTCGTCGTTGTGCAAATATTTCTTTCTATTCCATCCCACTTGTTCAGCAAAATATACGTAGTTGGGGAGTCCAGATCGATGACTCAATAAATTCCTAACTGTGATTTGATGAAAAGGGAATCCACTGATGTATTTGTCAACCTTTTCATCAATATTGAGTTTTCCATCCTCCCATAGTTTCAATACAGCCATTCCAGTAAAAGTCTTGGATACAGAAGCCAGATGAAAAGAAGTTGCAGAATCAATCGGATCACCTTTGATTACTTCTTTCAAACCTTCATATTCTTCAAAAACAATTTTGCCATTGTGAGCAACAAGTATTGCTCCGTTGAATCTTGTTCTAAGCAGGCTCTCTTCAAAGAATTTAGTTGAACTCTTTCTTAATAACTCCTCCGTATTGGTAAGACTGGTTGTCTCGGGGATTTCAATTGGGGTGATGGTGTTATTGGGTTTATTGGGACTGCCCAGTAAATTATTTTCTACAAAATAAAATAGACTCGAAAAAACAAAGAATAATCCTACAAATACTTTGATTTTCAACATCACAGGTCTTAAATTGGAATAGGGGTTAGAAGTTGTTAAATTCGCATAAAATTACATAAATTTCTAATGAGTAATTCAACACAAACCAGTTATCCAAAAGACAAAATCAAAATTGTATTTTTTGAGAATATCAGTGATGCTGCCATCAAGATATTTAAGGATGCTGGATATGTCGATATAAAGAAATTTTCTGGGGCATTACCTGAAGAGCAGATGATTCAGGAAATAAAAGATGCACATCTTATTGGAATAAGATCCAAGTCACTGATTACTGAACGCGTTTTACAACATGCTAAAAAACTTCAGGCAATAGG
>JAFMEZ010000073.1 GCA_017856455.1 Parafilimonas sp.
ATAAGTGAAATAATATTTCCCTTTTGGTAGTATTTCTAGCTCATTGATGTTGAACACGTAATATTCGTCTTTCTTTACTAATAAACTACCTGACTGAATTTTTTGACCAATTGCGTTGAGTAGTATCCAATTAAATAATCCATTTTCTTTTGCCTTATATGCAACTTTTATTGCATTTATAAAAGGATTTGGAAACAGTTTTATGTTCTTTTCGGTTAGGATCTTTTTCGCATTTCTAACATCTCTTTGATTGATTAAGTCAAGATAAGCAACCACCATATTTGGAATTCCATATCCTTTGCGGTTGTCTGGGGTTAAATACTGACTGGAAGATTGTTTTACAGCCTGTAGAATTTCAAGATTTGAGAATTCCGGGAATGCCTGCCATAGACAAGCGATCAATCCTGCCAAATTTGGATTAGAAAAGGATGTGCCATTTCCAATTCCTACATTTCCATTAGTAGAAATCAATTGAGTATTAAGTCCAACTGAAACTACATCTGGCTTAATTCTTCCGTCGGCGGATGGGCCAAAACCGGAGAATGGAGCAATTTGATTACTTGTATTGATTGCACCCACAGCCAAAACGTTAATCCCATCTGCTGGGGCTGAAATATACTTCCATGGGTCATCACCCTCGTTTCCAGCACTGTTGGCTACAATGATTCCCTTTGCAACCGCAATGGATGCAGCCCTACTTACGATAGTACCTTTTCCGTTTAAGTCGTTGTATTGATGATTAAAATAAGGATCATCAAATGTGGTATATCCAAGTGATGAACTTATGATTTGAACACCAATACTATCTGCTTTTTCTGCAGCGATTAACCAATTGAATTCTTCTATTGGGAATTCTGATCTTGGGTCTTCAGTTCTGAATAAGTAATAATCTGCTTTTGGTGAGCTGCCAACAAATATTCCCGGCAAATTTGCACCCATGATTGATAAGCAACTCATTCCATGTGCATCATCTTCATTTACAGATGCTTCATTATTCACTAAGTCCCAGGTATATTTTATTCTTCCACTTGATCTTATGCTATCAAATGCAGGATATTTTAGGTAGTTATAAAATCCTGCATCAAAGACAGCTATTTTAACTCCATTCCCTTGAAATCCTTTGTCATGCAAGAATGCTCCATTGTGTATTGAAATTTGCTCTGAACTTTTCCCATACAGGATTGAATTTTCGTAATTGATTTCTTTTGATTGTAATTTATTTTCCTGAACCACCTTTGTTGAGAGGGTTTGATTTTCAGGTTTGAATAATCTGTTTGCAATTGGATATTCCTTTTTTACAAATCCCAGGTTCTTGATTTTTTCCAATGAAATGCTGTTCGTTGTTTCAATCACTACAAGGTTTAGCCATTTCGAAGTATTGATTATCCTTACGCCTGAGAACGATGATATGCTGTCTATATATTTCGAAGTAACAGGCAGGTCGGAACTGTCTATGGGGATATTAAAAGTTTTCTTTCGATCTATTGCAGCAGCAGAAAGAAAAGTTGAAGGGTTATTCAGGTTATATATAGTTCCTTTTTTGTCAGTAAGTTCAATGATGTGTCTGGAATATTGAGCTGATGCGGATATCCATCCAATGAAAAAAAATATTAGAAGAATATTTTTCATTTGGGACTTGAAAAATTATGTCCTAGTATAGAAATTTTAATTCCATAGCTGTTTTCATCAAAATAGCCAGATGGGTTATTTGCATTTGCTGGTTGCCATACTTGGTGTTTAAATTCTTTGAATACCAGTCCTATGTTTTTAGCGTAAATTTCTTTGGAATAATTGATTTCAGAATAGTTGTTTTTATTGGAGGGATTTCCAATTGTATCATTTCGCTGTAATACACTTACTGTAGCATTAAGATTCAGCGTATTAATTTTCATCGGTTCATTGACATTATCATATGTATAGTCCCAGTTGTGAAGAAATTGAAGTCCATTGCCGCTTATTGTATTAATATATGTATTGCCTTTCCAATTGAATGCATCTTTTATTGGTGCAAGTAATTTTAAATAGCGCTGATTGGATTCAATGATTTCCAATTTTGTACTATCAGTTATTGCCAGATATGTATCAATATGTTCCCAGTTATTGGTATCAATATTGTTTCTTCGAAGTCTTGAAATTCTAAAAGCAGTTCTTCCCAGGTTATCTGTAGTAGTTGATTGAATGGTATCTTTTATGATGTAGGAATGTATTTCCTGTGTTGAGCCGAGGTTTGTATAAACAGTGGAGTCAAGTTTATAGGTAATGTATTTGCCAATTTCAAGTGGAATGAATAATTGGACTTTATCACTTAGCAGTATGTCATTTGATTTTTGACATCCCCAAAGTGAAATTATAACAGCTATAATGAGTAATCCTTTTTTCATTTGTGAATTTCTCTTTGAATGATTCCACCACCAATTACATCATCACCTTCATAAAAAACAGCTGATTGTCCAGGTGCAATGCCTTTAGCATTATCATAAAAGTTTACACGTATACCTTTTTCTTGGTTAAAAAGGGTTGCTTGATTTCCAGCATCTTTGTATCTGATTTTTACAATTGCTTCCTTTCCATCTTCAATCTTGTCATATTTGATCATGTTAATTTGACCAACCTGCATTTCATTTCTCAGAAGATCTTCTTCATCGCCAAGTACCACCGTATTTGTATTTGGGTCAATTGCAGTTACAAAAGCAGGCTTACCGAGTGTAACTTCTAGTCCTTTTCTTTGTCCAATTGTATAGAAAGGGTAGCCACTATGTTTGCCCAAAATTTTACCATGTTTATCAACGAATAGTCCACCTTTAAGTTTTTCATCCAATCCTTCTACATTTCTTCTTAAAAATCCTCTGTAATCATTGTCAGGGACAAAGCAGATTTCATAGCTCTCACTTTTTTTAGCCAATTCAGGATAGCCAAAGTCTAGTGCCATTTGTCTAATCTCTGTTTTTCTGTAAGTGCCAAGGGGTAGGATGGTTCTGGAAAGCAGATCTTGTTCAAGTCCCCAGAGCACATAGCTCTGATCTTTGGTTTCATCTTTTCCTTTGCTGATGATGAAGCGCTCATTTTCATTACGAATATTGGCATAGTGCCCAGTTGCGATGAATTCGCAATCAAGTGCATTTGCTCTTTTCAGCAAGGCTCTCCATTTGATATGGGTGTTGCACATTACACAAGGATTAGGGGTTCTCCCTGCCATATATTCTTCAATAAAATTTTCTATTACTGCATCACCGAATTCTTCTCGAATATCTATAATATAATGCGGAAAGCCGTGATGTACTGCGGCTGCTCTAGCGTCATTAAAAGAGTCGAGGTTACAGCAACCTGTTTCTTTTTTACTTCCACCAGCTGTAGCATAGTCCCAAGTCTTCATCGTGATGCCAATCACTTCATAACCTTGTTGGTGCATCATTAAAGCAACCACTGTGCTATCGATACCACCGCTCATGGCAACAAGTACTTTCCCTTTTCTGCTCATAAGGTGCAAAGTTATAGAATCGGTAGGTTTTATGGCAGGTAGATTCTTTGGTGATACTTAGTCGATTAATTCATTTTTCACCGCGAAAAATACCAGTCCAGCTGTGTTTTTCAGTCCAAATCTTTCCATAAGGCGATCTTTGATGGATTCAACGGTGCGAGGGGAGATGGATAGTTTTTCAGCAATTTCTGAAGCAGTAAACTCTCGGCAGATGAGGCTGACTACTTCTTTTTCTCTTTCTGAAATGATGATTTCATTATTCAGTGAAGGAGCATTTTTTATTCTGGAGCTAGATTTTTTGAGGAGTATTCTGTTTACAAAGTTATTGAGGTAGTAGCCGCGAACATAGGCTTCCATGATTGCTTTTTTGATTTCAGCAGGTTCTGCATTTTTCAGCAGGTAACCATTTGCACCATTTTCCATCAGTAGACTTACAAATCTCTCGTCTTCAAACATCGTGATGATGAGAATTTTGATGTTTGGATATATTTTACTGATCTCTTTTGTGGTTTCGATACCATCTTTTCCTGGCATTCTCAGATCAAGTAAAATAATATCTGGCTGATTTTCTTTTAATTGCTCCAATAAATCATCACCATTTTCGGCTTCTAGTACAAATGAAATATTTGTATACTGACGAAGCGAAAGGATAATACCTTTGCGAAAGATCTTATGATCATCGGCAATCCCTACACGGATCACTTGCATGCATGAATATTTTTAAAAAATTTCCAGTTAATTCAATTTGCCGGTTTTAATTGGCAATTCAATTGTAACCTTATAAAAGGTTTTGCTTGGATCTTTCTCAAAAAGGATATTGGCATTCAGAACTTTCATTCTGCTTTGGATATTTTTTAGTCCGAGTCCTGTTGAACTCTTATTAATATTTTCAAAATCTTCTTGTGTGATTCCTTTTCCATCATGGTTAACCCATATGTAAAATTTATCATCAATAATATTTTGAGTAAGGTGAATAAAGCTTGCGTTACTGTGTTTTAGGATATTGTTGATTAATTCTTGAATTACTCTAAAGATCAATAATTCCTTTTGTGCAACCATTCTTTCCTTGTATTCATGGAACCTACAGCTTGCACTAATGGCACCTGAGCCACTTATTTTTTGAAATAAATCATTGATAGCTGATTCGAGTCCGAAGTTTTTAAGCGTCGGAGGCATCAGGCTATGAGATATATTCCTAATCAATTGTATGGTATCGTCGATAATTTGTTTGGCGTTATAAATGCTTTGTAACTGTGTGACGGTATCTTGTTTAACCAGGTTATCATTCAAGTATAATCTAGCAGTTGCTAAAAGTGGACCAGCATCATCGTGCAGATCAGCTGCTATTCTCTGGCGTTCTTCTTCCTGCCAGCGGATGGAAGCATTGAGAAGTATTTGCTGTTGTTCTTCTTCAAGGCGTTGCAATTGCTTTTGGTATTTAATAACTCTTCTCTGATGAAAAACAACAAAACTGATCAAACCTATTGCCAATATCAACATGCCTAAGGTGCCAAATATTAGCACGGTAGTGGTGTTTGAGGTTGATAT
>JAFMEZ010000008.1 GCA_017856455.1 Parafilimonas sp.
ATTTTGTTGCAGATTTCTTTGCAAAAGAATTAGACAATTATTTGCATAAAAATCCTACAGTTGCAGAAGCATTAAAGAAACGAATAGAACAGAGTGAGCGTGAGCGTAAAGAATTGGCAGGAATCAAAAAATTAGCAAATGAGCGAGCTAAAAAAGCAAATCTTCATAACAAAAAACTAAGGGACTGCCGTATACACCTCAATGATGAACCGCCATCCAAAGGGAAGGAGGATTTTATCGCTAAACAATTCCAAAGTACCATTTTTATTACTGAGGGTGACTCTGCAAGCGGATCCATCACAAAATCAAGGGATGTTGAAACCCAGGCTGTTTTTAGTTTGAGAGGAAAACCTTTGAATTCATTTGGTCTCACAAAAAAAGTAGTGTATGAGAATGAAGAATTCAATTTGTTGCAGCACGCACTGAACATTGAAGAGGGAATGGATGATTTGCGTTACAACAATATTATCATTGCAACTGACGCCGATGTGGATGGCATGCATATCAGATTGTTGTTGATGACTTTCTTCCTGCAATTTTTCCCTGACCTTGTAAGAGATGGACATGTTTATATTCTTGAAACACCCTTGTTCAGGGTTCGAAATAAACAGGAAACAATCTATTGCTATTCCGAAGCGGAAAAGCAAGCAGCGATAAAAAAGATTGGATCAAAACCTGAGATTACTCGTTTCAAGGGACTTGGAGAAATTTCTCCTGATGAATTCAAAAGATTTATCGGTGCTGATATGAAAAAGACTCCAGTTATTTTAGAAAATCAAATTCATATCCAGCAACTATTGGAATATTATATGGGAAAGAACACGCAAGAGCGACAAGATTTTATTGTCTCCAACTTGCGCATAGAACTTGATGCTGTAGAACAATCAATTTAATTGTATGATTCACATTGTATTTAATGAACCAGATGTAGAAGTATTGCAGAAGGCTATTGAAATGGATGAGTCAATGGCTGGTGAAATCAAAATTATCAGGGATGATTATGCTGTAGGCCCCCTGCAAAATATATTCACTCCTGAGGGTGCATTGCAAAGAAAAGAATGGTGGAATAATGTTTTGGAAGGTGGCGATTATGAGGGATCAGTTGAAGAGGATAAGGTAAATGATGAACAGGTACTCTTGGATATCGCTGAAAAACTTACCAATGATGAAAATGAGCAATTGTGGATATGGGCTGCTCAAAATAAACATGATGTTTGCGGGTATTACTGGTTGGTTAGTCAACTTGCTGGATTTCAAGGGCGCGTTCAGATATTGTATTTGAACAACCTTCCCTTTATTAATGAAAAAGGAAATATTTTTTATCCAGAATGGCTTAGTCAAATCCCTCCCAAAGAATTTATCAAAGCAAAAAAACTTGCTAGGCCTGTTACAACCAGTGAGTTTGAAGTAGATGGGGATGAGTGGAATAAAATTTGTGCTCAGGGATCGATGGTTAGGTTGTTGGAAGGGGGTAAAAAAATATTACATAAGGAAGAACATTACTACGATACAGATCTTTCCCGATTCATCATGCCTGATCCACAAAAGGCTTCAAAAATCATTCATTCATTTTTATCTAAAAACAAGGAAACTACCGGCGATGCATTTCTGCTTTGGCGTTTGAAAACCATGCTACAGCAAAACGAAAAATATGAGGTGTCAGGAAAAATAGCTGGTATGAAAGATTTTGAAATCAAGAAGAGATCTGCTGTAGAAACTACTGAATAGCAATGGCAAAAAATAAATTTATTACTGAGTTCGATCAAGAGGGTGGTGTTACCGGTCAATATAAAAGCTGGTTTCTTGACTATGCATCTTATGTTATTTTGGAAAGAGCTGTTCCTGAAATCAATGATGGTCTAAAACCTGTTCAACGAAGAATTCTTCATTCCATGAAAGAAATGGATGATGGACGATTGAATAAGGCGGCTAATATTATTGGGCAAACCATGCAATATCATCCGCATGGTGATGCCAGTATTCAGGATGCTTTGGTGAACATCGGACAAAAAGACCTACTGATTGACACGCAAGGTAACTGGGGTGATGTAAGAACAGGGGATGATGCAGCAGCTGCAAGGTACATTGAAGCAAGATTGAGCAAGTTTGCCCTTGAAGTAGCCTTTAATGCAAAAACAACTGAGTGGCAATTGAGTTATGATGGAAGAAAAAAAGAACCCATCAATCTTCCAATGAAATTCCCTCTGTTGCTTGCGCAAGGTGCCGAGGGTATTGCAGTGGGATTGTCAACAAAAATTCTTCCACATAATTTTATTGAATTAATTGATGCATCAATCAAATTCCTGAAGGGTAAAAAATTCGAGCTATTTCCTGATTTCCAGACCGGTGGAATGATCGATGTGAGCAATTACAATGATGGAAAAAGGGGAGGTAGGGTTCGTTGCCGTGCACATATCCAAGAAGTTGATAAGAAGAGTATTGTGATCAAGGATGTTCCATTCGGAGTAACAACAACGCAATTGATGGAGTCCATCGTCAAAGCGAATGATCAAGGAAAAATAAAAATCAAAAAGGTAACTGATAATACTGCTGCAGAAGTTGAAATCCTGGTAGAGTTGGCTGCGGGTATATCTTCAGATATCACCATTGATGCATTATATGCATTTACAGATTGTGAAGTGAGTATTGCGCCCAATGCATGTGTGATCATTGATCAAAAACCAGTTTTTGGTACTGTTACTGAATTGCTGCAGCATTCAACGGATTACACAAAAGATCTGTTGAAGAAGGAACTTGAAATTAGGTTAGCTGAATTACAGGAGAAATGGCATTTTACATCTCTTGAAAAAATATTCTTTGAAGAAAAAATATACAAGGAGCTGGAGAAAAAGCATGAAGATTGGGAAAAAGTACTTCATTCTATTCTGAAAGCTTTTGATCCTTACAGGAAAAATTTCAAGAAAGAAATCACAAGAGATGATATTATTAAACTGACGGAAAAGCCAGTCAGGAGGATTTACAAACTGGATATTGATGAATTGAATCAACAAATCAAAGGTCTGGAAGCTGAAATGAAACAGGTGAAGCATGACCTTAACAACTTGGTTGAGTATTCAATTGCTTATTTCGAGGGACTCAAAGAAAAATTTGGAAAAGGTAAGGAGAGAAAAACTGAGATAAAACTTTTCGATGTAATACAAGCGCGTCAAGTTGCTATCGCAAATGTTCGTCTGTATATGAATCGAGCAGAGGGTTTTATTGGCACCAGTTTAAAAAAGGATGAATTTGTTGCAGAGTGTTCAGATTTAGATGATGTCATTGTTTTCACAAAACAGGGTATCATGAAAGTTGTTAAAGTGGATGATAAGGTATACATCGGTAAGGATATTCTTTATGCTGCTGTATTCCATAAGAATGATGAACGCACTACTTATAATATGATATATACCGATGGTGCAACGGGCATGTCGTATGCAAAACGTTTCAATGTAATGGGTGTAACGCGTGATAAGGAATATGACTTAACAAAGGGTAGTGATAAGTCTAAAGTAAATTACTTCACAGCAAATGCAAATGGTGAAGCCGAGTCTGTTACTGTTATTTTGAGTCCCAATTGCAGTGCGAGAAACAAACAACTCGAATTTTATTTTGATTCATTAGATATCAAGGGAAGAAACTCTGTTGGTAACCAAGTCACAAAATATCCAATTAAAAATGTAAAACTGCTTGAAGCAGGCAAATCAACCCTTGGTGGAAGAAATCTCTGGTTTGATGATACATTCGGAAGATTGAATACCGAAGAAAAAGGAACTTATCTGGGTACTTTTTCTCCTGATGATCAATTGCTCGTTATTTATCATGATGGATATTATGAGATCACTGATACAGAGCTGACTCAGCGATTTGATCAAGAGAAATTGATCAAAATTGAAAAATTTGAACCTTCTAAAATCATAACCGCCATCTATTTGGATAATGAAAAGTTGCAGTTTAATTTGAAGCGATTTAAAATTGAAACAACAACACTTCATAATAAGTTTTATTTCATTAAGGAAGCAGATGGTAATTATATAGAAGCCGTTTCAACCGATCCTAGTCCAGTTGCACTGATCAAATCAGGTAGGGGTACTCAGACAAAGCAAACCAAGGTTAAAGTGAATGATTTTGCAGAAGTGATGGGTTGGAAGGCAGTTGGTACCAAGCTTGTTGATTTCACCAAAAGTACTGAGATTGAATGGCTTGAATCGCCATCTTCCTCAAAACAGCCAACTCTTTTTAATTGATTTTCAATATTTTATATATAGTCGCTCCATAAAAAATGGATAGATTATATTTGTGTCTTGAAACAACAATTGTAGCGAATGGCACTTAAAAGAGAAGAAGACTTTAATGCACAACTTTCAGGTTCAATGCCTGAACAGGAAACATCCTCTAACAGTTGGTTCAAGAGGCGTAAGAAAGGGATTAGTACCTCAACAGCTGAAAAAAAAGAGACTCCCGATGGTTTATGGACTAAATGTCCCTCTTGCAAATACACATGTACTACAGATGAATTGAAGGAGAACTTGTCTGTTTGTCCTAAGTGTGATTATCACCATCGCATTGGCAGTGAAGAATACTTCGAATTTTTATTCGATGAGCACCAATACACTGAATTGTTTGCCGAAGTGAAATCAATAGATTTCCTCGGGTTCAATGATTTGAAGCCTTATAAGAAGCGTTTGGATGAGGCCTATTCTAAAACAGGACTTCATGATTCAATAACATCTGCTGTTGGTAAAGTAGGTGGACATAATCTGGTGGTTTCTTGTATGGATTTCAATTTTATTGGAGGTTCTCTTGGAAGTGTAATGGGAGAGAAAATTGCACGTTCTGCTGAATATTGCCTAGAACATAGAATTCCATTGATGATCATAAGTAAGAGTGGTGGTGCACGAATGATGGAAAGTGCGTTTTCGCTCATGCAGTTGCCCAAGACAATTGGTAAAATCAGTAAGCTTGCTGTTGCAGGCATACCCTATATCTCACTTTGTACTGATCCAACTTATGGCGGTACAACAGCATCTTTTGCCATGGTAGGAGATGTTAATATCGGTGAACCTGGCGCCATGATTGGATTTGCTGGTCCACGTGTGATCAAAGAAACCATCAAGAAAGATTTGCCAGAAGGCTTCCAAACTTCTGAGTTTCTTATTGAACACGGATTTTTGGACATGATCGTCGGAAGGAAGGATCTCAAAAATAAGATCTCGACATTGCTCTCACTTTTTGCCAGTTAGTACAAAATAGCTGGTACACTCAAGATGGAAATCAAAAATCGATCTGCTTCGTACGAATATTTCATCGAAGAAAAATTTGATGCGGGTATGATATTGACTGGTACTGAAGTCAAAGCCATCAGAGACGGTAGGGTTAGTTTCAATGATAGCTATTGTTTGATGGATCGAGGAGAACTCTATGTAAAAGGATTACATATTTCACCTTATGAATTTGGAAGTTATGCTAACCATAATCCTACGCGAGAAAGAAAATTATTGCTCAAAAGAAAAGAGCTCGGTAAAATTAGCCAAAAACTGAAGGAGAAAGGGTTCACCATCATTCCACTGAGCATTTACTTCAATGAAAGGGGATACGCAAAAATGAAAATCGGACTTGGAAGAGGGAAGAAATTACATGATAAAAGAGAGAGTATCAAAGAAAGAGAGACCCAGCGTGAGATCAAGCGTTTTGTAAAATAGGTTTTTCCTGTTTTGATCCAGATAATTTTACTTTCCAGTTGGATAATTGAATCTTTTTCTGCAATTTTGTTTAAATGATACTGAATTATACAAACAACGGTTGGCATACTATCTCTTAGCTGGGGTAGTCAATCTTGTTTTATAACATATTCAAAGCCCCGAATTTTCGGGGCTTTTATTTTTAATACCGATGAATCAAAAAATGGAAAAAATTAAACTCAGCACAAGTTTTAAAAGATTGCCGGCTGATCTCTATACACCTGTTGGAATTTATTTGCGATTGCGTGATAAATTTCGCGATACCATTTTACTGGAGAGTACAGATCACCACACTTCTGAAAATAGTTTTTCATTCATTGCTATTAATGCGATAGGAGGAATGGAGATAAGTTCTCGAGAAACGGTTGAATTTAAGTATCCTAATGCATCTCCTCAATCCATCAACTCAAAGGGTGAAGATATTCCAGCGTTGATTTGGAAGTACATGAAACAGTACGAAATTGCTGAAACCGGCAAAGAGCAATCCTATGCTCAGGGACTATTTGGATATACAACTTATGATGCTGTTACATTTTTTGAAACAGTCAAGTTTCGCGAAAAAGCTTATGCATCAGATTCGACAGCATCTGGTGAATATATTCCCTTGATGCGTTATCGCTTATATCAATATATTATAGCAATTGACCACTTTAAAGACGAGATGTTGTTGCTAGAAAATCATATTGATGGTTTACATGGAGATAAGCAAAAAATAGAAGATATCATTTATGGCAAGGACCTTCCTCAATTTCCATTTACTGCTTTGGGTGAGGAAAATTCAAATATGACTAATGATGATTACATTGAAATAGTCAATAAGGGCATTGCACATTGCAACCGAGGTGATGTCTTTCAAATTGTTCTCAGCAGAAGATTTCAGCAGGCTTTTAAAGGCGATGAATTTAATGTTTACAGGGCGCTACGCATGATTAATCCATCTCCCTATTTATTTTATTTTGACTACGGAGATTACAGACTTATGGGTTCATCTCCAGAAAGTCAGTTGATTGTTGCAAATGGAAAAGCAACTGTTCACCCCATTGCTGGAACCTTTAAACGTACAGGTGATGATGCTTTAGATAGAAAAGAGGCAGAACGTTTGCTCATGGACCCAAAAGAAAACGCAGAGCATGTAATGTTGGTGGATCTTGCTAGAAATGATCTTAGCAGGGTTTGTGATCATGTGCAGGTTTCTCAATACCGTCAGGTGAAATTTTACTCTCATGTAATTCATTTGGTGAGTGAAGTGGTGGCAACGGCGAAAAATGATGCTAATCCTTTTTCATTGATGGCAAAAACATTTCCTGCAGGAACATTGAGTGGGGCCCCAAAATTTCGTGCTATGGAATTGATCGATACTTATGAGCCAACTGCTCGTTCCTTTTATGGTGGAGCGATTGGTTTTGTTGGATTCAATGGAGCATTCAATCATGCTATTCTCATTAGAAGTTTCCTGAGTAAAAATAATACACTGTTTTATCAGGCTGGTGCAGGTGTAGTAGCCTCTAGTATACCAGAAAATGAATTACAGGAAGTAAATAACAAGCTTGGAGCATTGAAAAAAGCAATACACCTCGCTACAACTATAAATCAAAAGTAAAATCATAAAAGTGGGTTCAATGAAATTGCTTGTATTGGATAATTATGATTCTTTCACGTATAATCTTGTTCATTTGACAAGAGAGATATTGGGTGAAGAAGTGGATGTATTCAGGAATGATGAGATCACGCTTGAAGAAATCGGCAAATACAATAAAATTTTATTGTCCCCTGGTCCTGGTATACCCCAAGAAGCTGGAATAATGCTAGATCTAATTAAACAATTCGCGCCAACACATTCAATTTTTGGTGTTTGTTTGGGTGAGCAAGCCATTGGAGAAGCATTTGGTGCAACGCTGATCAATTTGCCAAAAGTTTTTCATGGCGTTGCTACAACTATTCAAATAGAAAATAATTTAATAGGGGCTAAACATAAAAACGACTGGTTCAAAGATTTGGATCTTTCCTTAGAGGTTGGACGCTATCACAGTTGGGTGGTGAGTGAGCATCAATTTCCAAATGACTTGCAAATAACATCACGAGATGCATCTGGTATGATCATGTCACTAAGACACAGAACCTATGATGTTCAAGGTGTACAATTTCATCCGGAAAGCGTACTTACCCCTCAAGGAAAAAAGATGATTGAGAATTGGTTGAAACCATAAATGAATTAAATGAAGAAAGTATTAAACTATTTATTTGAGCATAGAACACTGTCTCGGGAGGATGCAAGAGAAATTCTTATCTCTATTGGTAAAGGAGCTTATAATGAACATGAGCTGAGTGCTTTCATGACTGTTTACCTGATGCGATCCATTACCATAGATGAACTGATGGGATTTCGTGATGCATTACTTGAGCTTTCTATTCCAATTGACTTTCAGGGCAAAAAAGTTATTGATGTAGTGGGTACTGGCGGTGATGGTAAAAACACATTCAATATATCAACATTATCCTGCTTTATTATTGCAGGTGCTGGATTCCCAGTTGCAAAACACGGAAATTATGGCGCAAGTACAATCAGTGGAGCATCGAACCTAATGGAAAGTGTGGGGTATAAATTTAAAAATGATCAAGCTGCCTTGCAGAAAGAACTAGATGTTGCCAATATGTGCTTTTTGCATGCACCTTTCTTTCATCCTGCGCTTAAAACAGTAGGTCCCATTCGAAAAAATTTAAAAGTGCGTACTTTTTTCAATCTTTTAGGACCAGTAGTGAATCCTTCAAAGCCAGCATTCCAATTGATTGGTGTATATAATTTGGAAATCGCTCGTCTCTATAACTATCTCCTCCAATCCGAAGAAGCTAAATTTGCTATCGTGCATTCTTTGGATGGGTATGATGAAATATCCTTAACTGCTGATACCAAAGTAATTACAAGAGAAGGGGAAAGTGTCTATCATCCAGCCTATTTGGGAGGAATGACTGTTGATCCATCATCAATTGAGGGAGGAGAAAAGGTTGAGGATGCGGTGAAAATATTTATGACGATCATTGAAGGTAAAGGCACTTCGGCTCAAAATGCTGTTGTTTGTTCAAATGCTGCTATGGGTTTGATGTTGACTGGATCATTTACTGATTATGCAAGCGCTTACGATGCGGCTCAACAAAGTTTATTAGGCGGAAAAGCATTTCAGGCTTTAAAAAAATTAATTGATTTACAATAAGCATGAATATTCTTGATACGATCATAGCAAAGAAAAAAGAAGAAGTGGCTTTGACTCAACGTCATCTTACAATTGATGATTTGGCAAGAACAAATTATTATCAACGAAATTGTATTTCCATCAGTCATGCGTTGAATCTCCAAGGTGCATCAGGAATCATTGCAGAACATAAACGAAGGTCACCTTCAAAGGGTATCATCAATACCTCCGAAAATGCATTAAATATTGTACAATCGTATCAACAAGCTGGAGCATCTGCCTTATCAATTTTGACAGATGAAACATTTTTTGGTGGTACAAATTATGATATAACAAGTGTCAGGGATCATATTGAGATTCCAATATTGCGGAAAGAATTTATAATTGATGAATTTCAAATCCATGAAGCAAAGTCAATCGGTGCTGATCTGATATTGTTGATCGCAGCATGTTTAACCAAAGAAGATGTTAGAAGATTTGCAACCCTTGCCAATCAGTTAGGAATGGAAGTTCTTTTAGAATTGCATGATGAGGATGAGTTTGATCATGTATGTGACGAGGTTCAATTGGTTGGCATTAACAATAGGAGCTTAAAAACATTTGAAGTAAATATTGATCGAAGTTTAAAGCTTGCATCAAGAATTCCTTCAAATAAAATTAAGGTTGCGGAGAGTGGAATAAGTCATCCATCTGATGTAAATCTTTTTCGAGAAAATGACTATAAAGGTTTTTTGATTGGTGAAAATTTTATGAAAACAGAAAATCCGGGTGAATCACTCAGAACATTTATAAATGAATTGAAATGAGTTTGAAGATAAAGGTTTGTGGAATGAGGAATTATGATCAGGTTCGAGCATTGAGCGAACTTGGAATTGATTTTGCTGGATTCATCTTCTATGATAAATCACCCCGTTACGTATTAAATGCCTTTTCAGATAATGAAATCCAGCAAATATCCAACATGAATATTTCCAGGGTTGGGGTATTTGTAAATGAGCCGTTGAAAAATTTAAAAATGAAAGTTTCGGAGTGGAAGTTGGATTATGTTCAGCTACATGGAAACGAATCACCTGCATATTGTAAAGAGGTATCAATGTATTCCAATGTGATCAAAGCATTTAGAGTGGGTCCAGATGACGATCCACTTCAGCTTTCGCATCCTTTTGAAGGTATAGCTTACTGTCTTTTTGATACCAAGGCTGATCAACTTGGAGGGACTGGTAAGAAATTCAATTGGAATCAGTTGTTGCTACCTTTGCAACATTCTTTTTTTCTTAGTGGCGGAATTGATGAAAATGATGCAGCAGAGATTATAGCATTGAAAAAGAAATCAACTCAACTATTTGCTATTGATATCAACAGCAAATTTGAATTGAGTCCTGGTAATAAAAATATAAATAAAATATCTTCATTTGTTGATGATATAAAAAAATTAGAGCATGAATAAGACATTTACTACGCCAGATTTGCATGGTTATTATGGAGATTTTGGAGGGGCATTTATTCCTGAGATGTTGAATCAAAACGTTGATCAACTTCAGTCTACTTATCTGGAGATTTACAATGATCCGGTATTTCAGAAAGAGTATCATGCTTTGTTGAAAGACTATGTTGGAAGACCAACGCCACTCTTTTACGCACAGCGCTTAAGCGAAAAATACGGTTCTGATATTTATCTA
This sequence comes from Parafilimonas sp., assembly GCA_017856455.1. GTDB lineage: Bacteria > Bacteroidota > Bacteroidia > Chitinophagales > Chitinophagaceae > Pollutibacter. The sequence goes on from JAFMEZ010000008.1 coordinate 10,606, forward strand.
AAACGAGAAGATTTATGTCACACTGGTGCTCATAAAATAAATAATACTGTCGGACAAATACTCTTGGCATTGCGATTGGGAAAACGTCGCATCATTGCTGAAACTGGTGCTGGGCAACATGGCGTAGCAACAGCTACAGTTTGTGCGTTAAAGGGACTCGAATGTATTGTTTATATGGGGGAGAAAGATATTGAACGTCAAGCACCCAATGTTGCAAGAATGAAAATGTTAGGAGCTAAAGTTATTCCCGCAACAAGTGGCAGTAAAACGCTAAAAGATGCTACCAATGAAGCCATCAGGGATTGGATCAATAATCCAGTTGATACACATTATATCATTGGCTCAGTAGTTGGTCCCCATCCTTATCCTGATATGGTGGCAAAATTTCAATCTATTATCAGTAAGGAAATGCGTTCTCAATTGAATGAAATTACTGGATCTGAACTTCCAAAAAGGGTCATTGCCTGTGTTGGTGGAGGAAGTAATGCAGCTGGGGCTTTTTATCATTTTTTAGATGAACCATCCGTAGAGATCGTTGCGGTTGAAGCAGCTGGACATGGAGTGCAAAGTGGACAGAGTGCGGCAACAACACAATTGGGTGTACCAGGAATTTTGCATGGCAGCAAAAGTATAGTCATGCAAACTGAAGATGGACAGGTTGTGGAACCACATAGTATTTCAGCAGGACTCGATTATCCGGGAATAGGACCAATGCATGCAAATTTATTTTCTAGCGGTAGAGGAAAATTTCTTTCTGCTACTGACGAGGAAGCATTAAAATCAGCATTTGAAGTTGCAAAACTAGAGGGGATTATATCAGCACTAGAAACAGCACATGCATTTGCAGTACTGGGTGATTTAGCGCTAAAGCCCAAAGAAATTTCTGTGATATGTTTAAGTGGAAGGGGTGATAAAGATCTAGCTACTTATATGAATGCAATGAATGAACAATAATGAATGGTAAAATGGGAAGACTAAAAAACTTATTTGAACATAAGAAATCAGGGGTACTCAATGTTTATTTCACTGCTGGTTATCCATCTCTTGATAGCACTGTTGAAATCATGAAAACCTTACAGGATGAAGGAGTAGACATCATTGAATTAGGAATGCCATATAGTGATCCACTTGCAGATGGTCCGGTAATTCAGGAAAGCAGCGCTGTGGCTTTAAGAAATGGCATGACCATATCAATACTATTTAAACAGTTGAAAAATTTTAGAAAAGATCTGAATATCCCAGTAATATTAATGGGTTATATGAATCCTGTATTGCAATATGGATTTGAAAAATTCTGTAAGGATGCTGCTGAAGTTGGAGTAGACGGATTGATTTTACCAGATCTGCCTCCCTATGAATATGAAACACAATATGGAGCCATTTTGAAGCGGTATGGACTAGATTTTATATTCCTGGTTACACCAGAAACTTCTGCTGAAAGGGTAAAAAAGCTGGATGAATTAAGCAGTGGGTTTTTATATGCTGTCTCTTCTTCTTCAACAACTGGAAATGAAAAAAATATGAGCAGTGTAAATGATTACATTGAGCGGCTGAATACATATCAACTAAAGAATCCAATTCTGGTCGGTTTTGGAATTAAGGATAAAACATCTTTTGATGCTTTGAAACCTTATGCAAATGGTGGAATTATTGGCTCAGCATTTATCAAAGCATTGGGCACAGGCAGTGAATATATAAAATCAGCTAAAACTTTTGTGGCTTCTATTCTCAAATAAAAATGAATATAGTAATTGTCAAATACAATGCAGGTAATGTCAAGTCAGTTGAAATTGCACTTGAAAGATTAGGGGCATCTTCATTACTTACTGATGACCCAGAAAAAATTCTTTCTGCTGATAAAATTATTTTTCCAGGAGTAGGAGAGGCCAGCAGCGCGATGAATTATTTGAAGCAACGAAACCTGGATGCAACAATACTCGCTGCAAAGCAACCACTGTTGGGGATTTGTCTTGGTATGCAATTGATGTGTTTGCATTCAGAGGAGAACAATACACAATGTTTGGGTGTGTTTAATGAGCATGTATTGAAGTTTGATGCAGCTCAGCTTCATTTAAAAACACCACAAATCGGATGGAATAATATTTATGGGCTGAGTACACCATTGTTTAAAGGTGTTGATGAAAATAGCTATTGCTATTTTGTGCATGGATATTATGCAAGTTCCGGTGAACAAACCATTGCAACGACGAAGTATGGAATTGAATATAGTGCTGCGCTTCATCAAAATAATTTTTACGGCGTGCAATTTCATCCAGAAAAAAGTGCTGATATAGGGAGCAAGATTATTCAAAATTTTATAGACTTATAGTATGGAGATAATTCCTGCAATTGATATCATCGACGGTAAATGTGTTAGGCTAACGGAAGGCGATTATCAGAAAAGAACAGCATATCATTCTACACCTCTCGAAATGGCAAAAATTTATGCTGATCATGGAATAAAGCGTTTGCACGTTGTTGATTTGGACGGTGCCAAAGCTGGAACAGTTATCAATTGGAAAACGATAGAGGAAATTGCATCTAATACTGATTTGGTGATTGATTTTGGCGGGGGTGTAAAATCGCGCGATGATGTTTTTAGAATCAAATCCCTTGGAATAGCCTATGTAACCATAGGCAGTATGGCTGTTAAAGCACCAAATGTTTTTGAGGAATGGTTAATTGAATTTGGTCCAGATAACTTTATGTTAGGTGCTGATGCAAAAGACGGTAAAATAATGATCAGTGGCTGGTTAGAAAGCTCATCCATCGATTTGATGACATTTATTGAAGGATACATGAAGAAGGGAATTAGAAATATATTCTGTACTGACATATCAAAAGATGGAAAGCTAGAAGGACCTGCTTTGGATTTGTATAAAGTTTTGAAGGAAAAATTTTCTGAGCTACATATTATTGCCAGCGGAGGTGTTTCTTCTATTGATGATATCTATAAGTTAAATGAAATTCGCTGTGATGGTGTGATCATAGGAAAAGCGATTTATGAAAATCGAATCACACTTGATCAGTTAAGGAAATTTATGATTGAAATGAATTAAGATGCTTACAAAACGAATTATACCCTGTTTGGATATTAAAGATGGCAGGACTGTTAAAGGGACAAATTTTATCAATTTAAGAGATGCAGGTGATCCTGTAGAGTTGGCTGAAATCTATACAAAACAGGGAGCTGATGAATTGGTTTTTTTGGATATCACTGCAACAAATGAAAAAAGAAAAACGCTTGCTTCACTTGTAAATCGGATTGCCCATAAAATCAATATTCCATTTACTGTAGGTGGAGGTATAGGTTCAGTTGAGGATGTTAGGACATTATTGGACGCAGGGGCTGATAAAATTTCAGTCAATACAGCCGCTTTTAAACGGCCTGATTTGATCAATGAACTTTCAGCATCATTTGGAAGTCAATGTGTGGTTCTTGCTATTGACACAAAAAAACATGAAGACGGCGATTGGTATGTTTATCTTAATGGAGGAAGGGTTTCAACTGATGTAAAATGTATTGACTGGGCAGTTGAAGGTGTTAAAAGGGGTGCAGGAGAGATTTTATTGACCTCAATGGATCATGATGGGTCAAAATCTGGTTTTGCAATTGATATAACAAATCAGGTTTCATCTATGGTTAATGTGCCTGTTATAGCTTCAGGTGGGGGTGGAATTCCAGAGCATTTTTATGAAGTTTTGAGCCAAAAAGCAGATGCGGCTCTTGCTGCCAGCATATTTCATTTTAAAGAGATCTCGATACCAGATCTTAAAGCATTCTTAAGAAACAGGCAAATCCCTGTAAGATGAAAACCATTCAGTAATTTTACCATCATGTCGGCAGAGATAGAATTTTCAAAATATAATGACGGATTAGTACCTGCAATCATCCAGGATCTAGATACTGCTAAAGTATTGATGATGGGATTTATGAATAAGCAGGCTTTTGATCAAACCATGGCTACTGAGAAAATTACTTTTTTCAGCAGATCAAAAAATAGAATTTGGGTAAAAGGAGAGGAAAGTGGAAACTTTTTAAACTTGAAGTCATTTGCTGTCGATTGTGATAATGATACATTGCTATTCAAGGTAAAACCTGATGGACCAACTTGCCATACTGGTGCTGATACCTGTTGGGGTGAAATAAATCACTCTTATGATTTTCTTTCACATCTAGAAACTATTATTGAACTCAGAAAGCATTCGCAAGACAAGTCGTCTTATGTAAATTCTCTTTTTGAAAAAGGGATCAATAAAATCGCACAGAAAGTGGGAGAGGAAGCAGTTGAATTAGTCATAGAGGCAAAAGATGAAAACAGTGAATTATTTCTTAATGAAGCAGCTGATCTCCTTTTCCATTATTTAATATTGTTAAACGCTAAAGGATATGCTTTACAGGATGTAAAGCATATCTTACAACAACGTCATAAGAAATGAAAAAATTATTATTTGGATTATTCTTTTTGCCTGCATTGGTCATTGCGCAGTCTGGTAATTTCAGAATCAAGGGCACACTCAAAGGAATGCCAGACAAGACTGAAATCATACTTCAGAATGAAGAGCTTAATCCTGAACCAATTGGAACTGCAAATTCAACAGGAGAATCATTTGAGTTAAAAGGGGAGATCAAGGAACCTGGACTGTATAAGCTTTCAGCTAAAGGTTCACAGCAGCCACTTTTTATTTTTCTCGATCCTTCTGATATAACAATTGAAGGTGATTTTAAATCAATTCAAACTTCAAAGATTTCAGGTTCTCAAACAACATTTGATTTTTTTCAGTTCAACAGTAGTTTTTCTCCAATGATTCAGAAGCTGAGTTCAATTGCTCAGCAGATTAATCAAGGTACGAAAGATGAGTCGGTACGTAAAAACTATGACCAATTGGTAGCTGATGCAAATAAATATGCTGATGAGTTTATTAAATCTCATAGCAATTCTCCAGTATCTCCATTTGTTGTATTGGTGATGATGCAGTTGAGTGAGGATCCAATGGTCATGGAAAATCGCTTGGCTATGATTTCAGCTCAAGCCAAAGAAAATTATTATGGTAAAATGGCAGCAAAATTAGCTGCTGATGCAAAATTTGGTGCTGTAGGCACTATTGCGCCTGATTTTACCCAAAAAGATGTTAGCGGTAAAGATGTCAAATTATCCTCCTTCAAGGGTAAATATGTGTTGTTGGATTTTTGGGCAAGTTGGTGTGGACCATGCAGACAAGAAAATCCAAATGTTGTCAATGCATTCAATAATTATAAGGACAAGAACTTCACCGTATTGGGTGTTTCGCTTGATAGGGCAAGGGATCCATGGTTAAAAGCAATACAAGACGATAAGTTGAATTGGACTCAACTAAGTGACTTAAAGTTTTGGAATAATGAAGTAGCTGTTCAATATAAGATCCAAAGTATTCCCCAAAATTATCTCATTGATCCAGATGGTAAAATCATTGGTAAAAATTTGAGGGGAGAACAGCTTAAAATGAAACTGGAAGCTATCTTCAAATAATTAGAGATATACATCCTCTAACAGAAAAAAAGTTGGTTTTTCATTTTCATCAAGGGTGATCGCCAGAATGTCAAATTGAATCCATCTGAAACCTCTATTGAATCTGATGTAAGCTGTTCCAGCTGAGATGAAATGCCACAATTTATTTTTGTCAACCAACTGCTCTGGATATCCAAAGTTGTTGCTTCTTCTTGTTTTGACTTCAAAAAAATGGAGCCTATTGTTTTTTGATGCGATTAAATCAATTTCCCATTTCCCATACCTCCAGTTGCGTTCTTTGATGTGGTAATCATGTTGAATTGCCCAATCCACCGCAAATTGTTCACCTAATTTACCTGTATCATTATGTCTTGCCATATTGAGTTCATGTTTTATCTTCGAAACTCATAAAACATGAACATTTAGATTTGATGTATGTATCGACTAAAAGGTAGAATTCAACCATATGCCTGGGGTGGAAATAAATTTATTCCTGATCTTTTTCACCTTAAGATTGAAAACGCTGCAACAACAGCTGAATACTGGTTAGGGGCACATCCTGGAGGAATTACAGAAGTGGAAATATCAGAGGGTAAGTGGACCTCCCTTGCTGGTGAGATTGATGCCGAAAAAGAATTTTGGTTAGGTAAAAATATCGCTCAAAAATTTGGACGATTGCCCTTTCTTTTAAAAGTATTGGATGTAAAGGATATGTTATCTATTCAAGTACATCCTACTAAAAAGGCAGCTGAAGAGGGATTTAAAGCTGAAAATGAAAAAGGTATTCCTTTAAATGCTCCAAATCGCAACTATAAAGACGATAACCACAAACCTGAAGTGATGATTGCCTTGAGTGAGTTTTGGTTGCTTCATGGGTTTGCAGAAAATATTGATGAGCGTTTAAATCAATACAGTTTCTTGTCACCATTTAAAAAAAATTATCAATCTGGTGGTATCAAAGAACTTTATAAAACCTTAATGGAATTGAGTCAAGTTGAAGTAGATGCATTGCTTGCGCCACTAGCTGATTCAATTCTTCCAAAATACAAACAAGGACTTTTGAAAAAATCTTCTCCAGATTTTTGGGCAGCCAGGGCATTTGAAAACCTTTCAAAAGATGGATATGACAAGGGCATATTTTCAATATACTTATTCAATATTTTAAGACTTGAGCCAGGAGAAGGCATTTTTCAAGGGGCGGGAATGCCCCATGCATATTTAGAAGGGCAAAATATTGAGCTGATGTCAAATTCTGATAATGTACTCAGGGCTGGACTGACACCAAAGTATATTGACATTCCTGAATTATTGAAAAACACTTTGTTCAATTTTACGAAGCCTAATGTAATAAGGGCTCAACAAACAAGACAGCAGCATTTTGAATGCCCCGTTCCAGATTTCAACATTACCACTTACAAACTAGCAGCTGGTGAGCAGCAATCTATTTTATTTCATAATCCGGCCATCTTATTGCTGATTAAAGGAAATATGATGGTTAGTGATGGTTCGATTAAAAAAGTAAGTGCTGCAGTGGCTTTCTATTGTATTCCAGGCGAAAAAATCACTATTGATGCTGAGTCTGATCTATATTTTATAGTTGCATCGGCCGATTAATTTTGCCTATTCACACAATGAGGAAAACTGAAATCAGCTTATTATTGCCTGCCTGCAATAAATGATTATTTTTGTTTAAATAGGTTGTATGAAAATATCAAAGTTCAATATATATACATTCTTGATGTTGGTTGTTGTTGCTGCTGCTTATCGTGCTATTCCTGGTAGACCATGGGGATTTGCACCTCAAATGGCAATGGCAATATTCAGTGGAGCTGTGATCAAAGATAAAAAATGGGCCCTTGCTTTTCCATTGTTGTCTTTGTTCATTTCTGATGCATTGTATCAGGTCTTATACAGCTTTGGTATTTTTGATATCCCAGGATTTTATAAAGGGATGATAAGTAATTACATTTTGTTTGGCTCCTTAACTGTAATTGGATTCTTCACCAATGCTGAAAAGTTAGGATCAATTGCTAAGAGTTCTTTCACTGCACCTACAGTATTTTTTCTTGTTTCTAACCTAATGGTTTGGATGGGGAATGGGGGATATCAGCGTCCGAAAAATTTATCTGGATTGATGCAGACATATGTTGATGGTTTACCTTTTTATGCCAACAGTATTCTCGCAACAGTTGTTTTTGGATCACTAATGTTTGGGGCAAATCTTTTGATCAAGAAAGCAACCTCTGCCAGTTTCGCAAATTAATTGCTCTCAGTATAGCCTTTGTCTTCTTCTAAGTTATTTCCATCTGCAGCAGCAGTGGCAAGCTCATCACATCTTTGGTTATATGGATTAGAGGCATGACCTTTAACCCATATGAATTTAATTTGATGTTGTTTGAATAACAGATAAAATCTTTTCCAGAGGTCTTTGTTCTTTTTGCCGCCTTTAAAATCAGTTTTTATCCAATTCTCAAGCCAACCCTCATTCACAGCCTGAACTACGTATTTACTGTCTGAGTATAGTTCAATGTGTAATCCAGTCCTTTTTAAACTATCCAAGGCCGCAATAACTGACATCAGTTCCATTCTGTTATTGGTGGTATGCGTAAATCCACCTGAAATTTCTTTGATTTCATTTTTCCACATCAAAATAGCTCCATAACCGCCTCTTCCAGGATTACCTCTAGCGGCGCCATCTGTATAAATCGTTAATCCATTGTGGTTGATCATTCAATAGTGCTAACCTTGATGGTGTTTGTTGGAAGGTGTAATTCAACAGGAGTGCTACATGTATTTACAACGACTTCTCCTTTTCTGATAAATCCTCTTTCCTTTAAAATCTTGATCTGATCTGAAATGATTTCATCTAAACTTTCTTCTTCGCTGTAATAAAATGCCCTAACACCCCAACTGAGGCTTAATTGATTGACAAGGGATCTCTCTTTTGTAAAGATGAACAGGTGTGATTTCGGACGATAAGAGCTAAGCATGAAGGCAGTATATCCTGATTGTGTCATTCCAATCAAAGCATCAGCATTTGTGCTTTCAGCGAGCTTACAAGCAGTAAGACAAACTGCATCACTAATATAAGTGGGAGAGTGAGGAAGTGGTTTAATATCTTCTTCTCTGTTATACCTGTATTCTGATTGTTCTGCTTCAATGATGATTTTTCTCATGGTTTCAACCACCAACACTGGGTGCATTCCTGTTGCTGTTTCGCCACTCAACATTACTGCATCCGCACCTTCCAATACTGCATTCGCAACGTCAGTGCTTTCGCTTCTGTTGGGTTTAACCCTGTCAATCATACTCTCCATCATTTGCGTAGCAACAATTACTGGCTTTCCGCGATGCATGCATTTCCTGATAAGTTGTCTTTGGATGAGTGGTACTTTTTCAATAGGGACTTCCACTCCCAAATCTCCTCTAGCAACCATGATTCCATGAGATTCGAGTATAATCTCACGGATATTCTCCAAAGCTTCTGGCATCTCGATTTTTGCAATAACTTTTGTCTTGCTGTTATTGTCAGTAAGAATTTTTTTGATTCCAATGATATCATCAACCCTTCGAACAAAGGAGAGTGCTACCCAGTCTAGCTTTTCAGCCATGATGAAATCCAAATCCTTCAAATCTTTTTCTGTAAGTGCTGGAAGTGAAATTTTTGTATCAGGAAGATTTAATCCCTTTTTAGAAGAGATGATTCCACCTAATTTGACCTTCACCTTCACATCTTTGTTGGGAAGTACATCCTCAACTACCACTTCAATTTTCCCATCATCAATCATGATGGTATTTCCAATAACAACATCACCTGCGAGGTTAGGGTATGACACATAAATTCTTTCCATTGTGCCAATTACCTTTTCATTGGTGAGGGTTAAAACATCACCTTCTTTTACAGGTAATGCATTGTTTTCAATTTCACCAACACGAAGCTTAGGGCCTTGTAGATCACCCAAAATGGCGATATTGTATGGTTCAGTAGCATTGATCTTTCTGATGTGATCAATGATTTTTTTCTTGTCCTCATGTGCACCATGCGAAAAATTTAATCTAAACACATTAACACCTGCTTTTACAAGTGCTAATAATTTATCGTAGGTGTCACAAGCTGGGCCAACAGTCGCGACAATTTTTGTACGATGATTGATATGCTGATTTCCAGCATGATTATCCATTTCTTGGTGAAAGTATTTTCCGATGTTCTTACTCATAATTAAAATTGGTTTTCAAGTACATAAAAACAGCAGAGCTTTCACTCTGCTGTCCTTTATTTAACTGGCTAATATTTTTACCATTTTGAGCCAATCTTCATTGATTCTTTGTTTTGCTTTAATTGCTTTGTCTAGCGGAGTATAATGCATTTTGTTGTTGACAATGCCAACCATTACATTATGGTTTCCTTCTATCAGGCAGTTTACTGCAGAATAACCCATTCTGCTGGCAATCATTCTGTCCAAGCTTGATGGTGCTCCGCCTCTTTGAACGTGTCCCAAAATAGCTACTCTGATATCAAATCCTGGTATTCTCTCTTTGATAATTTCTGCAAGTTCATTTCCACCGCCAAAATCATCACCCTCAGCAACAACCACAATATTTACAAGTTTTTTTCTTCTCTCTTTTTCCTGTAAGGATTTGATGACAGCTTCTACATCAGTTTTTTGTTCTGGAATCAAAATATGTTCTGCCCCAGTCCCAATTCCACTGTATAGTGCGATATATCCTGCATCCCTTCCCATCACTTCCACAATAAAAAGTCTGTCATGTGCATCTGCGGTATCCCTGATTTTATCTATGGCGTCAATCGCTGTATTTACTGCAGTGTCAAAGCCAATGGTGAAATCAGTACCTGCAATATCTTTATCAATCGTTCCTGGAATACCAATACAAGGAATGTCAAATTCATTTGAAAAAATTTGGGCGCCTTTGAATGACCCGTCCCCACCAATGATAATCAACCCATTGATGCCATGTTTTTTTAGATTGGCATAGGCTTTTTTTCTTCCCTCAGGGGTCATGAACTCCTTACATCTTGCAGTTTTGAGTATTGTGCCACCTCGTTGTATAATATTGGCTACACTTCTTGAATCCATCTTGTGGATATCATCATCAATCATGCCTGAGTAACCTCTGGTAATTCCATAAACTTCCATTTTATTGAACAACCCGGTTCTCACTGCTGCTCTGACACACGCATTCATACCTGGAGCGTCTCCGCCTGAGGTCATTATGCCTATTTTGGTAACTTTTTTTGACATGTCTACTTCGTCTTAATTTTCTGGCAAGGATCGAAGGGAATAAGTAGTGTTAGCGGTCGCAAATCTAACGATAAAATATGAAAATTCAGGGTATTTGAGTCATTGGTGGCATCTATATTATCCACATCTAAACATTGAAAATCAGCAGCTTAAAATATTAAATCAAGTGCTTCTGCAAACGATTTAGGAGTGTAATTCAATTCTTTGATTGCCTTGTCTATGATAAAGCCGGTTTTAAGTGGACGCCGACCAGCTTGTGTAAAACTGCTGGCATCCACGGGGTGAATCAAGGCTTCATCCAAGTTCAATTTTCTCGCAACTGCTAATGCCATTTGGAAAGGACTCATGAAGTCTTTGCCGGAGATATGGTAAAGTCCTTGTGCTCCAATCTCTATTGATCGTAGGATCGCATCAGTTAAGTCGGGTATATATGTAGGTGTCCTGACCTGATCAGCAACAACATTGATATGCTTTCCTTCCTCCAGATTCTTCTTTACCCAGTAAATGAAGTTTGTTCGGTTTAATTGATCTGCCTTCCCATAGAGCAATATCGTCCTTATAATGGTCCAACTCACATTACTGCTCATAAGATGCTGTTCGGCCAGTTCTTTGGTCATACCATAGTAGTTGACAGGAGCTGTGTGGTTATTTTCTGTGTAAGGTCCATCTTCGCCACTGAAAACAAAGTCAGTTGAGAGGTAACAGAACCTGGCATTTACTTCCTCTGCAGCTTCAATTAAGTGGTCAGTTGCATCTACATTAGTATTATAGCTGATTGTTTTATTATGCTCACAATCATCTACTTGTGTCATAGCTGCACAGTGTATAATCAAATCTGGACAGAATGTCTGCGTCACATCAATTACATCCTCTTTCTTACGGATATCGAGTGACTGATATTTGAACTGATCATGAAGAAATGTTTGGGGAAGTCTACAGTCATTTCTTCCTGTTGCAAGGGTAGTATGTCTTGATCCACTCAAAAGTTTAGAGAGGTTGGAGCCTACCATTCCGTTAGATCCTGTCAGAAGAATTTTCATTTGATGACTTGCTTCATCAAATGTAATGTTTTTGGAAATTCAGTCCAGATTAGAACTTATTCTTCCACATCATGCTTTCGATGGGCTTATCTGGCTGTCCAGAATACTTTGCATTCTTCTTTTGATTGTATTTAACGGCAATTTCTCCTTCAACAGGGAAATATATCAATTGTCCAATGGGCATGCCATGATAAACCTTTACAGGCTGTTTAACAGAAATTTCCAGGGTCCAGTTGCCACAGAAGCCAACATCACCTTTTCCTGCTGTGGCATGGATATCAATGCCAAGTCGACCGGTAGATGACTTGCCTTCTAAAAAGGGGACATGCTCGTGGGTTTCTGTATACTCCTGTGTTACGCCCAGGTAAAAGATATGTGGATAAAGTACAAATCCATCATCTGGTATTTCAAAATACTCAATCTCGTTATGTGCTTTGGCATCCAGAATATGGTTCTTGTACGTTGCAAGACATTTTCCGAGGTGCACGTCGTAAGAATTACTGCCTAAACATGATGGATCAAAAGGGGTAATCTTAATACTTCCTTTTTCCATCTCTTCCATGATGCGCTTATCAGAGAGAATCATACCACTTCATTTTAGCGTCCCGAAATTCGTAATAGAAAAGAGTTTTTTACACTTATTTTTTCAACAAAGTTTGAACAAGCTAAAGCTTAATTTTACAATATGCCAATTGTCGCTAAAAGGATAGAAGAGCAATTCAGTTTGGGTCTCTGGAAGATAGATGAAGAGATCCCTTTTTTTGAATCTTCAATTACCTACAGGTCTAGTGCATCCAGCAAAGAGAGAATAAAGCAACAACTCGCTGCAAGGATGGCATTGGATTCGATTCATGAAAATTTTCCATTCGATCTGGTTTGTCTTTCTGAGACTGGTAAACCTATGCTGAAGGACCAAAAAATCAAGTTTTCGCTGTCACATTGTAATGGTTATGCAGCGGCTATTGCTTCTGGTATACATGATGTAGGAATTGATATTGAACCTATTCATCAACGAGTCTTGAAAGTGGAGAAAAAGTTCTTGCACGAAAATGAATTGAATCTGCTTGTTCATCATAAAGATGAAAAACGCATTGAGTATCTGACGCTATTATGGTCACTCAAGGAATCATTATACAAATGGTGGGGTAAAGGGGGTGTTGATTTTTCAAATGAAATGAAAGTATTGTCTTTTGAGGAATCCACGAATGGAAAAGCTATCATGCAATTTTCTAAATTGCCAGAAGAGCAATTTGAATTACAGTATTTTTTACATGATCAAGTTTGGGTCACAATGCTTTGTAAATAAGAAAGCCCCTCACGGGGCTTTTGCTATTTTAAACTTGCTTGAAGTTTTTCATTTAACGTCACATAATCAGGGTTCTTAGCTGCTTTTGCCAACTCAAGTGATTTAGTTGATGCAATTTTTGCTTCGGCCTTTTTGCCCATAAGTGATAGACATCTTGCTTTTTGATACCATACCCAATAGGCATTTGGACTTTGTTTTGTAGCTTCTTCTAGCCAAGCGGATGCTTTATTTAGATCTTTGCCATTGTCTAAATAATACATCGCTGCATTGAAATATGGCTTTGTATCATTGTTCATAAGGTTGTCAATTTGCGACATGATTTTGCTGTCAATGTCAACCTTTATTGGAAAGCTTACCATGGTTGCGTCCCAAAGAATCATGACTTCAAGTTCATTTGTTTTAACTTTTTCAAAAAGAATCATGAATGATTCAATTGAAAAGGGGAGTGATACACTTGGAACAGTAAGTCTAACAACATCCATTTGTTGTTGATAAGCAGAAGGAGAAGTAACATCAGTCTGTTTAGAAATAATGATGGTCCATTCACTTGCTCCAGGAATTGAAAGCAAACCGTATTTTCCGGGCGCAACTTTTGTTCCACCTATTACTACTTCTTCACTAAATGTTAAAGTTGTAGCACTGTTTGCTCCTGTACGCCATACTGCTCCGTAAGGAACTAAATCTCCAAAAATGTTTCTTCCTCTCATATTTGGTCTGGAGTACGATAACTCAATACTACCGAGTCCGAATTCCTGCTTTACTGTTTGTGCAGTTGATGAAGAGGGCACTCTCAAACTTTGTGCATCGGCAAATGCAATAGATCCAAGTAAAAGAAAAGAAAAAATAATCTTTTTCATACGGTTTATTTTTTGGCAAGTTAATCAAATAAAATTTCAATGCTTAATCCTTAAAACCAGGATGAAATTTTCTCAGCGTATCCCTAAGGAAGCTTCTGTCTAAGTGCGTATATATTTCAGTAGTCGTTATGCTTTCATGTCCGAGCATTTCCTGCACAGCTCTCAAATCTGCTCCACCCTCAACCAGGTGTGTTGCAAATGAATGGCGAAATGTATGGGGAGAAATATTTTTCTGAATATTTGCTTTTTTGGCCAAATCCTTGATGATGTAGAAGACCATTACCCTCGTCAACTTATTTCCTCTTTTATTTAGAAAAACAATATCCTCTGCGCCTTTTGCAATTGCTACATGCACTCTAATTTCCTGCAAATAGATCTGTAAAAATTTTATTGCTTCAGTTCCGATTGGTATGAGACGCTCTTTGTCACCTTTTCCTATTACTCTTACAAACCCAATATCAAGGTAAAGATTAGATTTTCTAAGTTGAATGATTTCACTTACACGCATACCGCAACTGTAAAGGGTTTCAAGTAGGGCTTTGTTTCGCATGCCCTCGGGTTTGCTGAGATCGATTTGATGAATGATACTTTCAATTTCTTCAAAGGTCAAAGTATCCGGCAAGGATTTTTTAAGTTTTGGCGCAGATAAAAGTTCAGTGGGGTCCTTTTTTGTTATTTCCTCTTGAAGACAATATTTGTAAAAAGCTTTTATGGCTGAAATAATTCTTGCTTGAGATCTTTCACTCATTCCCAATTCTGCAATCCATTTGATGAATTGTTGAAGTTCCTGTAAGGTGATATCACTTGGATTTTTGTCTATTTTTTTTGAGAATAAAAATTGAATCAACTTATCCAAATCTTGCCCATATGCCAACAAAGTGTTGGAAGAAAGAGATTTTTCCAATTGAAGATGAAGTAAAAAGCCTTTCTTGTTGATTTCCCACATTGATGATAATCTATTCGATCTTTGTATGTTATTATAACCTAAATTCGCCCCTCAATTTAAACATTAAATTCATCCCGTGGCAAAAGCAGTTGGTTTCAGTTTCAAATCATTTAAAATCAAAGCTGGAAAAAATAAAAAAGCGTTAAGGTCTTTTTTAACGCGACTCAAAAACAGGCCACCAAAGGGTTTGGATAATTTGACGCCAGTAATTGATAAAGAAGTTTGGAAAGAGGTTGACTGTCTAGCTTGTGCGAATTGTTGTAGGACAATGACTCCAACTTTCTCTACAGAGGATATTAAAAGAATTGCTGCGCATTTTAAACAAACGCCGGAGCAGTTCAAGAAGAAATGGCTTTATAAGGATAAAGGAGGGGATTGGATGAATACTCAAACGCCTTGTCAATTTCTTGATCTCAAGACTAATTATTGCTCTATTTATAGTATTCGTCCTTCTGACTGTGCAGGCTTCCCACATCTGACCAAAAAGAAGATGGTTGATTACGTGCACGTTCATCAACAAAACATTGAGTATTGCCCAGCAACATATTCAATGGTGACTAAAATGCAGGAGCTGATGAAGACTTCTAGTTGATTAGAATGGATAACCAATGGCGAATTGAAAGCTAGGTTTGTGCCATACTCCATCAACAAACCATCCACCGTAACTTTTGGAGTAAAAACGCTCAATATTTGGGTTGCCTTTGTTATCAGGACTATACCTAGGATCTTTGACTGGAAAACCTAAATCAAAGCGTAACAGGAAATAATTAAAATCAATTCTTGCTCCAAAACCACTTGCAATTGCAAGGTCTCTGCCAAATCTGTTGAACTTTAAGCCAGCATTTTTTAGTCCCCCATCCAAATCATTTCTAAGCCAGATATTTCCTGCATCTGTAAATACAGCACCTCTCATCATAAATCCATAAAAGGGGAACAAATTAAACCTGTATTCAACATTTGCTTCAATTTGTATATCGGCATACTTATCATTGAATGACCCATTGGAAACAGTGTCATAAAAAACATTGGATCCAATTCCCAATTTCCTGATTGGCCATCCACGCATGCTATTAGGACCACCGGCAATAAAACTTTTGAAAAATGGCAGCGTAACCTGTCCCTTTCTGGAACCAGTTGTAAATGCCCAGCCTGCTCCAGCATATAATCTGAAATGTGTACTATGCTCTTTTCTGATAATGATGTGCTTGATTTCAGCATCAAACTTGAAATACCTGTATAAGTTGCTTAATGTTTTTCCAGGCTTGGTTTGATTGTAAAACAAAGCTCCAGTCAATATTCCACTTTCTTCTGCAAAAAACTTAATGAGTGTTTTATCATTTGGTTTATGCGGTGTAATATTTCGATTGAACACTGCGTTAGAACCAATGATAAGTCCATTGTTATAGGTATATAATAATAGTGGGAAATTATTGATGGACTCAAGGAATAGGCTGTCGGGTTTGAATCTTGTATACTCAAAGTTGATTGGCTTTATCTGCCATGAAGTATGAGGATTAGGTTTCCAATCATATCCAAAAAATGTATTGAAAGTATTGAGATTAAAAAACCTGAATCTGTCGATATATGCAAAATCAGCAGATGCAATTGTTTTAGCTTGTTGAAAATATGCTTTTGCTCTTGTGCTAACAGGTGCAACAAGCCAAGGTATTGTGATGCGATTGGTCAATGAAGCCTCTCCAGATAAAAGTTTTTTAAAGTTATTAAACTCTACACCTGTTCTTAAGCTATTTTCCAACTGAATTGCTCGTTTAGCTATATTCCGATTTCTCAATGTGAAATTGGTCGCTAGTCCAATTCTTCCACTACTGATTTGAGAAAGTTGAGATGTATTGATGATGCTACTACCCTCAAGGTCAATTCCAAAATACTGCTTCTTGGTGGGTTGTAAGCTTAGGATGTAATCGATTGATTTATTTTTTTCGTCAACCCTGTTTGTGATATTTATATTTTGCCAAGTGCCAAGTTTGTTGAAATTATTGAGTGTCTTGCTATAATCCTCTCTTCTAAACATTCTTCCAGGTTTCATCACAATATTTTCTTTGATGAAACTTTCATTGAAAGTATTGTGCAATGATACAATCTTGATCTCCTCCTTATTGGTAAATATGGAATCATTGATCTGATTGAATTCATCCGAACGTTGATCAGGGTAAATAGTTAATCCACCGATTTTGTATGCACTAAAATGTGTGCTGTCAATATTGGGTCTCAGTGTAAAGGTCACCCTAATAGAAGGCTGATCTTTTCTTGATTGTACTGCTGCAATTCTGTTTGCTATTTCAAATGGGTCTGCACCTGCATCATACAGGTCAACATAATTGGTATCTACTTCAGCAATTAGATCTTCTTTATTTATTTTAAAAAAACCATTGTTTTGAAATAAATCGGTTAATCTATTGATCTCGGCATCAATCAAATTATAATCAAATGGTGCACCTTTTCGCTGAATAGCCAGATCTGATTTTTGATCTGCTAATTGTTGCAAACTAGTATCATTGAAGTAATACAAAACCGTATCAATTGAAAATCGTATGCCTGTTTCAACATGGAAGTCAGTTCTTATTCTTAATTGTCCTTTGCGAACTGATACTGTTGTATCATATTTGATGTAAGCCTTTCTGTAGCCTAAACTCGACATCAAATTTTTCATGTTCACGACTGACTGATCAACTGCAGATTTTTTAAATACAGAAGGGTTCTCCATTACTTGTACCGGTATGATAAAAGGAAATGAAGGCCAGGGTATTTTTGAAGCTATTTTGATTTGAACACTATCGTCAATCTGAGTCAATAAATTATTTCTTAATTCAATCTCTTGATCCTTAGATAGATTCCCATCAAATTTTATGTTATTTTCGAAATGAAACGCTTCTTTAGGGGCTTTCTTTACCACAGTACATGACACCATCAATGTCAAGGATACTGCAGTAATAAATAAATATTTAATTGATGTGCCCAACCAATCGAATTAAGTAATAATGATAAGTAAATCAGACATCAAATATATTCAAAGTTTATCCCATAAAAAATTCAGAGATGAAGCAGGGTTATTTATCGTAGAGGGGGTGAAAATGACACATGAATTATTGTTGGAGAATAAACAACTTGTTAAAAAGCTTTTTGCTGTCGAGGAATGGATTAAAACCAATAAATCATTGGTCGGAAAATCAATAGAGATCGTTCAAGTTGAAGATTTTGAATTACAGAAAATTTCAACCCAAAAAAATCCTCAACAAGTCATTGCGCTTGTTTCTATGCCGGAATTTTCTATTAAAACATATAATCCAGATGGTGTAACTGTTGTGCTAGATCGTTTACAAGATCCAGGCAATCTTGGAACAATTATCCGTACTTGCGATTGGTTTGGCGTTAAAACAATTATTTGCTCAACGGATGCTGTTGATGCGTTTAATCCAAAGGTTGTGCAATCTGCCATGGGAAGTATTTTAAGGGTAAATATTATCTATTCAGATATTGTTGAATTTTTAGCATCTCATCCAGAGGTACCAAAATATGCAGCTGTTTTAAATGGTAAATCCATCCATCAAATTGATTTTAAAAAACCCTGTATAATCATCATTGGAAATGAATCTTTAGGTATTTCTGATCAAATTTTGGGGAAAGAAGTCACTAAAATTTCAATTCCAAAATATGGTTCAGCAGAATCTTTAAATGCCGCAATAGCTACATCAATAATATTATCGAATTGCGTTAGATAGCTACTTGAATTGTAGGGTCTTTGATACATTTATTTTTTTACCAATTGCAGAGGGTAAAAGAAGTACCAACATGCTAATGATGAATGTGCCAATCAAAATCATTATGATTTGCATCCATTCGATATGAACAGGGGCATTACTCACGTAATAAATTTCTTCATTCAATTTGATGAAAGGCCATTCTATTTGTAATAAACAAATGCCAATACCCAGTATCCCGCCAAATGCAATACCGACGCTTGCAATCCATGTGCCGTAAAGTAAAAATATATTTCTTATCATACCATCTTTTGCACCTAAGGATTTCAACACAGCAATCATATTTGTCCGCTCCAGCAGTAAAATGATTAAGCAAGTAATTAGGTTAATAATGGCTACAACCAGCATCAATCCAATAAATATATATTTATTCGTATCCTGTAATGCAAGCCAGTCAAATATTTCAGGAGAAAGTTCTTTTAGCGTGATTGCGTTCCATCCAACCGGCAGGATTGGAAATATGGAATTTGCAGTTTCATCAAGATCGGAACTGTTTTTTAATGAGATTTCATATCCGTTGATGGAGACATCTGATAATTGGTTGACTTTATTTAGAAAATCAAGATTTCCAATTGCATAAGACTGATCGTAAATATCTATACCAGTATTGAATAATGCCGCTACCTGCATCTTACGCACTTTAGGGATATTTACATCTTTTGAGATAAAGTAAACCAATATGGATTGTCCGATTTTTATTTTTAATTGATTTGCAGTATAAACCGAAATTAAAATCTTATTGTTGTTGACAGAGTCTTTCCAATCTGGGATATTGCCTTTTTTCAAGTACTTCTGAATATTCCTAATAGGGTAGTCTTTTGAAATGCCTTTGATCATGATTCCCTCTATTGTGCTATTCGCACTTAAAATAGCAGAGTGTGTTACAAATGATGAAATAGAGCTGATTTTTTGATTTTTATTGAGGTAATTGATCAGCGAATCATTTTTTTCAATCAATGCAGCTTCAGCATTTGTAGATCTTATTGGTTCATAATGCTCAATTCTGATATGCCCCCAAAAAGAAAAAATTTTATCAGCTACTACCTTTTGGAAGCCATTTACAAATGAACTTGCAATAATCATCGCAGCAACACTGATTGAAGTGGCTAGGATGCTTATTCTCATGATGAGTCCTGAGAAAGCCTTCTTAGGGGCTGAAATCAATTTCTTTGTTATGTAAAGTGAAGTTCTCAATGAAATGTTTGCATATAAATGTACAAATCAATTATTGATTATTTTCGTTTTACAACTGATTCACATGTTGAAATCACTTTTCACTATACTATTTGCAATAAATACATTTTTCGTTTGTTCACAAACGGGTCCGGATAAAACATATCTGCCCAATATAAAAACGATACGTTTATACAAGTATGGTGATCCATTAACTTACCCCATTATAAGATTAAATTCAAGTGACTTATTGGAATTGCATTTTGACGATCTTGAAGGGGGTGTAAAAAATTACTACTATACTGTTCAGCTTTGTAATGCCGACTGGACGGTCGCTCAAATGAATTACTTTGATTATGTAAAGGGATTTAGTCAAGTTAGAATCAATAATTACAAGGCATCTAGTATTTCATTAACCAGATATACGCACTATCAGGTAAATATTCCCGACAGAAATTGTCAACCTACCAGATCAGGCAATTATTTATTAAAAGTATTTTTGGATGGCGATACCAACAAACTTGCTTTTACTAAAAGAATATTGGTGGTAGATGACAAATTAAATCTTGGGTTTCAAGTTACTCAACCATTTAATCAGCAATTCTTTCAGACCCATCATAGATTTCAAGTTCAGTTGGAAACCAATAATTTTGACATTCGTTATCCTCAGCAACAGGTGCAGTTGAAGATTCTTCAAAATTACAGATGGGATAATGCCCTTTCAATCACTCAGCCTACATTCATTCGCCAGGGCTTGATTCAGTATAATACTGAATCAAATATGGTCATGCCCGCAGGTAAAGAATATCGATGGTTGAATTTGAGAAGTTTCAGGTTATTGGGAGATAGAATTACAAAACAGCAAAACACCAATGCTTCTTTCGAATTGTTTGTGAAAGAAGATCTGCCCAGATTGCCGCGTCAGTATTTTTATTACCGTGATTTAAATGGATTTTATGTCAATGAAACAATAGATAATTTGAATCCCTTTTGGAATGCAGATTATGCAAAGGTTCATTTCACCTTTAAGCCAAAGGATGGCATTGCTTATCCTCAAGGAGAACTTATCATATTAGGGATGTTGTCAAATTATGGTGAGGATAAAGAAGCCACCATGACTTTTAATGCTGAAAAAGGAGTTTATGAGGCCACACTCTTATTAAAACAAGGGTATTATGACTATCAATATGCAATTCGACAACAAGTAAATGGTAAGCTTACACTCCAAAGCACAATTCCTGAGCAGGATGCTTGGGAAACTGAAAATTTTTATACTGTACTTGTTTATTACCGTGAACTTGGGGGAAGAGCGGATCAATTGCTTGCTATTCGCCAAATCAACAGTCAATTCAATCGTACTCTTCAGTGATTTTCGTATATTTGCAGCGGCAGGTCTTACACGACCAGCTCCTGCTGAACTCCCCCAGGACCGGAAGGTAGCAAGGGTAGGTGGTTGAGCGGTGCGATGTAATCAACCTGCTTTTTTTTGTGCATATCTCTTCCCAATTCTTTCTTTTTCTTTTAGTTATTTTGCGGTCAAATACCTGAACCATGAAATTTTTCATTGATACCGCTAATCTTGCACATATTAAAGAAGCAAATGATCTGGGAATTCTTGACGGTGTAACTACCAATCCATCCTTGATGGCTAAAGAGGGAATAAAGGGTCAGGATAATATACTAAAACATTATGCTGACATATGTGCTTTGGTGGATGGGGATGTCAGTGCAGAGGTATTATCGACTGATTTTAGCAGCATGGTAGAAGAAGGTAAAAAACTTGCTGCCATTCATAAGAATATAGTGGTAAAAGTTCCAATGATCAAGGATGGTATCAAGGCGATCAAATGGTTTACCGACAATGGCATTAGGACAAATTGCACATTGGTATTCTCAGCAGGACAAGCAATCTTGGCGGCAAAGGCTGGAGCATCATACGTATCTCCATTCATCGGACGTGTTGATGATAGCAATTGGGATGGAATTCAGTTGATTGAACAGATTAATCATATTTACAGCATTCAAGGTTTCGATACTCAAATCTTGGCTGCATCAATAAGAAATGCTTTACATATCGTTCGCTCTGCTGAAGCTGGAGCACATGTTTGTACTTGTCCATTGGATTCAATACTCGGACTCCTCAAACATCCATTAACTGATATTGGATTGGCTAAATTCCTGGAAGACGCCAAAAAAATGTAATCAACTTAGAGATTCCACCAGTAATTAAACTTCAAAACCAATGCTCTATTCTTCACATTGAAGGGAGCAGGAAAATAGTTGTCTGTATATACCAGGAACAAGTCTGATGCTGGTTTATATCTCCACTGGAAACGCGTATTTACGTTGATATTATTTTGTTGATTGTTGTACTGTAAAAAGGTGGTGAAAAATAGTTTATTGGTAAATGTTACATCAATCCTCGGACCAATCAACCAAAATGTATTTGTATTCCATGGAGCCGGCAATGCAATATTATTGAAGCTTGTGCTCATGGTTAAACTGAAATAGGGTTGTAGTCGATATCCAAGATCTGCACTGATAAATGTCCTGTTGCCATTGAAATAATAGCCGCCAAATCTACCAGAAACCAAGTAAGTGAATAGCTGTTGTGGTTTAGATGCAAGCTCAAATCCAACAGAATTCCAATTGTGTTTGGTTCCTCTTGCCAATGTGTCCTTTGTGTAATTAGTTGGATCAAATGGTTGAAGCAATTTTATATAGTCATAGGCAGTCCATAAAGTATAGGTTGCCTGATTCCTCATTGTAAGTGTGTAGGCAAGTACAGAGGTTGCATCAGTTAACTTTAACTTTCTTGTGAAGAAATCAAAGTTCATGAACTTGATTGTATGACTTGTGATCTTTGGATTTTTTGAAAAGAATATTCGAGAAATCGATGGATTGATTTTGAAATAATCTTTTCTTGGAACATAGCCAACATCAGCTGTAAACTGCTTTCCTACTGATTCTTGCTGATAGCTGATGAGCCAATTTTTGCTGCTGTACTGAATATTTCCTGCATGTATAAAATCATCTCCGCTTACATTTTTTGAAAATGATTTTAATACCATGTATTTACCAGTCCACAGATTATTGGATGATGCAAGATTGTATTCCAGTCCAATATTTCTGTTAAATGGGTTGTTTAAATAGGAGGGTGCTTTCTCATCCTTGTTCAAGATCTGATCTCTGTTTACAAACAGCAAACCAATATTGGATCTTGCAAATACCTTCCTTTGAATTGCGAAGGCAGTGTAATTCTGTACCGGAGTTAATGTAACAGTATTACGATCTGTTTGTATGTTCATGAATCCCATCCTCCAATTCTTATTCAATTTTCCACTCAATCTAGCTCCATATTGAATAGGAGCAGTTAAGCCAATTCTTCTTGAGAAAAAGGGACGTAATGTGCCGTAGCCAAAATTGTTAAACTGATCTCCATTTTCAATAAAGAATTGTCTTCTTTCAGGAAAGAACAGTTCAAAGCGATCAAGATTGGTTACTTGTCTGTCAACTTCAACCTGTGAAAAATCAGGATGAATAGAAAGGTCCAGATTTAAGGAAGAAGTCACTGCAATTTTTGCATCAAGTCCTACATCATTTCTGAATTTTGTTGCAGTATTTGCAACATAATTTTTTGATCCACCTGTAAGAACATAGGGGATAAGTGAAATATTCTGTCCAGCATTTGGAGGAGGTTGGTCCCATACAAGAATACCAGTATATGCTAGCGATGCTGTCGGGAATTGTCTTGGTACTGGTGCCCAGCTTGACTTTTCAGCTTTTGATATATCCAACCTGCTAAATTGAATACCCCAAGTATTGATTCCATTTTTATATCGGATGGTTTTAAAAGGAATAAATGCCTCCCAAATCCATTTATCCTCATAATATCTTGATGCAGAATTCCATTTATTATCCCAATTCAAATCAGCCTTGCCACCTTCATAAAGAAGTCCATCCCATTGAGCACCTGCAGCATTTGAGCCAAAAGTGAATCCATTGGTTTGGTCATTGAATGGATCCATGAACAATAAAAAATTATCATTCTTTCCAAAACTGAAATCACGCTTAAGTGATTCCACCATAAATTTTTGTCCGGGATCAATATAGTTGATGGCTAAAAGATAAATACCTGTAGAGTCGTAAGCCATTTTCACTTCAGTCCTCACATGCGCTTTACTGGTATCCATTGGCAACACCATGTTAAAGTCTGTTGCCGTTTGCGCGGTTGACCATGCCGCATCAACCGTCCCATCAATTTGTATAGGTGCTGATTTCTGTTTAATGAAATACTTGTATTCTTCGTTCTTTCTCTGGGGAAAGGCGAGGTTATTAATGGCTAATGCCAATAATAAAAGGGCAAGGATTTTTTTCAATCGTTATGTTATGTTTGTGCTAGGCTACAGCCTTCTTAACGAGTTCCGCAGCTTCGCTGAGTAAAATGGCGCTTTGCACTTTGAGTCCACTTTCATCAATTAATTTTTTTGCCTCAGCAGCATTTGTGCCTTGCAGTCTAACGATGATAGGGATATTGATGTTTCCTAGGTTTTTGTATGCTTCAATAACACCAGATGCAACCCTGTCACATCTTACAATTCCGCCGAAAATGTTGATCAGAATAGCTTTTACGTTAGGATCTTGTAATATAATTTTAAAGCCAGCTTCAACTGTTTGAGCATTTGCAGTACCGCCTACATCCAAAAAGTTTGCAGGTTCGCCACCGCTCAACTTAATCATATCCATTGTTGCCATCGCCAGACCTGCTCCATTCACCATACAACCTACATTGCCATCAAGCTTAACAAAATTTAAATTGAATTTACCTGCTTCAACTTCAGTAGGATCCTCTTCAGTGAGGTCACGCATTGCCTGTAAATCTGGGTGTCTTACCAAGGCATTTTCATCCAGATTCATTTTACAGTCAACTGCAATGATTTTATCATCTGAAGCTTTAAACAAAGGATTGATTTCAAGCATAGAGCAATCCAATCCAACATATGCATTGTACAGATTGGTTACAAATTTTACCATGTTTTTGAATGCATCTCCACTCAAACCAAGATTGAAAGCAATTTTTCTTGCCTGAAAGGGAAGGAGTCCACCTCCAGGATGAACCAACTCTCTAAATATTTTCTCAGGTGTATCATGGGCCACATCTTCAATGTTCATTCCACCTTCAGTGCTATACATGATTACATTTTGACCTTTTGAACGATCCAATAAGATGGATAGATAGAATTCCTTTCTTTCAGAAGGACCATCATAATACATGTCTTGTGCAACAAGTATTTTGTTTACTACTTTTCCATTTGGACCTGTTTGGATGGTTACCAATGTTCCCCCTAAAATTTTCTCAGCGAATTCTTTTATGTCCTCTAAACTCTTTCCTACTTTAACTCCATTGATGCCATTTTCTTTCACCTGGCCTTTCCCTCTACCTCCCGCGTGAATTTGTGCTTTTACTACAGCGAACTTGCTGCCACTTTTTTCTTTAATGCCATTGTAAGCATTGATTGCTTCATCAACAGTGCTGCATGCAACGCCTTCTTGTACAGGTACATTGTATTTTTTCAATAAATCTTTAGCCTGATATTCGTGGAGGTTCATGGAAAATAAAAATTTTTACAAATATACATTACAGGCTCTTAACTGAGGACCTTTGGCAAAGAAAAAGGGGCAGAAATTCTGCCCCTTTTATTTAAAACTCATCAAAGATTATTTTGATTGATTTTCAGGTCTTAAACTTCTAACAGTTTTACCAGCTTGCCACATTTCACTTTCTCTTAGTTCTTTCAATTCAACTTCAAGCTTCTCCCTGTAATCAGGTTGAGAGTTGCTGTCGATACTACGTTGACTTTCCTTGCCTGTTGCAACGCTGTTATATAGATCATTGAAAACTGGCAATGTTGCATCCCTGAACTTCTTCCACCAATCCAATGCACCTCTTTGTGCAGTTGTAGAGCAATTCGCATACATCCAATCCATTCCATTTTCTGCTACCAATGGCATGAGCGACTGGGTCAACTCCTCAACGGTTTCATTAAATGCTTCAGATGGAGTGTGTCCTTTTTCGCGCAAGACCTGGTACTGTGCAGCAAAAATTCCCTGGATGGCACCCATCAAAGTTCCTCTTTCACCAGTCAAATCACTGAATACTTCTTTTTTGAAATCTGTTTCGAATAAATAACCACTGCCGATTGCAATTCCCAATGCAACAACTCTGTCTTTTGCTTTTCCAGTTGCATCTTGGAATATTGCATAGCTAGAGTTTAGTCCTCTTCCTTGCAAGAACATTCTTCTCAATGAAGTTCCAGAACCTTTTGGCGCTACAAGAAATACATCTACATCTGCAGGTGGAATGATGCCAGTTTGTTCTCTGTAAGTGATACCAAATCCATGAGAGAAATATAATGCTTTACCAGGGGTCAAATGTTTTTTTACAGTTGGCCACATGGCTATTTGAGCTGCATCACTGAGAAGGTAACAGATGATGGTTCCCTTTTCCAGTGCTTCTTCAATTTCAAATAAAGTTTTACCCGGAACAAAACCATCTGCAACAGCTTTATCCCATGATTTTGAATTTTTTCTTTGTCCTACGATTACATTGATTCCATTCTCTTTTTGATTCAATGCCTGACCAGGTCCCTGAACGCCATAGCCTATTACTGCTACCACTTCATTTTTTAAAGTTTCCTGAGCCTTTGATAATGGGAATTCATCACGTGTCACAACATTCTCTTCAACTCCGCCGAAATTTAATTTTGCCATAATTGCTGTTTGTTTTGATTATTGAAAATGATAAATGATTAGTTGTCTAATTCTGCTGCCTTCTCAGCAGTAATTTCTTCTGTCAAAATATGTTTAGCTGGTTCAGTTTCTTCAAATTCTTTGAGTTTTTCATGAAAGCCTTTGCTGTCTTTAATAATAGCAACTCTTGCACTACGAACAAACTCAATGAGTCCGAATGGCGCCAGTACATTGATGAGCGTATCTGTTTCCTCTCTTTGTCCAGTTGTTTCAAAAATGGTATA
Source organism: Parafilimonas sp. (assembly GCA_017856455.1). Taxonomy (GTDB): domain Bacteria; phylum Bacteroidota; class Bacteroidia; order Chitinophagales; family Chitinophagaceae; genus Pollutibacter. The sequence goes on from JAFMEZ010000008.1 coordinate 37,491, forward strand.
GTCTTTTCTGATAACAACAGCTCTTGCACCATAGGCTCTTAAAAGTCTCTCAACTTTTGCTTTCTCAGCGATGGTATCCGTTGGTACTTTATACAATGCCAATTCTTGCCAGATGATTTCTTCATTGGTATTGTAATATGCTTTCAATACATCAACTTGTTTTTCAATCTGACGAACCAATTTTCTTACAACATCTTCGGCTACATTGATGACAATTGTAAAACGGTGAATGCCCTCAACTTCAGATGGAGAAGTGTTTAAGCTTTCAACATTTATTTTTCTTCTTGAAAACATAATGGCAATTCTTGTGAGCAATCCCACCTGGTTTTCTGTGTATATGGTTATTGTGTACTCTTGCTTCATCTTAATTTATTTTAAACGTATTTCACTTACTCCGCATCCTTGAGGTACCATAGGGAATACATTATTTTCTTTTCCAACAAATACTTCAAGTAGATAGGGACCATTGTGATCGAGCATTTTTTTCAATGCACTGCTAAGATCTTTTCTCTCTTTGATAGAACTTCCTTCAATTCTATATCCTTTTGCCACGGCTACATAATCAGGACTTTCAATATCAACAAATGAATATCTTTTTTCATGGAACAATTGCTGCCATTGTCTTACCATTCCAAGAAACTGATTATTGAGAATGAGTATTTTGACATTAACATTGTTTTGCATGATGGTACCCAACTCTTGAATGGTCATTTGAATGCCACCATCTCCAATGATTGCAACAACTGTTCTATCCTTTGCGCCATATTTTGCACCAATTGCAGCGGGCAATGCGAAGCCCATTGTTCCCAAACCTCCAGAGGTAACATTGCTCTTGCTTTGGTTGAATTGAGCATATCGACATGCAACCATTTGGTGCTGTCCAACGTCTGTAACAATGATGGCATCCCCTTTGGTAAGTTGATTCAGCTGATCAATTACTTCACCCATGGTCAAGATATCAGATGTGGGGTGCAATTCATCTTGAATAACAGCTTCATGTTCTTTTTCTGTACAATCACTAAATTTTTTCAGCCATGCTTCATGTTTTTTAGGTTGGATTAGACTTGTTAAAAGTGGAAGTGTTTCTTTGCAGTCTCCCCAAACAGGAACATCGGCTTTAACATTCTTGTCAACCTCAGATGGATCGATGTCAAGATGAATAACTTTTGCTTGCTTAGCATATTTATCAAGCCTTCCTGTAACCCTGTCATCGAAACGCATTCCAATCGCTATCAAAACATCGCATTCGTTGGTTAAAACATTTGGACCATAATTACCATGCATACCCAACATTCCAACATTCAAAGGGTGATTCGTTGGTAAAGCACTTAAACCAAGAATGGTCCAAGCTGCTGGCAATCCAGCTTTTTCAATAAATGCTTTGAATTCATTTTCTGCCTTACCAAGTATTACTCCTTGTCCAAATATCACCAAAGGTCTTTCTGCTTGATTGATCAACGCTGCAGCTTCTGCAACATATTCTTTTCTGACAATTGGTTTTGGTCTATAACTCCTGATATGGTTACAGGGTGTATATCCAGTATAGTTGAATTTTTGAATCTGTGCGTTCTTTGAGATATCAATTAAAACCGGACCAGGTCTGCCGCTCTTAGCAATGTAAAATGCTTTTGCCATGATCTCGGGAATTTCATTGGCATCAGTGATCTGATAGTTCCATTTTGTAACTGGAGTGGTGATATTGATTACATCAGTTTCCTGAAAAGCATCTGTACCCAATAAGTGAGCAAATACTTGGCCGGTAATACATACCAGTGGAGTAGAATCAATCATTGCATCTGCCAAGCCAGTTACCAAGTTGGTAGCACCCGGACCACTTGTTGCAAATACGACACCAGTTCTACCTGATGTTCTCGCATAACCCTGACCTGCATGTATTCCGCCTTGTTCATGTCTTACCAATATGTGCTCCAGTTGATCTCTATAATCATACAGTGCATCATATATTGGCATGATCGCGCCACCTGGATATCCGAAAATAGTATCAACACCTTCTGCAACCAGAGATTTCAATACGGCTTCACTGCCAGAAATTTCAATTGCTTGTTCAGTGATGTTAGGTTTTTTATTCAATATTTTTGTTTCCATATCCGTTTATTTATCAGTTATACAGCCTTCTGCTGCTGTTGTAACTTGTTTAGCATATTTGTAAAGTATTCCTTTTGTTACTGATAATGTTGGTTTTTGCCAAGCCTTTTTTCTTTCAGCAAATGTTGCATCATCAATTTTTACATTGATTGTGTTTTTGGTAGCGTCAATTTCAATTGTATCATCATCATTGATAAATGCTAACATACCACCTTCAAATGCTTCAGGTGTAATATGCCCAACTACAAATCCATGTGTACCTCCACTAAATCTTCCATCTGTTATCAATGCAACATCTTTTCCGAGTCCCGCTCCAATGATTGCAGAAGTTGGCTTCAGCATTTCAGGCATGCCTGGAGCGCCTTTTGGACCAACATATCTTATCACTACAACATCACCTTTTTTTACTCGTCCGCTGCTGATGCCTGTGATCAATTCTTTTTCTCCGTTGAAAACTCTGGCAGGACCAACAAATTTTTCGCCTTCCTTACCACTAATTTTTGCAACACTGCCACCTTCTGCAATATTTCCATATAAAATTTGAAGATGACCAGTTGCTTTAATTGGTTGTTCAATGGGGAGGATGATTTTTTGTAGCTCAAAGTCAATCTCCGGAACATTTGCAAGGTTTTCAGCAACCGTTTTTCCAGTGACTGTTAGACAATCACCATGTATCATTCCTTTTTGCATCAAATATTTCATGACCATTGGAACGCCACCAACTTTATGAAGGTCTTCCATCAAATATTTTCCACTTGGCTTGAAATCTGCAATTACAGGCACTTTATCACTTACGGCCTGCACATCATCTTGGGTTAGTTTTAGATCAACACTATGTGCCATTGCAATTAAGTGCAATACTGCATTTGTTGATCCACCCAACGCCATGATGATGGTCAAAGCATTTTCAAATGCTTTTTTAGTCATGATATCAGATGGCTTAATATCCTTTTCCAACAAAACTCTTATTGCCTTTCCAGCTTCAATACATTCTTTCTTTTTATCATCGCTTAATGCTGGATTGGATGATGAGTAGGGTAGACTCATTCCCATTGCTTCAATGGCAGAGGCCATTGTGTTTGCAGTATACATTCCACCACAAGCGCCTGCACCCGGACAAGAATGCATGACGATGCCTTTGAAGTCAGCTTCATCTAATTGTCCTGCTATCTTTTTACCCAATGCTTCAAATGCAGATACAATGTTTAAGTCTTCTCCTTTATAGTGACCAGGAGCAATTGTACCTCCATAGACCATTATTGAAGGTCTGTTTAGTCTTCCCATGGCCATAATCGAACCAGGCATATTTTTGTCACAACCTGGAACGGTGATCAATCCATCATAATATTGTGCGCCACAAACTGTTTCGATTGAATCTGCAATAACATCTCTACTTACTAAAGAGTATCTCATTCCATCTGTTCCGTTCGACATTCCATCACTCACACCGATGGTATGAAATGTGAGTCCCACTAAATTATTTTCCCATACACTCTTTTTTATGATAGCTGCAAGTTCATTCAAATGCATGTTGCAAGTATTGCCATCGTAACCCATGCTCGCAATACCAACTTGTGCTTTTTGTAAATCATCATCTGTTAATCCTATGCCATAGAACATGGCCTGCGCTGCAGGTTGTGTAGGATCTAGGGTGATGGTTTTGCTGTATTTGTTCAATTCTGCCATGTTATGTTAATTATATGATAGTTGATTTTCTGAGTTGAATATTTGCTTTGTGTATTGCATCTTCTACTCTGTTCATGATGAAGTCACAAACCAATTCACCAATGGTGGAGGTGAAATAAAAATTGATTGGATCGATATCTTTTGTTACAAATGAATTTGATATGGTCCATTCAATTGCAGTTCTAATTTCTGATGCCTCTTGATGCAATCCGAAGTGATCTAGCATCATTGCTGCAGATAAAATAGCAGCAGATGGATTAGCAATGTCTTTACCAGCAGCTTGTGGGTATGATCCATGAATAGGTTCAAAAACTGCAGTTCCATTTCCGATGGATGCAGATGGAAGGAGTCCAAGAGAACCTGCTAATACACTAGCTTCATCACTAAGGATATCACCAAACATATTTTCTGTTAGAATAACATCAAACTGTGAAGGATTGATGATTAATTGCATAGCTGCATTGTCAACATACATTTGAAAGACTTCAACATCTGGAAATTCTTTGGCTATTTCATTTACAGTTCTTCTCCAGAGTCTTGATGTTTCCAACACATTTGCTTTGTCTACCAGTGTCAGTTTTCTTTTTCTTTCTTCTGCTCTTTTAAATGCAAGTCGGGCGATGCGAGCAATTTCATCTACATGGTAAGTGCAGGTGTCAAGAGCAGATTTTCCATCTATTGATGTTTCCTTCTTCCCAAAATATATTCCACCGGTCAGTTCCCTGAATATTTCAATGTCGACATGCTCCAGCAAATTGGACTTGATCGGGGAGAGATGATATAATGTGGGATAGGTTGTAACAGGACGGATATTTGCAAAGAGTCCGAGTTCTTTTCTAAGTTTCAATAAACCTTGTTCAGGTCTCACTTTAGCATTTGGATCTTGATCATATTTTGGATGACCAACAGCGCCAAACAATACTGCATCACTTGCTTTGCAAAGATCCAGGGTGGCTTGAGGCAAAGGTTCACCTGTTTTGTCGATTGCATCAGCGCCCATCAATGCAAACTGATAAGAGAATTGATGGTTGTATTTTTTTGCGATGGTGTCCAGCACACGAATGGCTTGATTAATAACATCTGGACCGATGCCATCTCCGGGAAGTACTGCTATTTGTTTTTGTATTCCCATTTATTTTGAACTGATGTGTTGATTGGCCAATATTTGCAATTCTTCATCTCTCACTTCTTTCAATTTGTCGGCCAATTGAAGGAAATTTTCATAGAGAACATCTACATCATTTCTGTCGAAATTGTGACCGAGATTTTTTAAGCGATAGGCAAGTGCTGATCTTCCGCTTCTTGCAGTTAACACAATTTTTGAAGTTTCTGCACCAACTTCTTCTGGTCTGATGATCTCATACGTTTGCGCATCCTTCAAAAACCCGTCTTGATGTATGCCAGAAGAGTGAGAGAAAGCATTTGCTCCAACGATTGCCTTGTTGGGTTGAACAGGCATTCTCATTGTATCTGAAACCAAGCGACTGATTGGATTTAATTTTGTTGCATCAATGTCTGTATAGATGCCAACATATGGATGCTGTTTCATCACCATGACCACTTCTTCCAGAGAAGTGTTACCTGCTCTTTCGCCCAAACCATTGATCGTACATTCAATTTGTCTTGCACCATTCATTGCTCCAGCAATTGAATTTGCTGTTGCAAGTCCGAGGTCATTGTGACAATGACAAGACAAAACAGCTTTGTCAACATTCTTTACATTGTCGATCAGAAATTTTATTTTCTCTCCGTATTGATGGGGAAGGCAATAGCCAGTAGTATCTGGAATATTAACAGTTGTTGCACCGGCTGCAATAACAGCTTCAACAACTTTTGCCAAGTATTCATTTTCTGTTCTTCCTGCATCCTCCGCATAAAACTCAATATTGTCTGTGTATTTGCTTGCCCATTTTACAGCTTGTACGGCTCTTTCGAGTATTTCTTCTCTGTTGCTGTTGAATTTACTTTTGATATGAGAATCTGATGTTCCAATTCCCGTATGAATTCTTCCGCTCTTGGCATGCTTTAATGCTTCACCTGCAGCTTCAATATCTTTTTGAACAGCACGACTCAGTGCACAGATTGTGGCGTTTTTAATGATTTTAGATATTTCTGAAACGGATTCAAAATCACCAGGACTAGAAATTGGAAATCCAGCTTCAATGATATCTACGCCTAAATCTTCTAATGCGATAGCCAATTCAATTTTTTCCTTTGTATTTAGTTTGCAACCCGGCACCTGTTCTCCATCTCTTAATGTAGTGTCAAAAATGAAAATCTTTTCTCCAGTCATATTTTAATGATTTGAAACTTACACCTGTAAGTCAGCCGCTTTGGCCTACTTACGAATTTAACTTTGAAAAATCGATAAAATAACCCAAAATGGGTTGTAATTTACGCTTTGTAAAGCTGGATATTCATATTTAAACCCTTGATTGACAAGGATTTTGCAGAAAGATAATTACGATGCCCAACCGAATAGCTGATGAGTTGTTTCAATTGATCAAAACCCTCGAAAAGGGGGAGAAGCGGAATTTTAAGTTGTATGTAAGCAGGAATATATCTTCAGACGACTTAAAAATCATCACTTTGTTTGATGCAATTGATAAGGCGGGCTTTTATGATGAGGAGATGATTTTGAAGAAAAATCCATCCATTCAAAAACAGCAGCTTTCAAATTTAAAGGCACATTTATACAAACAAATTCTTGCAAGTTTGCGGTTGATTAGAAATGATCAATCCATCGATATACAATTGCATGAAATGTTGGACCATGCAAGAATTTTATACCATAAAGGGCTCTATCATCAGAGTTTGAAAATCCTGCAAAAAATTAAAGAGATCGCAAACAATTATCATCAAATGACTTTTTGGGTGCAGGCTTTGTTTTTTGAAAAGAAAATAGAGTCGCTTCATATTACCAGAAGCTTTGATGATCGTGCAGAAATTCTTGCAAAAGAAATGGATGAATTGAGTAAAAGGTTATCCATGGTGGGTAAGCTCAGTAACCTTGCTTTGCAACTGTATGGGTGGTATATTAAAAACGGACATGTACGTGATGAGTCAGATATCAATTCCATCAAAAAATTTTATCAGAAAAATATGCCTGAGGATGCAGGTGAGTATACTGGGTTTTATGAAAAGTTATACTTGAGTCAAAGTCAAGCCTGGTACGGATTTATATTGCAAGACATGTTGTCCTATTACAAACATTGTGCACGTTGGGTTGATATGTTTGAAAAAGAGCCGAACATGATCAAAGTTGAGCCTCAGCAATACATCAAAGGAATGCACAATCTTTTGAATGCACATTTCATGTTGCGTAATGACAAAAAATTTGAGATTGATTTAGATCGATTTGAAAATTTTTGTTTGTCAAAAGAAGGGGAGGCAAATATCAACAACAGGGTACAGGGATTTGTATATCTCTATCTTGCAAAAATCAATAAACATTTTTTGCAAGGAAGTTTTTCTGAGGGATTAAAACTTGTTCCAGAAGTTGAAGAAAAACTTGCAGCTTTTGAATTGCAATTAGACAAACACAGAACGCTTGTTTTTTATTACAAAATTGCTTGTTTGTATTTTGGATTGGGGGATTTTGAGAAGGCCATTGAATACCTGAATAAAATTATTCATTGGCGCGCAGATTTAAGAACCGATATTCAATGTTATGCGCGACTGCTTCATTTGATCTCTCATTATGAGCTGGGGAATGACATGATCATTGAAAGTCAGGTTAAGTCGGTTTACCGCTTCATGTCTAATATGAAAAACCTCAGTTCGGTGGAGACCAGGATTTTCACCTTCCTTCGAAAAGTATTCACCATGTCGAAAAAGGAAATCAATGTTCAACTTCAACTTTTGTTTGATGAACTTAAACCTTTGGAAAACAACCCTTTAGAGGCTAGATCTTTTTTGTATTTGGATATTCTTTCTTGGTTGGAGAGCAAGCTAAAAGGGGTTTCAGTACAGTCTGTCATTGCCGAGAAATATCAGCTTAGAAATAAGTAAATCCCAACACATTATTATTCAACTGCATCAACGAAGATTTTTATTGAAAATTCCCTTGTTTTTGCTACCTTTGCCCTCCTTAAATTTGGCATGCCCGTATTTCTCCAATCCTGTTTTTACCTAAGTTATTGATTGTCAATAACATTTACTAGGCATTTTGTGCCTAGATGGGATTGTTTTTTACGAAGTATGCTTTGAAAAAAAGATATCTATTATGGCTATCAAAAAAGACAATCGTCCAAGATCATCATTCTCAAAGATTACCATCAGTCTTGCATCACCGGATTCCATCCTTGACAGGTCTTTTGGTGAGGTATTGAAACCTGAAACCATCAACTACAGAACCTACAAGCCTGAAAGAGATGGCCTTTTTTGTGAGAAAATTTTCGGTCCAGTAAAGGATTATGAGTGTGCTTGCGGAAAGTACAAGAGAATCAGGTACAAGGGTATTGTTTGTGACAGATGTGGTGTGGAGGTTACTGAAAAGAAAGTGCGTAGAGAAAGAATGGGACACATCAAGTTGGTTGTTCCAGTTGTTCATATTTGGTATTTCAAGAGTTTGCCGAATAAAATTGGCTATCTCCTTGGAATCAGCTCTAAGAAACTCGAGAGCATTATTTACTACGAAAGATTCGTTGTGATTCAGCCGGGTATTTTAGAGGATAAAGGGAAGAAGCAAGGTGATTTATTGACTGAAGAGGAATATCTTGATATTTTGGATACGCTTCCAAAAGAAAATCAATACCTGCCTGATGAAGATCCACAGAAATTCATCGCTAAGATGGGTGCAGAGGCAGTGCATGATTTATTGTTGAGAATTGAGTTGGATTCACTCAGCTATACATTGAGAAATGCAGCTGCAAATGAAACATCACAACAGCGTAAGGCAGATGCATTGAAGCGTTTGAGTGTTGTGGAATCATTCCGTGATGCAAATTCAAGAATCGTTAACCGTCCTGAGTGGATGGTAATGCAATATATTCCTGTAATTCCACCAGAACTCAGACCATTGGTGCCTTTGGATGGTGGACGATTTGCTTCTTCTGATTTAAATGATTTATACAGAAGAGTAATCATCAGAAATAATCGTTTGAAGCGTTTGCTAGAAATCAAAGCTCCAGAAGTAATCCTTCGTAACGAGAAGAGGATGCTTCAAGAGGCTATCGACTCATTGTTTGACAACAGCCGTAAGTCAAATGCTGTTAAAGCAGAGGGTGGAAGGGCATTGAAATCATTGAGTGATGTGTTGAAAGGCAAGCAAGGACGTTTCCGTCAGAACTTGTTAGGTAAGCGTGTTGACTATTCTGGTCGTTCTGTAATCGTGGTAGGTCCTGAGTTGAAACTTCATGAGTGCGGGTTGCCAAAAGATATGGCTGCTGAATTGTTCAAGCCGTTTATCATCAGAAAATTAATTGAAAGAGGTATCGTAAAAACAGTAAAATCTGCGCGTAAACTCGTTGACCGCAAAGAAGCTATAGTTTGGGATATTCTTGAAAATATTTTGAAAGGACATCCAGTGATGTTAAACCGTGCCCCAACATTGCACCGTTTATCAATCCAGGCTTTCCAGCCTAAACTGGTTGAAGGTAAAGCTATACAATTGCACCCATTGGTATGTTCTGCGTTCAACGCCGACTTCGATGGAGACCAAATGGCGGTTCACGTTCCTTTAAGTCATGCTGCAGTATTGGAAGCTCAATTATTGATGTTGGCTTCACACAATATCCTTAACCCACAGAATGGTACTCCAATTACACTCCCTTCACAGGACATGGTACTTGGTTTATATTATATCACCAAAGGAAAGCGCAACAACGAAACAGATGTAGTGAAAGGAGAGGGAATGCGTTTCTACAGTGCTGAAGAAGTTATCATTGCATATAACGAAGGACGTGTTGACCTTCATGCATATATTAAAGTAAAGGCAAACGTTAGAAACGAGGACGGTAAATTGGAGAAGAAGTTGATTGAAACAACCGTTGGACGTGTGCTTTTCAACCAAGCAGTTCCTGCTGAAGTTGGATATGTAAATGCATTGTTGACGAAAAAGAGCTTAAGAGAAATCATTGGTGATATTATTAAGATTACCAATGTTCCTACAACTGCTAAATTCCTTGATAATATCAAGGAGCTCGGATTCCGCATGGCATTCCGTGGTGGTTTGTCATTCAACATCCAGGATCTTCAGTTACCAGTGATGAAAGAAGATATGATTGATCAGGCTGCTGGTGAAGTTCAGGAAGTTTGGGACAACTACAATATGGGATTGATCACCAACAACGAGCGTTATAACCAAATTATTGATATCTGGTCAAGGGTAGATACAAAAGTTACTGAAACACTTATCCGTGCAATGGCAGATGATAAGCAAGGTTTCAACTCAGTATACATGATGCTTGATTCTGGTGCGAGAGGAAGTAAGCAGCAGGTTAAACAGCTTGCTGGTTTAAGAGGTTTGATGGCAAAACCAAGAAAGAGCGGTTCTACAGGATCTGAGATCATTGAAAATCCAATTCTTTCAAACTTTAAAGATGGTTTGAGTGTATTGGAATACTTTATCTCTACACACGGTGCACGTAAAGGTCTTGCTGATACTGCATTGAAAACTGCGGATGCTGGTTACTTGACTCGTCGTCTTGTTGACGTTGCTCAAGATGTTATCATCACTGAAGAAGATTGTGGTACATTAAGAGGAATCGCAACCAGTGCATTGAAGGATAACGAGGATATCGTTGAACCTTTGTATGACAGAATTTTAGGAAGAACATCATTGCATGATGTTTATGATCCACAGTCTGATCAATTATTGGTTTCAGCAGGTCAAAAAATCGATGAGGATACAGCTAGAAAAATTGAAGATGCTGGTATCGAAACAATTGAAATTCGCTCAGTGCTTACTTGCGAAAGCAAGCGTGGAGTTTGTGTTAAATGTTACGGATTGAACCTTGCAACTGGAAATATTGCTCAGAAAGGTGATGCAGTAGGTATTATCGCTGCACAATCAATCGGTGAACCTGGTACACAGCTTACGCTTCGTACATTCCACGTTGGTGGTGTTGCAGGATCTGCTTCAGTTGAATCTCATCTTACTGCTAAGTTCGAAGGAACAGTTCAGTTTGATGGACTCAGAACTGTAAAAGCTAAAAACAACGAAGGCAAAGATGTTCAAGTTGTAATTGGCCGTACTGCAGAAATGCGTATTATGGATGTGAAGAATGATCGTGTGCTGATCACTAACAACGTACCATACGGTTCAATACTCGCAGTAACAGAAGGTAAAAAAGTTGCAAAAGGAGATGTGATTTGTACATGGGATCCATTTAACAACGTAGTTGTTGCTGAGATCGCTGGTAAAATTGCATTTGAAAATGTAATTGATGGAGTTACTTTCCGTGAAGAGGCTGATGAGCAAACAGGCCACAGAGAGAAAGTAGTTATTGAATCTAAAGATAAAACCAAGATCCCTTCAATTAAGGTGATTGGTAAAGATGAAAAAACATATAACCTTCCAGTAGGTTCTCATATTGTAATTGAAGAAGGGGATGATGTAACAGCTGGACAGGTATTGGTGAAAATTCCAAGAATCTTGGGTAAACTAAGAGATATCACCGGTGGTCTTCCACGCGTAACAGAATTGTTCGAAGCAAGAAATCCAGGTAACCCTGCAGTAGTTTCTGAAATCGACGGTGTTGTTAGCTTTGGAGCGATCAAGCGTGGTAACCGTGAAATCAGCGTGGAAGCTAAAGATGGTGTGATCAAGAAATACCTTGTAACGCTTACAAGACAAATTCTTGTACAAGACGGAGATTTTGTTAAAGCTGGTACACCATTATCTGATGGACAGGTTGCTCCTGGAGATATTCTTTCAATCAAAGGTCCTTTTGCAGTACAAGAGTATGTTGTAAATGAGATCCAAGAGGTATATCGTTTACAGGGTGTTAAAATCAACGATAAACATATCGAAGTGATCGTGCGTCAGATGATGAGAAAAGTAGAAATCGTTGATCCAGGAGATACACGCTTCCTTGAAGGAGATCTTGAAGATCGCTATGACTTTAATATCGAGAATGATTACATTTTCGACAAGAAAGTTGTTGTGGATCCAGGAGAGTCTGAAGTGCTCAAAGCCGGACAGATCGCAACTTTGCGTGAAATCCGTGAGGAGAATTCAATTCTTCGCAGAGCCGACAAGAAATTAGCAGAATACCGCGATGCACATGCAGCAACATCAAGTCCTGTATTGCTTGGTATCACCAAGGCATCTTTGGGTACACAAAGCTGGATTTCAGCAGCTTCATTCCAGGAAACAACAAAAGTATTGTCATCTGCTGCTATTCAAGGAAAGGCAGACGATATGCTTGGATTAAAAGAAAATGTAATCACTGGTCACCATATTCCAGCTGGTACAGGATTGAGAGAATACGAAAATCTCATCGTGGGCAGCAAGGAAGAATACGAGTTGTTGCAAACAACAAGAGAGGTGATGAGCTTCGATGAAGAAGAATAAAAAATTAAGGGAGCTAAAAGCTCCCTTTTTTATAAAACACAACATATGAATCAGAAAAGTATAAACATTGTTTTATTTGCTCTAGTTGGTGTGCTTGCCATTGCACTGTTCCTTAACAATAAAAAAGCAACACCGGTTGCTGGATCGGTTAGTACTGCAGATGGGAAATTAAAAATTGCATACGTAGATCTTGATTCCATTCAAGAGAAGTACCTGTATTACAAAGAAAAAATGCTCGAATTCGATAAGAAAAAAGAAAACGCAGATCGTCAATTGAATTCAGCATTTCAAAAAATTGAGGAAGAAAGAATTGCTTTTGCAAAAAAGGGACAAGCAATCACTCAATCAGAATATGAGAACTTCCAACGTTCTTATCAAACTAAAATGCAAAACCTCGAAGAGCAGAAAAGAAGTATGGAAAATGCCATTTCTGTTGATGGTGTAAAAATGCTTGAAGAACTTAAGGGTAAAATTGACGGTTTCCTTGTTGATTTCAACAAAGAGAAAGGCTACAGTTATATTTTCTCAACTTCCAATTCGTTGAATGTATTGTTCTATAAGGACTCTGTAAATAATATTACCAATGAAGTGGTAGATGGGCTCAATAAGCTCTACAACAAAACTGCTGGCAATAAATAAAATTCGCCACGAATTTCATATCTTAAATCCTGGTTGAAAAACCGGGATTTTTAATTAAATGGATACTATGTCAGAACAAAAGGAATTCAAGCCTAGCTTGGGACTTGTAGATGCAACAATGGTGGTTGCAGGATCTATGATTGGATCAGGAATTTTCATCGTAAGTGCGGATATTGTGAGAAGTGTTGGCAGTGCAGGTTGGCTTATTATGGTATGGCTTATCACAGGCTTCATGACCATAAGTGCTGCATTGAGCTATGGTGAATTGAGTGGCATGTATCCAAAAGCTGGCGGGCAGTATGTATATTTAAGAGAAGCCTTTAATCCATTGATTGCTTTTCTATACGGATGGAGTTTCTTTGCGGTAATCCAAACAGGTACTATAGCCGCGGTTGGTGTTGCATTTGCAAAATTTGCAGGTTATTTTTTCCCATCTCTTAATCTGAAGGATGAAAATATATTCCTCACTATCGGATCAATAAAACTCTATTATGCTCAATTGGTAGCAATTTTTATTGTATTGGTCCTTACCTATGTAAATACAAAAGGAGTCAAAGAAGGGAAGCTGATTCAAACAACTTTTACCATTTCAAAACTCATTGCCTTATTTGGTTTGATCTTGTGTGGATTTCTATTTGTTAAAAATAGTTTCTGGTCGGATAACCTTCTTTCTGGTATGCTTTCTCAAAAAGCACTGCTTAATGATGATGGCTCAATTACATGGGAATCAATTGGTGGAATAACTTTACTTGGTGCAATTGCATCTTCCATGGTAGGGTCTATATTTAGTAGTGATTCCTGGAACAATGTAACTTTCATTGCTGCTGAAATCAAGAACCCTAAGAGAAACATTGGACTTAGTCTATTCTTAGGGACACTGATTGTTACCATCATTTACGTTTCTGCCAATTTCATGTACCTCAATGTTTTGCCACTTGAGCAAATTGCCAAACCAGAGGAAGATCGTTTGGCAGTTGCCGCTGCAAGTGTAATTTTTGGTGCTGCTGGAAGATCAATTATTGCTGTCTTGATTATGGTCTCAACTTTTGGATGTATTAACGGACTGGTAATGGCAGGAGCGAGGGTTTATTATACTATGGCACAAGACGGACTCTTTTTTAAAAAAGCATCAGCACTCAATAAAAATGCGGTACCAGAGTGGGCGCTCTGGACACAAGCACTGGTAGCAAGTTTGATGTGTTTAAGCGGTAAATATGGAGAGCTGTTGGATATGGTTTGTTTTGTTGTAGTAATTTTTTATGTATTAACCATCATCGGCATTTTTATTCTTCGAAAAAAACGTCCAGATATCGAGCGTCCATATAAGGCATTTGGTTACCCAGTTATTCCATTTATTTATATCATCATGGGAATTAGCTTTTGTGTTCTTTTGATAAAATTTAAGCCCGGATACACTTGGCCTGGATTGATCATTGCTCTCTTAGGAGTGCCTATCTATTACATCATAATGAACAGAAAAAAAGCACAATAATGTCGAAGCTTGCAGTCATTGTTGCTGGAGGTAGTGGATTAAGGATGGGGAAAGAATTACCTAAGCAGTTTCTTCTTTTAGAAGGCAAGCCTATTTTTTTATATTCAATCGATGCTTTTAAGTCGACATTTTCAGATATTAAAATTAATCTTGTTGTTCCTAAGCAATATCTTGATTATACAAGAGACATATTAGTCAATTTTGGATATGCATCTAATATCACGCTGATTGAAGGGGGAGAAACAAGATTTCATTCTGTGAAAAATGGTATAGCAGATGCAAAACCAGAGGATATCGTTTTTGTTCATGATGCCGTTCGTTGTTTGGTATCTGTTGCACTCATCAAAAAATGTTTTGATGAAGCAAGTTCCAATGGTAGTGCCATACCTGTAGTGCCCATAAGAGATAGTATGAGAAGACTAGCTGATGATGGCAGCTCTGAAGTGGTTAAAAGAGATCGTCTATTTTCAGTTCAAACTCCACAAACATTTAAGGCTGAAATCTTATTGCCTGCTTTTAATATAAATTATGATGAAAAATTTACTGATGAAGCTACTGTCCTAGAAAATGCTGGGCACAAAATATTCACAGTAACAGGAGAGGAGCAGAATATTAAAATTACTTATCCTGATGATTTACTGTATGCCAAATGGCGCCTTGGGTTGAGGGCTAATTGATTTTTTGGCCGCCTATTTTTTCCAGTATTTTATGTGCAACTTCCATTGCATGGTATCCATCCAATTCTGAAACAATTGTTGGCGTATCATTAAAAATTGCATCCCTGAAAGAAGTTAGTTCCGCTTTAATTGCATTTTCATGCTCAGTATGTGGACTTTCAACGACAACCGATTTGATTCCATCTGGCGTCTCTATTTCAAGAGAGAATATATTTTCATCTTCATTCTCATTTTTCATTCGAATGATTTCAGATTTTTTCTCTAAAAAATCTAGACCAATATATGCGTCTTTTTGAAAAAGTCGCATTTTACGCATTTTCTTTAATGAGATTCTGGAAGAAGTCAGATTAGCGACGCAGCCATTATGAAATTCAATACGAACATTTGCAATATCTGGGGTATCAGTTATTACAGCAACTCCACTGGCAGAAATTTGTTTTACATCGCTATTAACAAGATGTAAAATGATATCTATATCATGTATCATTAAATCAAGTATAACGCTTACTTCAGTTCCACGTGGATTGAATTGAGCGAGTCGATGTACCTCAATGAACATTGGATTAATTGAGTGTTTCTTTAAGGCAATAAATGCTGGATTAAATCTTTCAACATGCCCTACTTGAAATTTGACTTTTGCCTCTCTTGTTAGCTTTAAAATATCGTTTGCTTCTTGCATATTGTTTGCAAGAGGTTTTTCAACAAAAACATGTTTGCTTTTTCTCAATGCAGCTTCGCAAACCGCATAATGAGATTGTGTTGGTGTAACAATATCAACCGCATCACATTCATCTATCAATTCTTCCATGTTCACAAATCTTTTAAGTCCAAATACTGATATAACATCTTTTGCAGTTTGATCATTGGGGTCAAAAAATCCAACTATTTCTACATCACCTATTTCCTTCCAGTTTTGGATGTGAAATTTTCCTAAATGACCTACGCCGAATATGCCAATTTTTAACATGTGAAATGATTGTTACAAAGGTAGATATTTTGTGATTCCCCCAATAAGCATGATTTTTGCCACAAATATCTTCCTTGAAAAAAATTATTATTACAGTAGATGGCTGGTCTTCCTGCGGGAAAAGCACAATGGCCAGACAATTGGCAAAAAAATTGAATTATATTTTTATTGACTCTGGCGCTATGTACAGGGCCATTACATTGTATTTTTTAAGAAATAATATTAATGTTTACGAACTCCACCAAGTGCAACAGGCGCTAAAGCAAATTCATCTCTCATTTCAACTTAATCCTTTGAATGGCAACAATGAAATCTTGCTCAATGGCGAAAATGTTGAACCTTATATCAGAGAAATGGAAGTTGCTGAAAAAGTGAGTGAGGTGGCTGCGATTAAAGAGGTGCGAGAATTTGCAGTGCATCAACAACAATCCATTGGACGCGATAAAGGTATCGTCATGGATGGTAGGGATATCGGAACTGCGGTTTTCCCCAATGCCGAATTAAAAATCTTTATGACGGCAGATAATGAAGTAAGGGTGATGCGTAGGCACAAAGAACTCTTGGTAAAAAATCCATCCATTCAAATTGATGATGTAAGATCAAATCTTTCGCAAAGAGATCATATGGACTCCAATCGTGAGGTTTCACCACTTAGAAAGGCTGATGATGCAGTTGTTTTGGATAATAGTAACCTAACGCCTGATGAACAGCTCAGTCTTGCACTTGAATGGGCGCATGAAAAAATTAATGCTTAATTCCAGTCAGACTGGATTTCCTCAATTGATTTGCTGTTAGGGAAATAAGAGGAGATTTTGTTGATGACATGCTCAACAATAGCATCAGGACAAGATGCGCCGCTGGTAATTGCAATAACCGGTTTTTCTTTATTGGGCAGATAATGGTTAACTAAATATTCTTCATGGTTTCTCCAGTTGAAGCATCTGATCTCATTGGAAGAGATGATATCTTCTTCTGATTGGATAAAATATGTTGGCAATTTTTCCTCGCATAATTCTACCAAATGAGAACTGTTGCTGCTTTTTCTACCACCAATAACAATGGCTATGTCAGCAGATTCATTTAATAAGTTTGTTACTGCAGTTTGATTGTCATTTGTTGCATAACACAAAGTATCCCTTGTATCTGCAAAATGACGGTCAATTTCATCGGCACCTAAAGCATATTTCTGAACCACGATTCCTTTTAGGTAATCAGCGATGGCCTGTGTATCTGAGGCGAGCATGGTAGTCTGATTAACTACTCCAAACCGTTGCAAGTCACGCTCAAAATCAAATCCTTCACTAATTCTGTTGCCAAAAAATGAATAAAACTCTTCTGTTGAAAATTTACCCAATAAACAATCACCGAGTTTGATTGCTTCTTCCATGTCATTGATCACAATAGTGGGGGCATGCACATTACTGTGTGAGAAAGTAGCTCTTGTTTCTTCATGTGTTGGTTTTCCATGCACTACTATGCTATAGCCCTTTTTTGCAATTTGTTCTGCACGATTCCATACTTTCTCAACAAAAGGACAGGTTGTATTATAACGTTCTATTTGAATGCCAATCTCCTTGAGTTTATTTTCAATTTCAATAGTAGTACCAAATGCAGGAATGATCACAATATCATCTTTCGTAAGATTTTCAAAAGGAATGATGGTGTTTCCTTTTGTATCCATCATGAATTGAAGTCCCCTTTTAATCAAGTCTTCATTCACAAATGGATTATGAATCATTTCGCTCAACAGGAAAATTCTTTTGTCAGGGTATTGGTCAATGGTTTGAAATGCAATCTCTATTGCGTTTTCAACACCGTAGCAGAATCCAAAATGCCTGGCTAATTTGACTTCAAAAGTTCCAAAGTCAAGAGTAGTTGCACTAAAATCCTTTTTCATCTTATCTGCTTCTTTGCGCTTTGACTTGATTGCTGAGATAAGCGGACTCCTATATTTTACGGGAATTGAAAATTGTTTCATGTATACACAAAGTTAAAGATTAAGGCACTAAAACATTTCATAACTTACAATTATGAAGAGGGATTTTGAGCTGGTTTCATGGGCAAGGAATACAAATGTTTATGAGGTCAATGTTCGACAGTATACTCCAGAAGGCAATTTTCAGGCTTTTTTAGAGCATTTGCCACGATTGGCTGATATGGGTGTAGATGTTTTATGGTTTATGCCAATAACGCCTATTTCATTGTTAAATAGAAAAGGTAGTCTGGGGAGTTATTATGCATGTTCTAGTTATCGCAAAATCAATCCTGAGTTTGGCGCTGAAGATGATTTTCGACAAATCATCAAGGAAGCTCACCAACTGGGAATGAAAGTCATCATTGATTGGGTTGCAAACCATACTGGTCATGATCACGAATGGACACAAACACATCCTGACTATTATAAATTAAACCATGAAGGAAAGTTTTATGATGCTCATGGTTGGGATGATGTGATTGATTTAAATTATGCCAATCAGGAATTAAGAGTTTCAATGATTGAATGCATGAAATACTGGATTCAAAAATTTGACATTGATGGATTCAGATGTGATATGGCCATGCTAACGCCAGTAGACTTTTGGATGCAGGCTAGAACTGAATTGGAAAAAATTAAACATGTTTTTTGGCTGGCAGAACTTGATCCTTTAGACAATCCAGATTATATGCAAGTATTTGACAGTGCTTATACATGGAAATGGATGCATACTACAAAACAATGTAAAGATGAAGGTGCGCGACATATTCACTCAATGAAAGAAGTGTTGTATCAGTATGCCCAGATGCCTTTAAATACAATGCCTGCCTGGTTTACAAGTAATCATGATGAAAATACCTGGAATGGAACTGAATATGAGAAATATGCAGAGATGACATTGCCATTGGCAGTTTTTTCATGCACTTGGCCTGGAATTCCACTGATTTACAGTGGGCAGGAACTTCCTAATATAAAACGATTGCCATTTTTTGATAAAGATGAAATTGAGTGGAACGATGATATACAGCTTCATGCATTTTATAAAATACTCCTCACGTTAAGAAAAGAGAATCTTGCGTTCTCATCAATCAATAATGATGTTGGGTTATCATTGTTGAACAACAGTGTTGATCACCATGTATTAAGTTTTAAACGCAGTAATCTTGATAATGCCTGTATTGTCATGATCAATTTTTCTCAATATGAACTCAATCATGTTGAAATAGATTTAGGTGAGGAGCGTGGCGATTATGTGGAAGCATTTTCACAAGAAAATATATCCATTAAATCCAGGTATTATTATGCCAATTTTAAAGGCTGGTCATTTAAAATATTGACAAAATAAAAAAGGTGGGAAAATTTTCCCACCTTCTTTATTATAAAATTCATTTTTGCTCTATTCATTAATCTCTATTGGGTATTGATACATCCCATCATAGCCCGGATAAAA
>JAFMEZ010000074.1 GCA_017856455.1 Parafilimonas sp.
ACTCCTCTACACTTCTCCGCTCCGCAGTTGCATTGAAAGGGTTCCATTGTTTTGTCTAAAAAGTATGCATAATCGAGTGTGAGTTCTTCATTGTTTTGAATATCTCTTACTGCAATCATGTTTAAACCATCCATTACGCAGTTTGCATCACAGCTATGGTTTTGAGGCGACCATTCCTGTGGCTCTTCATCCCATATTGCATATTTGTCGCCACCCAATGGATAAGCATATTGTCTGAACTTCAGTTGCTCTGTGTCATCCCAATTTTTGTCGACGTATGATTTTGAAACGATGCGTGTTGGTCTTTCTTCACCCCGATACAAAATTTCACCTTTTTTGATGAGGCGTTTTGCATAGATGCCAAAACCCGCAATGGAGTTGCCTTTCATCTCATAGGCTTTTTGTTTGCGTTGATGTCTCGCAATACCTTCTTCAATGATATGTTTCAGGAAACCTGCTTGTCCGATGCCATCAAATTTCAAAATATAATCTGCAGAACCTTCATATCCATCCGCATAAAATACAGAACAAGTGAAGTTGACTTCCAGAAAATAAATTTTTCCATTTTTATCAACCCTGAAATCCATTCTTGCATATCCTTTTCCACCAAATCCTTTAAAAATTTTTTCTGCAGCAGCTCTTAATTCCTTTTCAATTGTTGGATCATTGCATGGAACATTTGCGCCTGGGTGTAGTTCAGAGGTTTTGAGTGCATATGTTTTAAATGCAAAACCTTCCGGGAAAATATATTCAACGGGTTTGAATGATTGACATGATTTGCCGTCTGCGTTTGCTGCCACGAGCACAGTAAATTCTCTTCCATCAATATATTCTTCTGCCAGTAACACAGGATACTCCTGAATAATGGAGACAACTTTACTCAAGAGCTCATGTTCATTATGAACCAGAGATCCATGATCGATACCCAAACTATCACCTGCTTTCGCGGGTTTTATAAAAAGTGGATAGGTTGCAGTTGGTGCAATGGTTGAAGCATCCTCAACAGATTTGATTTCATGGTATTGTGGTGAAACAACTCCTTCACAATATGCCAGATATTTCATCAATGTTTTTGGAGGGTCGTACAGTGTAGCAGTAGGACCAGTATAAGGAAGGTTGAGCAGATCGAGTGTTTGTATCACGTCGATCGACGGCACTTCCCATTCAAGATATCCTTCACAAAGATTTACATAGATGTCAAAATTTTTTTTCGAGCACTCTAGTAATTGTTTGTAGGTAGTAAGTTTATTTAAGGATATGTATTCAAAACTTGCATCAGGCATTAAATGAGACAACTGTCTCGGCGGATCATAATATTGATAATCGACTGAGGAAGTTGAATAATCAGGCTGTAAAACACAAACCTTTAATCCCATTGTATTTTTTTTCTGGTGAATGCATCTTGCAACACCTCAAGAATCATTTCTTTGAAACTTGTTTTGTTTGCTTTTAATATTGCTCCAATGGAAGTATAATCTTCATCTTCACTCAGTCCGCATTGTGCATTTACTTCTAATACATATAATTTACCTGTAAGTTCATCCATTCTGATGTCAACTCTCGTGTAGCCAGTGCCTTTTACAGATTTATAAGCATCAAAGCTTATTTTTTTGATTTCCTCTGAGAGTGATTTTTCTACAGCAGTGTATTCATAAAAATTTTCATTCGAAGGCATGGGGGTTTCATCTTCATAGATTTCCCATAGGCGATCGAAGGAAAGAAATTTTTCTTTTGCTGGCAATGAAGGATGAAAAACTCTTTCAACTGGTTCATATACTTTGCAGGTATTTGGATACTTGCTTGATCCAGTGATCATGGTGGTGAATTCTCTTCCTTTGATAAATTCTTCTGCGATGATGCCATCAATGGAAAGATCCCATCCGCGATAACCATCAAACATTTTTTTCAATTGCTGTTTCATGGCAGTTTTGCTGCTTACTACATTCTTCACACCAACGCCCATGCTTCCTCCAGATACAGCAGGCTTTAAAATAACAGTTCTACCAACTGTTTCAAACATATCATCAACATCATCTTTTGCAGATTGAATCATTTTCCATTTTGCAGTTGGCACTTTGTATTTATCAAATGCCTTTTTCATTGGAATTTTCGAAGTAGTGATATCGTAAAAATATGCTTCAGCACCTGTATAGATAAGATTCAGTTCATGCAGTTTTTTCAATACTGAAATTCCAGGTGTACCGTTCACTTCATCTCCGTCGCACAGGTTGAGGAAAACAGGCGTGCGTTTTGATGTTGTATCTTTTACAATGGATGTTATGACAGATGCATAATTCTTCATTGTAACTGGTTGCCACTGCCAGCTTGCATTCAATTCACTAAATATTTTGGTGTACTCTGCTATGCTCTGTGTGAAGTCGTAATAATAATTGATGTTGTTATCTTCTGTCTCCAAATGTGGAGCCAGTACGTATATCTTGATTTTATCAAATGGAATGTTTGAGGGAGAAGAGAGGAGGGATGAGGGAGGAGATACAAGTCCTCTTCTTTTAGGAATACTAATATTCATCACAGGCTGGGGCACAGCATGTGCTTTAGCAGAATTAATGGGCATTCATAAAATTATGTACATATTTATATTAAAGAAATATTTATCCCATAAATATTTGATCTTACCATTTAGGAATAAAGCGTCCAACTTTTTGTTGATACTCTTTGTATTTGGGGTATTTGTTGGATGAGATTTCTTCTGAAAAGTCTGAGCTTCCTTTAAATAATATGATCAATAAGATGCAACCTGCGATCGTCCAGTTGATCCATTCGCCAGTAGCATGAGCGCCCAGCAGATAGAAGACGATCCATATGGATTGTTCAGCCGCATAATTAGGATGGCGAACTTTTGACCAGAGTCCGGTTGACACAAAGCCATGGGCATATTCGCCCAAATCCTCTCCTGCATTGATTCTGCGGTATTTTTCTGTTTGGAAATCGTATTGCTGTTGATCAGCTGTGTATTCTACATAGACCAGCAGTAAAACGATACCGGCAAGAAGATAATCGATTCCATTTAGTGGCATTGCATTGGCAGAAAGGGCACTAAGTGTTGGGAGGGTGAAGAGGAAGATCAATGTATTTTGATAAAAGCATATAAAGAAAAGGTTGAAGAGCATCCAAACAAATGGATTCCTGAATCCCGGTCTTTGTCTGAGGATTTCCCATCTGTAATCTTCTTCTCCTTCCCAGAATTTCCATTTATAAGCACCTCTTCTTGCAAAGTTGTAGGTGAGGCGTACTCCCCAAACAGTTGCCAGGAATGACATCAGGATCATTCTGTCGTTCCATCCACCTTTATAGGTCATGTACCATGTATATATTATAGGGACAATACTCCAAAGTTTATCAACCTGAGAATTATTATTCGTTAGTTGTCCCACGATAAAAGTATATGCAATCACTGCCAATACAATGAAAGCAGTTTCTTTAAGGATTGTGATTTGTGTATCATTGGGGGGAGTACCAAGGAAGTAAGCAGCTATAGGAAGCAATACAACCGTTGCGAGGAGAAAATTTACTGTTCTTTTCATAACGCTGAGTTTTGTTGACAGTTGACGGTTAACAGTTAACGGTCAACTGTTCATGCCTAGAAAGTTATGAAAAAGTTCATCAAGTAGAGGATTCCGAATATCAATAAAATGATGCAGGAAATGATCATTGGGATTCGCTTGAAACCCGGGAGTTGAATTTTATCGTGAATGAAAACATATAAGAATCCGCCTGTTAGGATCGTAACAAAAAGCCAAACAACAAAGAGTGTGAAGTCGAGCAGTATTTCGTAAGTACCTGTTACAACGAGAATTGTTTGAAAGAAGAAGATGACCCAAAAAGCAGTAACAGGAATTTGTTTTTTGCTTTTCTGTTTGAGAAATGCCGGTAACATTTTTTGTTCTGCAGTGCTTTGCATCAGTCGTGATGAAGAGATGAGGAATGCGTTTACGCTGCTGGATGTTGAGATCAGAATTAAGATGGTAACCAGTGCAGGTGCCCATCCACCCATAACTTTTTCCAGTGCTGTAACTGCCACCATATTTGAATTTGCAATTTCATTTGGTGTCAATACAAATTGGTAAGCGAATGATGTAAGCAAATAAAGTGTCATGCAGATAAGGAGTCCTGCTACAATTGCCTTCCCTACTGTTTTTACGCCTCCTTTCACTTCTTGTGTAAGGTGACTAACCAGGTACCATCCATCGAATGCATTGAGTGCACCTGTGGATGCTGCGAAGAATGCGCCTAATATTTTTAAGGTATTCCAGTTTCCAATTTCACTCATTGTGAAATGTTGGATATTTCCTTTTCCTGGAATGAGGAGAAATAAAACAAGCAGGATGATGGAAACAACTTTTGTACCGGTGAAGATGATTTGAAACCGATCTGCAATTTCCACGTTGAAGGTGTTGATGATTGTTAACACCAACAGCAATGCTATGGTTACAATTTTTATTTCAGTGGGGTTGAGTGGAAAAAAATATCCAAGGTATTCAGCGAATACAAATCCCACTACTACTGTACCAAAAGGATTGATGATCCAGTTAGAGCCGATATTAAAAAGGTATCCAACCCATTTTGGGAAAATCATGTTGTAGTAATCCAACAGATCGCGGGCTTGTGGAAATGCAGTTCCCATGCCCATTACAACCAAACCTCCAATGATTGAAACAATCGCAGAAACGATCCATACTGCGAAGAGCAGCATTGGTGATGGCAGTGTTTTGATCATGAGCGATGGCACCATGAAGATGCCGCTGCCGATGATGCTGCCAATGACAATGCCCAAGCAGCTGGTAAAAGAAAGTTGATATTGTTTTGATGCTTGCAAGGGATTGAGTAGTTGTAATTGTTGTAATGGTTATCGTTGTTGTCGGGGTTGTAAGTTGTAGGTTATAAGTTGTAA
>JAFMEZ010000075.1 GCA_017856455.1 Parafilimonas sp.
ATTTCTCTCATTATGGGAGAAAGTGGTGCTGGTAAATCAACCTTGTTGTTTAATCTATTACAAAAGGGAATGAAAATATTCTCTGATGACGTTGTTGTGATCAATCCGGAGTATGGATTCGAAGGTCTAAAAGTATCATCATCTTATCCCATGATGAAATTATGGGATCATCAATTGAGTATGTTGGGAATAGAAGAAAGAATTAAGGTGCGCACAGGTGTTCAAAAATACGCGTTCTATTTCCATGAAAAATTTCAGATGTATTCAGGTTCAATTGCTGAAATTTTTATGCTTAAGTCATCATCTGAAGTAGATAAGTGTTCCTATAGAATCTTAAAAGGCAACGAAGCACTTGTATCAGTAGTTAAGCATATTTATAGAGTTGATTATATGTGTAATGATGAGCTTCATCAACAAATTCCATTTTTTTCTCAATTGCTTAATAAGACAACCTGTATTGAAATTGTCAGGCCATCTTCTGTTAATTCGGAGGTCGATTTAACTGCAGTTTTTCTCGAGTTGATTGGTGGGTAATACTTTATTGAGTTGTGTAAAAAACGGCGAAAGAATTCATGCGAACCATAGTTTGCATATATGAAAAAATATATAAGGCATAATCGTTTGATTATGGAAAAAGTACATGATGAGTTGTTTATTATGGATGTTAATGCTGGCAAATACTATGCACTGAATTCCACTGCTTCTTATTTGTGGCAAATGTTAGAAACGCCTATTGGTTTTGATGATTTGCAGCGACGCATGATGATGATTTATAGCGTTGATGAAAGGAATTGTAAGGATGCGCTTGCAAATATTTTAAATGAGATGATGGGCAGGTTTATGGTTGTCCTGTTTGAAGATGAATCCTAAATGATCAAAATCGCTCTTATTACATTTTTGCATTGTTGGGTTTGCTTTTTTATTAAGTACTTGCCTTTTCGAAGATTAATACAGGCGATGTATTATTTGCAATTATTTTCAAATTCCCAATACGAATATGAAAGGGTAAATCAATCTGCAAAATATTTATATGGCATATTGTGTCAGTCAAAACTCAAACATCCATCTTGTTATGAAATTTCAATCATGATGATGATCATAATGGCATGTAAACGTATTCGTGTAAAATTATGTTTAGGTGTTGCAAAAGAGGATGGTCAAATTGTTGCTCATGCTTGGTTGATCTATCGCGGTTTGATTATACCGGGCGATCATTCAATTGATGGTTTTGTGAGCATATTTCAGAGTGACAAATAAAGGCATGTGATTTTTTCAGGTAGGTTTGATGGACAAGAATTGTTCGTAGATAGGGGTGAGGCCTATAGTTTTGGTCCATATGAATTATTAGGATCAATTTCTTTATTCAGGCGGGATGAGTTAACGGATCGCATTGGTATTCGGCATGCAGAAATAGGAAATTTTAGTGATCATCAATTGGTATTGATGTCGTATGCAAAATGGGGTAAATCAGTATTTCAATATTTGGAAGGTGCATGGGCTTTTGTTTTGTATGATAAAAAGGAATCAATTGTTTTACTTGCACGTGATCCATCGGAAAACAGCAGCCTTTTTTATATCTGCCAATCGGGGTGTTTATACTTCTCTAGTGATAATCAGTATTTCAGGACGTGTTCTTCGCTGCAACTTGAAATTGATACAAATGAATTGATTGCATTATGCAACAGGCTTGTGGGGATTACTCCCGGTAAAACAATATTCAAGCAACTATTTCATGTTTTACCAAAAGAGTATGTTGAGTTTACAAATCAATTGCAGGATAAACGGATAAAATATTTTCAATCAAGAAATCAATCCATTCGATTCAAGTATGAGGAAGACTATTTTATACATTTCAGGTCTCTCATGGCTGATGCGATAATGACACGCATCAAGGGAAGAAAAAGTATTGGAGTTTTTCTGAGCAGTGGTTTAGATTCATCCACCGTTTTTGCTTTTTTAAATATTGGTCGTGATACCCATCAAAAAATTAATACCTACACAAGTGTACCTAGCTATATAAATGAAGACGACAATATTGATTTGGTCTCAGAGGAGCCACTTGTGCGTGAGGGTTTGAAAAAAATAAGTAATGTGGATTCAGCTTTTCTGCAATGTGGAGATGCAATGTTCAATAAACAAATTGAAGCTATTGCCGTGCATCAGTTTTTTCATCCCATTGTTCATTCAAATGGTTTTTGGATAGAGGGGATTCTCAAAGAAAGTCTGAAAGACGGAGTGGATCTGATGTTAACAGGACAAATGGGTAATTATTCAATTTCATTCAGCGGTGATATTCCCTCTTTGTCTTTTTCATTTTTGAAGACGTTCAAATATTTATGGAATAAAGTTTTTGGCAGATATTATTACTGCAATGAGCAATGGAAATATTGTATTGTTCATGATCATCTATTGCATGATTTTATGCATTCTGCCCCGCATAGGAACGCGCATATTTTGGGATATGATTTTTATTCAAGTGTTTCAACATATCGGAAAGTGGTTTTTGAAAAGTTACACTGTTTCGTATCCACATATTGGTCATTGTTATCACAATTGCATGGTGTTTGTGTTCTAGATCCAACTGCTGATATGAGTATTGCAAATTATTTGAGTGCTATACCTTCTAAATTTTTTTATCGAAAGCGTATCGCCAAGTATTTACTTAAACAATCAATGAAAGGAATTGTATATGATAAGATTTTATTCAATCCATATCCCAAAGCTCAAACTGCTGATTTGGGAACACGACTAAAGAATGAGAATTTTCTCTCTGAAAAAGTTGATTTTCTTGTTGAAAAGTACCGGTATTCAAATTTCTTTGATGTCAGAAAGTTGAAGTCCGTTCATGAAGCCTTGATTTCCACCAAGAGTAGGGGAAAACAGCATGTTCTGGGATTTCATTTATTGTACATGATTTCAATAATGATGTTTTATGAAGGATATAGAGAAACAGGAGATGGAAGAGGTAAAGTTTGAATGGGTAGTGCCAACCCTCCAAGAGCTGGATATTAGGGCAACCAGTAAAAATTTTATCCAATGTGACGGGATAGGAGTACCTGGGGAAGATTATGCTTGTTTTTCTTAATTTTTCTATTATCTTTGCAGTCCTAAAAAATTGGAGATATTATATGTTAATCATTGATTCTAAAGATTGCGAGAACATTGACAAGGCATTAAAGAAGTACAAGAAGAAGTACGAAAAAGCCAAAGTTCTTTTACAACTTCGTGAGCGTCAATCGTTTACAAAACCTTCTGTAAAGCGCAGGGGTGAGGTGTTGAAGGCAATCTACAAGCAGAAGCTACAGAACGGTACCATCGAGGCTTAATCAAGTCTCCTGTTTAAATAACTTCAAGTAGTCATAGGGTTTAGTAACTTTATGGCTACTTTTTTTATGTCCATTCCAATCTCAGAAGCCGTTACATCATTTAATGATTTCATCAAATTTGAGAAGCGTTTCTCAGCGCATACCATTCGGGCATATCATGATGATTTGATGCATTTTTCAGCCTTTGTCGCGTCGCAATTTGATGTAGATAGGGTTCAGCAAATTCATCCTTCTATGATTCGATCTTGGATGGCTGCATTCACATTGCAGAAGATGTTGCCCAGGACAATCAATCGAAAAATTTCTACGCTTAAGTCTTTTTTTAAATATTGTCTCATCAAGGAATGGATTACAGTGAATCCAGCAAAGACCATTCAGGTGTTGAAGACAAAGAAAAGGTTGCCAACTTACATTGAGCAAGATCAAATGGATCATTTATTGGGGCATGATTTTTTCCCGGATGACTATGAAGGGAAGATGGATTTTTTGGTCGTGGTACTATTATATCAGACAGGCATTCGTGTAAGTGAGTTGGTGAATTTAAAAGAGAAGCAAATTGACTTTTCTCGCTCGCAGTTAAAGGTATTAGGTAAGGGGAATAAAGAACGTGTAATACCTATGAGTAATGCTACAGCTGCGTTAATCAAAAAATATATTGATGAGAAAAGAATCAATTTCGAAATACATCAAGATGAATTTTTATTCACGAACAGTAAAGGGAAGCATCCAACTGCTCGTCAGTTTTATTCCATCGTAAAAAAATATTTATCATTGGTAACAACTGCAGACAAGAAGAGTCCGCATGTTCTTCGTCATAGTTTTGCAACACATCTTACTTCAAATGGAGCAGAGTTGAATGCAGTCAAGGAATTGCTTGGCCACAGCAGTTTAGCTGCTACGCAGGTATATACACACAATAGCATTGATCGGTTGAGAGATATACATAAGAAATCGCATCCTAAAGGATGATTTTTAGTTTTTTTTAGGATTCATATTTTGTAAAACTTTCATTTTTTTAGTAATTTAATTGTTATAAGGTATTTGATTTTTTAACGATTAAATAGTTGGGTTATGACAGTTAACATTCATGCATTGCACTTTGATGCCGACAGTAAGTTATTGGATCATGTAAACAAGAAAATTTCAAAGTTGTCCAATCACCACGATAAAATCATGACAGTTGATGTGTATTTAAAGTTGGATAATGTGATGCATCAGATCAAGGATAAAATTGCAGAGATCAGGGTTAAAATTCCGAAACATGAATTGTTTGTAAAACAGTCCACCAAGTCATTTGAGGAATCCTTCGACATGGCGCTGGATGCCGTATTGGTACAGATCAAAAGAGTCAAGGAAAAGCAGTTGGCATAAATGTGAGGGAATTCTTTTTAAAATTCTACTTCAAAATTTTTGCATTTGACAAATTCCGTTACCTTTGCATTCCCCAAAAAATGGGTAGTTCTTTGTTTGTCAATAAAATACTGGTAAAAAAGTCAAGATAAGTTTTTCCAACACAACATAAGCCAGAGTAGCTCAGCTGGTAGAGCAGCTGATTTGTAATCAGCTGGTCGGGGG
>JAFMEZ010000076.1 GCA_017856455.1 Parafilimonas sp.
GCGAGTCCAAATGAACCTACTGTTCCCAATCAAAAAGCATTATCCGCAAGCAATCCTAAAATCATTGAATCTGTTATTGGCGCCAATGAAATCAATCTATACAGAAGCGAAGAACATCATGGCGATTGGTTGAACAGCATGATTACAAGAAAACAACCCATTGCACCTGTAGAAGTTGGACACCGTTCATGCAGCACTTGCTTAATCCATCATATTGCGATGAGATTACCAAGAACACTGCATTGGGATCCAATGAATGAAAGATTCATCAATGATGATGAAGCAAATAGTTTATTAAACAGACCACACCGATTCCCATATCTGATCAAAGGATTATCGTAATGAAAAGAAGAGTTCATAATATAATACTGCCGTTGCTAACACTATGCACCATTAATATGCATGCACAGCAAAAAGTGAAATTGATCACAGTAGATCCCGGTCATTTTCATGCAGCACTTGTACAAAAAACAATGTATCCTGAGGTTGATGCCAATGTTCATGTTTATGCAGAGAAGGGAAATGACCTTCAATATCATCTTGATAGAATTAAAGGATACAATACCAGAACTGAGCAACCAACAAAATGGAATGAAATTGTATATGAAGGAAAAGACTTTTTCCAAAAAATGATCAGCGAGAGAAAAGGGAATGTAGTTGTGCTTGCTGGAAACAACAAACTCAAAACAAGCTATATTTTAAATGCAGTTCAAAATGGCTTTCATGTTTTTGCTGATAAACCGATGGTGATCAACAAAGAAGGATTTGAACAACTTAAAAAAGCATTTGAGATTTCAAAACAAAAAAAATTACAATTGTATGATATCATGACAGAGCGTTATGAAATCACAACCATTTTACAAAGAGCCCTATCAATGGAGCCCTCCGTATTTGGAACACTTGAAAAAGGCAGTCCGGATAACCCTTCTGTAACCAAAGAGAGTGTGCACCATTTTTACAAATATGTTTCTGGAAATGTACTCACAAGACCATCATGGTTTTTTGATGTAACACAAGAAGGAGAGGGAATTGTTGATGTTACAACCCATTTGGTTGACCTGATTCAATGGGAATGTTTTCCTAATAAAATCATCGATTATAAAAAAAATGTAACCATCCTCAATGCAAAAAGTTGGAATACATCCATATCTCAAGATGAATTCAAGTTGGTAACAAAAGAAAAAGAAATCCCCTCCTACCTTCAAAATAAAATTGATCAAACAGGAAATCTGCAAGTGCTTTGTAATGGAGCATTTACTTATTCCATCAATGGTGTTCATGCCAAAGTTTCAGTGATATGGAATTACAAAGCTCCTGATGGAACAGGCGATACCCATTATTCTTTGATGAGAGGAACTAAATCTTCTTTGATCATACGACAAGGCAAAGAAGAGAATTTCAAACCTACACTATATGTAGAAGGACCAACTGATGCTCAATCAGAAAAAAATCTGATGACTGCGATTCAAAAAATCAACGCAACTTATCCCGGTGTTTCTTTGAAAAAAAATAACAAAGGTTGGGAGATCATCATCCCTGATCAATACAAAGAAAGTCATGAAACTCACTTTGCGAGAGTAACCGAAAAATACCTTGAGTATCTTCAAAAGAACAATATGCCTTCATGGGAGATTCCCAATATGATTGCAAAATATTACACCACAACAGCTGCAAGAGATCTTGCAAACAAGTCAAAATGAAATTAATACTCAGCATACTGACTTTCTTTCTATCTACTATACTGGTTGCACAATCTGCAAATGACCCAAGCAGCGGAGGAGTTAGAAATATATTCGATATGCTCAGAAGTGTTCCTGGTGTTGAGATTAGCATCAATACTGGAATTAGAAGTCAACAACAGGTATATGTGAGAGATGCAAGAAATTTAAAAGGTAAAGTGCCCGCGAGCTTTGTAGTTGACAGGGTAATCTATGATGGTGATATCAGCCTGATCAATCCTTTGGATGTTGCAGAGATAACGGTCTTGAAAGATGATGCAGCTGCAGCAGCTTATGGAGCAAGAGGATTTGGAGGAGTTATTTTGATTACTACAAAAAATGGCAAAGGCGTTATTCCAGCTCAGGTTAACAGTTATAACCAATCTGCCTATCAATATTTTATTAATAAATCAATTGAAATACGTGTGATTGGAAAAGATGGAAAAACTGCAGGCACTGGAATCATTTCTAAAGAAACCGACAGTTCAATTTTCATTCGTAAAAAAGAAATTCTGAAAAGTAATATTGAAAAAGTTGAAATCGTAACACAATAAAAATGAAAGAGCTAAGACAAACATGGAGATGGTTCGGACCCGATGATCCCGTAACCTTGCAAGACATCAAACAAACAGGTGCAGTTGGCATCGTTACAGCACTTCATCATGTGCCACACGGAGAAGTATGGACATATGAAGAGATTATGGAAAGAAAAAAGTTGATTGAATCATACGGACTCACATGGGATGTTGTGGAGAGCGTTACCATTCATGAAGAAATCAAGACAAGAACAGGAGATTTCATGCAATGGATAGAAAAATACAAGGAAAGTCTGAAAAACCTTGCAAAAGCTGGTTTGCGTGTGATCACTTATAATTTCATGCCGGTTAACGACTGGACAAGAACAAACCTTGATTATGAAATGCCGGATGGTTCAAAAGCCCTTTATTTTAATTGGGTGGATTTGGCAGTTTTTGATATTTATTTATTGCAAAGAGAAAATGCAGAAAAAGATTACAGTGCAGAAATCAGAGAGGAAGCAAAAAAGCGTCATGCAGGATATACCAAAGAACAATTGGATCATCTTGCAGGCGTAGTAATGTTTGGAATTCCTGGTGAGAAAAAGGAAACAGTTGAAGGCATGAGAGTTAAACTTGCCCGCTACAAAAATATTGATGCAAATATTTTACGCAGCAACCTCGTTTTCTTCTTGCAACAAATCACACCGCTTTGTGATGAGCTTGGATTACAATTGGCTATCCATCCGGATGATCCTCCAACAGATATACTTGGACTCCCAAGAATTATGAAAAATATTGAGGATGTAGAATTCATTCTCAATGCAGTACCCAACAAAAGCAACGGGGTTTGTTTCTGCACTGGTTCTTTTGGTGCAAATCCAAAAAACAATCTCCCAGAAATGGCGAAAAAAATTGGTACACGCATTCACTTTACTCACCTTAGGAATGTAAAGAAAGATGCTCAAGGGAATTTCTTTGAAGATGATCATCTTGGAGGTGACAATGATATGTATGCAATCTTAAAAGAACTGCTGAAAATTCAGCAGGATGTCCCCTATCAAATATCATTCCGACCAGACCATGGACATCAAATGATTGACGACCTGAACAAAGTCACCAACCCCGGCTACTCATGTATTGGAAGATTAAGAGGACTCGCTGAAATCAGAGGGTTGCAGTTAGGGATTTTGAGATCAATGGAGGGGTGAGGGATAAGGGATAAGAGAGAAGAGAGAAGGGACGAGGAAAGTAAACAAATGAAAAAAGTTAAAACAATTAAAACAACTACAATAACTACAACTTACAACATACAACCTAAAACTTACAACTCAAATTATGAACTATAAAAACCTATTTACTTTAAAAGATAAAGTTATTGTCGTAACTGGTGGAACTGGTGTTCTGGGAAAAGCCTTTATCGAAGGCATAGCAGCTTTCGAAGGAAAAGTAGTCATCGTTGGCAGAAATGAAACAGAAGGAAATAAAAGAGCAGACGAAATAAATAAAAATGGCGGAACTGCAATCTTTGTCAAAGGCAATGTTCTTGATGTGAAAGACATGGAACATGTTCGTGATATCGTATTAGAAAAATTTGGAAGGATTGACGGACTCTTAAATGGTGCAGGAGGAAATATGCCTCAAGGTGTCATCCAACCAGATCAGGATGTATTTGAGATGAATCTCGAAGGTTTACAACAGGTATTGGACCTGAATCTGATGGGGACCATCATCCCAACAAAAGTTTTTGGAGCTGTGATTGCAAAACAAAATGGCGGAAGTATAGTCAACATCTCTTCAGTAAGCTCAAAAGAATCCATCACAAAAGTGCTTGGTTATAGTCTTGGTAAAGCGGGAGTTGATTGCTTCACCAGATGGATGGCCGTTGAAGTATCAAAGAGACATGGCGATAAAGTTAGGGTAAACGGTATCATGCCTGGGTTCTTCCTCACTGAACAAAACAGAACATTGCTTACCAATCCTGATGGCTCATTGACAGAAAGAGGCAATCTTGTCATCAAGAAATCTCCTGGCGGAAGAATGGGAAAACCAGAAGAACTGGTCGGCGCTTTGATCTACCTGTTGAGTGATGCTTCTGTATTTGTGAATGGAACAGATATATATGTAGATGGTGGACTTGTAGCGTTCAGCGGAATTTAATTTTCAACAATTGCTATATTTTTTAAACCAACACTAAAACAAACCATATGACTCCACGTAGAAATTTCATCAAACAAACTGCCAAAGCTGGGGCTGCCACTGCATTGGCCTCCATGGGATGGACAGCTAAATCTTATGGAAATATTCTTGGCGCAAACGACAAAGTTCGTTGCGGTGTAATTGGATTTTCCGACAGGCATCGTCAGTCGCATATCCCTGCTTTCATGCAACATTACAAAGAGATGAACTTTGACATCGTTGCAGTTTCAGATATCTGGAAATTAAGAAGAGAAGAAGGGGTTGATTTCCTAAAGAAAAAAATGGAACATGATATCATTGGATGCAAAAACAATGAAGAACTCTACTCACTTAAAGACATTGATGCAGTATTCATTTCAACTGCAGATTTTCAACATGCTTTGCATACAATCGAGGCACTAAAGGCAAAAAAAGATATTTATGCTGAAAAGCCTTTTGC
>JAFMEZ010000077.1 GCA_017856455.1 Parafilimonas sp.
AGAAATTGCTTCCGTTGATGATCAATAACATTGTACATTCAAAACCATTGCCTGTTTATGGTAAAGGTGATAATGTTCGTGATTGGTTATGGGTGGAAGATCATGCCAGGGCAATTGATGTGATTTTTCATAAGGGCAAATTAGGGGAGACCTATAATATTGGTGGATTCAATGAATGGAAAAATATTGACATCGTTCACTTGCTTTGCAAAATCATGGACAAAAAATTGAATCGCACAGAAGGGGAGAGTGCAAAATTGATCACTTTCGTAAAAGATCGTGCAGGACATGATAAACGCTATGCCATTGATGCAACAAAACTGAATAAAGAATTAGGCTGGATTCCATCTTTGCAGTTTGAAGAAGGGTTGGATAAAACCATCGATTGGTATCTTGCAAATGGTGAGTGGATTGAAAATGTTACATCAGGTGCATATAAAGAATATTATAAAGATCAATACGTAAGCAGATAAACATGCAAATAGAAGCTACAGATTTCGCCGGACTCTATGTCATTACTCCTAGGGTGTTCAATGATGAAAGAGGATTTTTCTTTGAGAGTTACAATGATTCAGTGTTTAAAAATAAGCATGGAATGGATTTTACTTGGGTGCAAGACAACCAATCACATTCAACCTATGGTGTAGTAAGAGGCTTGCATATGCAAAAAGCTCCCCACGCACAGACTAAACTTATTAGAGTATTACTGGGTAAAATTTTGGATGTTGTAGTCGATATGAGAAAAAGCGAAAAGACTTTCGGAAAAGTATTTTCTATTGAGCTTTCGGAAGAAAATAAAAAACAATTATTTATACCAAAAGGATTTTTTCACGGATTCTCAGTACTGAGTGAAACCGCTGATGTTCTTTACAAAATCGATGACTTCTATCACAAAGAATCAGAAGTGGGGGTAATTTATAATGATGCAACATTAAATATTGATTGGAAAGTCCCAGTTGAGAAACAACTTGTTTCTGAAAAAGATCTTGTGTTGCCTGCATTCAAGGAAGCATCGTATTACGAATAATTACTGAAATGAAAAAAATTCTCGTAACAGGAGCAAATGGTCAGCTTGGTAAAGAGTTGCGGGATATTGCTTCAAATTTCCCTGAATTCGAATTTCTTTTCTTGTCAAGAGAGGATCTGCCTATTCATCATTATGAATTGGTAAGAAATATGTTTGATGGATTTAAACCTGATTATTGTATTAATTGTGCAGCTTACACTGCAGTTGACAAAGCAGAGCAGGAATCAGAACTGGCATTCATCATTAATGCCGAGTCAGTAGGCATTCTTGCTGCAGTTTCAAAAGAACATCATTGTAAGTTTATACATATTTCAACCGACTATGTTTTTAGTGGGGACTCGCCAATGCCATATGTTGAGACAGATACAACTGGTCCAGTTTCAGTTTATGGTAAATCAAAATTGGCTGGTGAACTTGAAGCCACCAAGCAAAATCCAGATTCAGTAATTATTCGCACTTCATGGGTGTATTCTTATTATGGAAATAATTTTGTGAAAACCATGATGCGTTTGATGAAAGAGCGCAATGAAATTTCAGTTGTAAGCGATCAGATAGGGAGTCCAACTTGGGCTGCAGATCTTGCTGACTTCATTATGCATGTTGTCAATTTTCATACCTGGAAAAGTGGGATATATCATTTCTCTAATTTGGGTGAAATCAGTTGGTATGATTTTGCAATCGAGATTAAAGATTTGATTAAAAGCAATACGATCATTCATCCCATCCCAACTTCAGCGTATCCAACACCCGCTAAAAGACCAGCATTTAGTTTATTGGATAAAACAAAGATTAAAACTGTGTTTGGGTATACACCTCCAAATTGGAAAGAAAGCCTCGCTAAATGCCTTGATAGTCTTATCGCTCAGTAATCATGTATATTTGCAGCCATAATTCTTTTTATGGCATTGATTGAAGCAATACTTGCAGATAAAGCATATGGGATGGATATCAAAGATGCAGATGGCCACCAATTGAGAATGGATATACCTGTTGATCAGGGTGGAAATGGATCTGGATTCAGACCGATGCAATCCTTGTTGGCTGCTTTAGCAGGATGCAGCTCCGTTGATATTATCAGCATACTAAAAAAACAGCGACAAGATTTAACCAACTTAAAGATAGAAGTCGACGGAAATAGGGAAGAAGGGAAAGAGCCTTCACTATGGAAACAAGTGGAAGTGAAGTTTTTATTGGAAGGGAATATTGAAGAAACAAAAGCAAAGCGTGCGGTTGATTTATCTCTTGAAAAATATTGCTCCGTTGCAGAAACACTTAGAAAGGCAGGAGCAAAAATTGAATATGAAATCTTTTTAAACGGAAATAAAGTCAATTGAAATTTTTAATAGCATGAGACCAGAAACACTTGCAATAAGAACACAAACTGAAAGAACTGGTGAAAAGGAACACTCAACCCCTTTGTTTCTCACCAGCAGCTTCGTGTATGATTCAGCAGAGGATATGGCTGCTGCATTTGCTGACGATTCATTGGAAGTAAATATTTATTCTCGATTCTCAAATCCAAGTGTAGATGAATTTGTGAAGAAAGTTTGTTTGATGGAAGGAGCAGAAGATGGCATAGCTACTGCAACAGGTATGGCTGCAGTTTTCTCTTCATTCATGACTTTTTTATCTGCTGGAGATCATATTGTATCTGCCTCAGCTGTATTTGGTTCCACACATGCAATACTCACAAAGTATTTGCCTAAGTGGGGAATTGAGTTTAGTTATTTTGATATGAACAAACCTGAAACAATTGAGGGATTGATCAAAAAGAATACTAAGCTTTTATATGTAGAGACACCTTCTAATCCTGGATTAGATATCATTGATTTGAAACGTGTTGCTGACATCTGCAAAAAGCACAATATTCTGTTCATCGTTGACAATTGTTTTGCGACACCAGCTGTTCAGCAGCCAATCAAATATGGTGCTGATTTGGTATTGCATTCTGCAACAAAATTCATGGATGGACAAGGAAGGGTTTTAGGTGGTGTTGTGGTTGGTAAAAAAGAATTGATCAAACAAATGTATCTCTTCATCAGAAATACAGGTCCTTCAATGAGTCCATTTAATGCATGGGTTCTTTCCAAGAGTTTGGAAACCTTGTATGTGCGGATGGATAAACATGCTTCAAATGCATTGTATATCGCAAAAAAACTGGAGGCTCATCCTGCATTGAGTTGGGTGAAATATCCTTTATTGGAATCTCATCCTCAATATGAAATTGCAAAAAAACAGATGACAAATGGCGGAGGTATCCTAACCTTTGAATTAAAGACTGGATTAGATGGTGGTAGAAAATTTCTCAATAACCTAACATGGTTATCCATGACAAATAATTTAGGCGATAGCAGAACAATTGCTTCTCATCCGGCTAGCACAACTCATTCAAAACTTACTGAAGAAGAGCGACAAGCCGTTGGTATTACACCCGGATTGATCAGGCTTTCAGTTGGGTTGGAACATCCTGATGATATCATCGAAGAGATTTTGGGGGCATTGAAATAGTTTATTCTATTTAAATTACATGACAAAATATAAGCTGGCTTGTCATGAAACATCTTTTACTTATTGCTCTTTTTGCTTCTATTGCTATTTCATCTAGCGCACAAGTTCAAACTGGAGCTTGGATGCGTAGATTGGATACATCCATTCAATACCTAACAATTGTTGATCAATATTTTGTCATCACCACTTTTAATCCTGATGAAAAGAAGTTTTATCAAACGCGAGGCGGAACAGCAGTTATGGACGGAAAGCAAATGAAGGGCGTGATTGAATTCAATACCTCAGATAAATCAGAGGTTAAATCTAGTTATTCGTATAATTATACATTCAATAAGAAGGATTTGGTCATGTCCATTGGAGGCATTGATAAAACTTGGATATGGGTTGATGATGGAAATGAAGGCCTCGCTGGTAATTGGCGAATAACTGGAAGAATGCAGGACGGGAAAATTGCTGCGATGAATCCTGGTGCAAGAAAGACAATTAAGGTAATGTCATCTTCAAGATTTCAGTGGACTGCTATCAACACTGAAACAGGTGAGTTCTTTGGTACAGGTGGCGGATATTATACTTTCAAAGACGGTAAGTACACAGAGAATATCGAATTTTTTTCTAGAGATGCAAGTAGAGTTGGAAGCTCATTGACATTTGATGCAGCACTTAAAAATGGTGATTGGCACCACAGTGGGAAAAGTTCAAAGGGTGATCCCATCTATGAAATCTGGAGTCGTAAATAGTATTAAAATTTAATTGTTATAATGGAGCTTATCGTAGATAAGGTATTTGAGGGAGTTGATTTTACAAGTCAAAGATTTGAAATTGATGAGTATGAAAAATGCAAGTTTATCAAGTGCAATTTTCATGGCGTAGATGTTGGAGGAGCAGTATTTGCAGATGTAATTTTTGATCAATGCGATTTGGGAATGATGAAAGTTGATAAGACCAGCTTTCGTGAAGTTGAATTCATTTCGTGTAAAATGATCGGAGTACAATTTGAACACATTAATCCATTTGGATTAAGTTTAAAGTTTGTTGATGATAATTTAGATCATTCAAATTTCTATAAAGTAATATTGCGCAAAACCAGTTTTATTAACTGCTATTTAAAAGAAGTTGATTTCAGCAATTCAGATCTTACAGCATCCATCTTCCACAATTGTGATTTTCACCAAGCTGTATTTGATTCAACGATTTTAAATAAGGTAGATTTTAGAACTTCATATCATTATTCCATCGATCCAATCGCCAATAAAATCAAGCAGTCCAGGCACAGTTATCCTTCAGTCTTGGGATTGATTAA
>JAFMEZ010000031.1 GCA_017856455.1 Parafilimonas sp.
GTGCAACTGAATTTAAATCAGGACATATCAAAAATGCAGATCATGTTTTTGTAGGGACAATTTTGAAAAATTTAGACAAGATTAGCAAAGACAAAAAAGTAGTCATTCATTGTCAGGGTGGCGACAGAGCGACTATTGGCTACTCTTTACTTGCAAGAGAAGGCTATAACAATGTTTTGAATTATTCAGCAAGCATGAATGAATGGATTGCATTGGGTAATCCAGTGGAACATTAATCAATAATAATTAAAAAATAATACCATGCTTAATATGTTTAAAAATATGTTCAGCTCCGCTCCAGAAGTGAATTATGCAGAGCTAGTAAAAAATGGTGCAATCATTGTAGATGTAAGAACAGCTGGTGAATTTAAAAGCGGACATATAAAAGGATCAACCAATATTCCTCTTGATATCATTAAAAACATGTCTGCTGAACTGAAACAAAAAAATAAAGTGATCATCACCTGTTGCAGAAGCGGAAATAGAAGTGGTATGGCCAAGTCAATTTTACAGGAGTCAGGAATTGAATGTTATAACGGAGGAGCTTGGAATGTACTTGATCATCAAATTTGATTTCTTGAATTGAATACCAGTTCTTCTTTTAAACCTCATTAGAAGTTTTAAAAAATTACCAGGCTTGTCGGAATCCTGTTATGTTGAAATCATTTTATTTCACAATTTTTTTTATTGGCTCTTTTAATTTTCTAAAAGCACAACATCAGGAATTAGGAGAAGCGCCTGCCATCTGGAAAGAATCACACAAAGAAAATATAGATACAACCTCATTCCTATACGCTTTTAAACATGGAAGAGCGAGTGGACATTTGAGGTATTTCTTCATGAGCACTGATAACGAAAAAGAATTATCAGATTATTACGCAAATGCAGCAGGAGGTGGACTAAAATTTGAAACAGCGAAATTCAAAGGATTTCAAATGGGAATCAGCGGATTTTTTACATTTAATATTGGATCATCAAACTTTCTAAAAACTGATCCATCAACCGGACAATTAAATAGATATGAAATTGGGCTGTTTGATCAAGAAGACCCAGCAAACAAAAAAGATATCGATCGACTTGAAGAGCTTTATTTAAAATATAATTTTAATCGATCATCCATAACACTTGGCAAACAACTGATCAATACCCCCTTCATCAATTTACAAGATGGAAGAATGAGACCAACTGAAGTGAATGGAATTTGGATGAAACATCAATTCAAAAAAATTAATATTGAAGGAGGATTTCTTCATCAAATTTCCCCTAGAGGAACAGTAAAATGGTATGGGATAGGTGAATCGATTGGAATATATTCAGTGGGTGTTAACAAAGATGGCAGCAAATCAGCTTATGAAAACAATACATTGTCGAGGGGAATACTTTTGTTGGGGTTAAATCATAACATACATAAAAATTTATCCTTCAACTTATGGAATATCTATACTGAAAATATCTTCAACGCAAGCTTTGCTCAAGTAGAATTTACATCTACTCAGCATAACAAACGAATATGGAATATTGGTATGCAAATATTTCAACAAAGTAGAGTGGGTAATGGAGGGAATTTAGCTGTTGAAAAAAAATATATGCAGGATAAATCATCGTTTTCATTCGGTGGAAAAATTGGCTTGGATTTCAATAATTGGCAAACCTCCCTCAATTTTAATAGAATCACTTCATATGGCAGATACACCATGCCCAGAGAATGGGGAAGAGATCCTTTCTATACTTTTATGCCAAGAGAAAGAAACGAGGGTCTTGCCAACGTATATGCGTATGTTTTAAAAATGGGAAAAGGCTTCCCAAAACAACGTATCAATACAAATGTAGCTATCGGACATTTTAGCCTCCCATCTGTATATGATGTTGCAGCCAATAAATATGGACTCCCGTCTTATCGTCAATTAAATATTGATGCTCGATATAAATTCAAGGGACTGCTTACTGGTATGGAAACACAATTGCTATTTGTGTATAAATTGAAAGCTACCAGAGATCATATTCCCGACAAATTCGTCATCAACAAGGTCAATATGGGATTATGGAATGTTGTAGTGAATTATAATTTTTAGCCATAAACCACTTTGTGCTAAATATCACACAGGAATAATCTGAATTCTTTTAAATTTATTGATCATAAGTTGCCATATGCAAAAACAAAACTGGATCATCGTTTTTATTGTGAGTGGATTACTCCTGCTCATCTTCAGTGAAATCATTGATGCAGCAAATGCCCCTGAACAAAAAATTCCTGAATTAAATCAGCCTGGATGGACCGCACCAAGTCTTTATCTTGATCGTTCACTAGAAGGTAAAGAACGTCAACTCGTCATATATGGTGAAGAACTCATCGCCAATACTTCCAAATACCTCGGCCCAAATGGTTCTGTTGCAGCAGTCACCAACGGAATGAATTGTCAAAACTGCCATTTAAATGCAGGAAGAAAAACATGGGGGAATAATTATGGTGCAGTAGCTGCCAACTATCCAAAATTCAGAGACCGTAGCGGAAGTATTGAAACTGTATATAAAAGAGTAAGTGATTGCATGGAAAGAAGTCTAAATGGAAAAACATTAGACAGTAACAGTAGAGAAATGCAAGCAATGATCGCTTACATTAAATGGGTCGGACATACAGTTGAAAAAGACAGCATACCCAAAGGAAGTGGAATTCAACCCCCTCAATACCTTGATCGAGCAGCTAGTCCTGATAAAGGAAGTATAGTCTACAATGCAAAATGCCAATCATGCCATGGCGCAAATGGTGAAGGACTACTTTCTGCCGATGGCAAAAGTTATACTTACCCTCCATTATGGGGACCAAATAGCTATAACTCAGGAGCTGGATTATTTCGACTCTCACGTTTTGCAGGATATGTTCGCGATAACATGCCATTTAATCAAGTAACGCACGATGCACCAGGCTTGACAGATGAAGAAGCTTGGGATGTAGCAGCATTTGTTAACTCAAGACCAAGACAAAACAAAGATTTAAGTAGAGATTGGCCAAATATTTCCAAAAAACCAATTGATCATCCTTTCGGTCCTTATACCGATGGCTTTACAGAAACTCAACACAAGTTCGGACCATACAAGCCGATCATAGAAGCAAGAAAAAATCAACAGAAACAAAAAACAGTTTAACACTTCAACGAAATCTATGCCAAATCATCATTTACATTCCTGCAACTGTGCTGGCTGTCAAACTGAGGCAATCAGCAAA
Organism: Parafilimonas sp.; assembly: GCA_017856455.1. GTDB lineage: Bacteria > Bacteroidota > Bacteroidia > Chitinophagales > Chitinophagaceae > Pollutibacter. The sequence continues at coordinate 3,224 of JAFMEZ010000031.1, forward strand.
GCTGAAAAAGATATGCACGTACAACTTTCAGAAAACAGCAGGAGAGATTTTTTAAGACGTTCAACAAAACTCGGACTCGGATTAGGTATAGGAGGAGGACTCGTTAGCGCGCCGATTGCTGCATCAGCATTAAACAATGAAGATGCCGCATACAAGGCAAAGTCAATGAGTGAAAACAAAGCAGTGCGCGACGGTAAAGCAACAAAAATAACTTTACTGCATACAGCAGATATTCATTCTCAATTGCTCACTCATGATGAATTTTTTGTAGAGAATGGGAAAAATGTATTTAAAAAAAGAGGTGGATTTTCAACGCTGAAAACAATGGTCAATACCATCCGCAACCAAAACAAAACCAACACACTTTTAATTGATGGTGGTGATTGTTTTCAAGGAAGTGGTGTTGCTGCAATGTCTCAAGGCAAAGCAATTGTTCCTCTCATGAACAATATTGGCTATGATATTATGCTACCTGGAAACTGGGAAGTAGTATATGGAAAAGAGATGATGATGAAGGATATGTTTGCTTATGATGGCGTGAAGGTTTGCGCAAACATGTACCACAAAACAAATGATGAATTGAACGGTGATTTGATATTTCCTCCTTATTTTATAAAATATATCGGAGGAATTAAACTTGGATTCATCGGCTACAACGATCCACTTACTCCCAAAAGACAATCTCCAGCATACAGCGATGGAATACAATTCACTTTACCTGAATCAAATGTAGCGAAGTATATAAAAATTCTTCGTGAGTATGAACAATGTGATATGGTATTCCTGCTCACACATATGGGATTGGCACAGCAAGTGGGCCTCGCCAATATGCCAGAAGTAAAAGGTGTAGATTATATTCTAGGTGCAGATACCCATGAGCGAGTACGCACACCTATAAATGGCATTCATACAAAAGTTACAGAACCTGGTGCATTCGGATCCTTTATTGCACAGATGGATATCATAGTAGAAAATGGTGAAATCAAAGATCATACATATCAATTGCTTGATGTAGACCCAAGCTTATACAAAGAAGATGAAGAGATGAAAAGATTAGTTGATAAAGCAAGGGAACCATACAAGAAAGAATTGAATCGTGTCATTGGTAAAACGAAAACGCCATTGATGCGGTATTATGTGATTGAGACACCTATGGATAATTTTATCACGGATGCGATTATGTGGAAATTCAAGCCAGACATCGCACTGAGCAATGGATTCCGTTTTTGCCCACCACTTGTACCAGATCCAAAAACAGGTGAGGCTGATATCACAGTAGATTTTTTATGGAACATGTTGCCAGTAGACAGTGAAGCAAAAACCGGAAAGATAACAGGCAAACAATTATTGGGATGGATGGAAAAAGAATTGCAAAATGCATTTGCAAAAGATCCAGGTAAAAGATTTGGAGGATGGGTTGTTCGCTTTAAAGGAATGGAAGTAAACTTTACTATCGGGAAAGAATCAGGTAAAAGAGTTAACTGGATAAAAGTTGGCGGTAACCCATTAGATCTTGAAAAGATCTACAGTTTCGTAGCATGTGAAAGAGAAGGTGATCCAGATACAACCATTTGTCGCGTTGAAGGAGTTAGTGAACCTAAAAGATTAGGTGCCACCTTGCACAACGTAATTGAGGAATACTTGAAATTTCACTCTCCTATTGCTCCAAAACTTGAAGGTAGATGTACAGCAACCGATGCACCAAACACATTACTTACTCAATTGATGGGATTCGGATATGAATTCAGATAATTGTAAAAAGTCTTTATAATAAATAAGCCCTTATGAAATTTCATAAGGGCTTATTTTATAAACGTTCATTTTAGTGTGGCAATTGCTCTCTAAACTTTCCATAAATCCATGTTCCAGCAATCGCTGCCAGAATAGTAACTGCAATGGCAGTTGCACCATAACCTAGTTGAGCGAAAAGCGGACCCGGACAAGCACCAGTCATTGCCCATCCAAACCCAAACAACAAGCCACCATAAATTTGCCCCTTGTTGAATGTTTTTTCAGGAAGAATGATTGCTTCACCGTTGATGGTTTTGATCTTAAATTTTTTAATGAGAAAAACAGACAAAGCGCCAACTGCAACTGCAGAGCCAATTACACCAAACATGTGAAAACTTTGCAGTCTGAACATTTCCTGTATACGATACCATGAAACCACTTCTGCTTTAATCAATACAATCCCAAAAAACAAACCAAAAATCAGGTACTTCAGATTATGCCATGCAGGTATATTTACTTGCTCATCATTCACACACATCGCATCAAGTGATCTTACTTCAAAATCTGTATTCGTATCTTTTATATTGTTATTCATGTTAAAATTTTATAGAGATAAGATATAAGGAAGAATCAAATTCGCCATGATAAATCCGCCAACCATAAATGAAATAGTGGCAATCAAAGAAGGCAATTGTAAGTTGGATAATCCCATGATTGCATGACCAGATGTACATCCACCTGCATAACGGGTTCCAAATCCAACCAAGAATCCGCCAAACACCATCATGATCAATCCTCTTGCGGTGCCCAATGATTCCCAACTGAACAATTGTTCTGGTACGAGTCCGTTGATTTCTGTCAAACCATAACCAGACAATTCATTGACTAGTGAAGGATTCACAACAATAGCTTGATCATTTTTAAAATAAATGACAGTTACAATTCCTCCAAGAAAAACTCCTAATACAAAAAATAAATTCCACATCTCTTTTTTCCAATCATATTGAAAAAAAGGAATTTTTGCAGGCATGCAGGCTGCGCAAACATGTCGCAATGAAGAAGAAATTCCAAAAGTCTTGTTGCCAAAAATCAGTAACGCAGGAACCATTAAACCAATAATGGGACCAGCAACATACCAAGGCCAGGGTTGTTTGATCAATTCAATGAATGTCATGTGTAATAATTGTGTTTACAAATTTAGGGAAGTACAAAAATCATGGTTCAGTTTATTATCTACTGTGATTTTGGTCACACTTGAAATCTTATTGAATAAACTCTAATTAAATGTATTGTTGCTGTGAATAGTAGTATTTAAATTTGATGAAATTACCTCCTCATGAAAAGTTCGATTCTTTTAATCATCGTCATTCTGCTTTCATTCAATGGGAATGGACAAGAGAACATAAAAAAGAAAGGCAGCCCCATGAAAATGAGTATGGAAGGAATGATCGGATTTTCAGTTGGCAAGGATTTTTATACAATAAATGTAGGCGGACCAGCACTTTTCTTAAATGTCAACAAAGATCTTAAGGTAGGATTAGGTGCTTTACCTTCTCTATATTCATCCAACGGAAAATTTGGACCAAGATTAGCCATGTCGCCCAGAGTAGATTATAAGAATCTTGTTTTTATGGCTCCTTTTTTCCCTGGCTCTTCATTCGGAACCTGGATGGGATCAATTGGATTGGGATATAAATTTCAAAAGAGAATGAAATAATTTGACTTTCAATGTTTTAATACATTGATTATCAATTATTTGAACTAATTATAATCACGATACTTATTATTTTTGTTGATAAAATCTCATATAAATTATGTGTTTTTCTCAACAATTAAGGCCTTAAAGCTCTTGTATGGGGCTTTAAGGCCTTATAATTTTAGGTATTGGTATGAACAACAAGGAAGCGTTCATAAAAAAGTTAGGGCAAAACGTAAGAGAAAAAAGATTGCAGCGAAAATTGACAGTAGAGAAACTGTCGATGGAGGCTGGTATGCCTTACTCCCAAATCAGCAGATTAGAACTAGGAAAACGCAATCCAACAGCTTACACTTTGTACCTGATTTCCAATTGTCTCGAATGTAACCCCTCTGAATTTTTTGAAGGGATGTATGGAAACAGAAACAATGACGAACAAAAATATAATGGCATTCAATAATTCCTCGTCTTCTTTTGAATGCAATCTATTTTAAAGCCACCCTATTTACCGTAACCTTATCAAGGCTAACCAATAGAAACACCACATATATAGCTCATTATCGAATGAGCTGTATATGCATTAAAAAAGGGTGCTCGAAAGCACCCTTGGAATCATAGAATAGGACTCTGATTAGTAGCTATTTTAGGTTGAAATCGTTAGTGTATTACAAAATCAAAATTGACATTTAATAATGTCAATAATGGATTATTCATAAATAAAAAATTCATGAAACAGAATAATGTATTCAATAAAATCCAACATAAAAAACCATGAATAACCTAGGAAGCCAAATCAAAAACATCCGAGAGTTTAAAAATCTAACTCAAAAGTATGTTGCCACAAGAATTGGAATCAGTCAAAGTAAGTTTGCAAGAATTGAAAATGGCGCTATCAGCATCACTGATGAATTGTTAACATTGATTTCAAAAGTGCTGGAAACCAATAGCACATCTATTAAACAGTTTGACAAAAATGTTTATGAAAATTTAAGTGTAAAAGATGATTTTACACCAGATCTAAAACTGATTAAAGATTTTTTCAAGCAACTGAAAGATTTACACAACGAAGAGATACTCCTATTACAAAAGAAAATTAAACTCTTAGAATTAATTCAAAATTAAAAATCACTGAACTTTTTAAAGAACTTGAACAAATTAATTATTTGTATGTTTTTATTACATGAATCACCACATACAAAAACTAAAGAGCGAAATTGAGCAGGAAAGAAGCAGATTATTGTCACATCCTGTTTACCACCAAATCAGTGATCTGGACAGTTTGAAAAATTTCACAGAGACGCATGTCTTTGCTGTATGGGATTTTATGAGTCTTTTGAAATCGCTTCAAATCGCTCTGACTTCCGTTTCCATTCCCTGGATGCCGGTGGGTTCTGCAGAAACAAGATACCTGATCAACGAGATCGTACTGGGTGAAGAATGTGATGTCGATGAAGATGGCAACAGAATGAGTCATTTTGAACTCTATTTAAAATCGATGCATCAAATGGGTGCAAATACCAAACCAATTTATAGTCTGATCAAGTCCATCTTAGCTGGTCAACCCATTGATGAAGCAATAAACAAATCTTCACTCAATCCGAATGTTGAACAATTTTTGCATTTTACCTTTGAGATTGCTAAACACGCTGCTCCACATGTCAAAGCATCGGTTTTCACATTTGGGAGAGAAGATTTAATTCCATCAATGTTCATGAAATTTCTTGAAGAAATGCATTCAGAGCATCCTGATAAAGTATCAACCTTCAAATACTATATAGAAAGACATATAGAAGTAGATGGTGATCACCACAGCCATCTTGCCATCAACATGGTATCTGAATTATGCGGAGACGATGAAAGCAAATGGAAGGATGCAGCAGAAGCTGCAAAAAAAGCCCTTGAAATGCGCTACTTATTGTGGGATGCTATTGTAAATACAAAAATTGAAAGTGAAGTAGCATTATAAAAGTGCTTGTGGCAATGAAATAAAAATTGACAAACTAGAAATAGTTTCCCCCATTTAAGCATCAATTCATTGAATATATCATTAAGACTATAAACATAATCCTGTTATTCTTAGCCATATTGGAAACAAATGGACAGGAATTGTTTTATTCGCCCGTAGAGACAGGAGCTGATCAATTTTTAAAACATAAAACCATTGGGAGGATAGGTAAAAATATCCTTATCTCACGGGAGAGAAAACGAAAGCATTATGTAAGTGTTTTTGACAATAATATGAATTTGATACGGGAAGTTGAACTGAACATACTCCCCAAAAATATTGTGGATGTTGACTACATCAATGCAGGCAATAAAACGCATATCATATTTCAATTCCTAGAAAAGAATACACTTTTTGCAGGATATACATCTTTAGATGAAAATGGGAAAATCACAAATGAGGTCACTAAGCTGGATTCAACGCTGGTTGACAATATTAGAGATTTTCCTATTTATCAGGTTATCGTCAATACCTCAAAATCAATGTTCATGTTGTTGTATATACATCAGACAGAAGAATTGATTACTAAATTGACTACGAAACTCTATAACAACACCATAGAGAAATTAGATCAGTCAACATTACTCGTTTCAACACCAGAAGGAAATGAGAATCTAAAACAATTTCAATTGGATAATGAAGGAAATCTGATCTTTCTTCATAATCTATCAAGTGCTGAATCGAATAATTTTTATACCCGCACAGACATACTCATCAAACTCAAAGGAGTAAATGAAGTAAAAAATGCAACAATCCAATCGGGAAAAATTTGGCTTAAAGATCTCAAAATTGCGATTGATAATGTAAATAGTCGCGTTATTGCAGGATCAGTTTTTTATGGTAGTAAGAAATTTATAGCCCAAGGAATTTTTACACTGATGATTGATGTAAAAACTGGTAATGCATCAAATTGGAAACAAGAATTTTATTCAGACAGTTTAAAAAAAGAATTACAAAATAAAATTACGCCACGTAAAAAAACTTTTGATGAATACGATTTGGATGAAATCATTCCGTACACCAATGGTGGATTTGCATTGATCATGGAGCAAAGAATCACAGAGGGTAGTAAAGGAATAATCTCGAGCAATCAATCTTTTATTGCTGAACCGCTTTCTCCCAGAGTAATTTATAATGGTAGTACAGATGAAGGAGCAATATTCAACGTTATCAGAACACCTTATCAGGCATTTCAGATACCCATTGAATCATCATCCAGATCATTGATCAGGAATATTGCAGGGAATATGCTGATTTTCTCTCTCAATAAAGAAAATCAACTCATAGACGTCCAGGTATTGAGAAAAGAACAAGATGAAAATCGCACTTCAAATACAATTTCTTATGCATTGATGAAAAGTACTGGTGCCATCAAGCTTTTATACAATGAAAAAGATAAAAATGAATTGAGTTTGAGGAGTGCAAACTTTATTCCAGGTAGTAGAATAAAAAGAAATCCTGCCATTAAAGGCTCCATTTCAAATTTTAGGTTTCTTCCAAGATATGCTACTCAAATTGGTTCAAATGAATGCATCATCCCATGTTTAAAAATGAACTTTGGAAGTTTTGCTCGCATTGTATTTTAATGTCCGTTCCCACCCTATTTGTTTTTTAACATTCACAGCTCATGAACCATGCAATACTTTTAAAAAAATAAAAGTAATGATGAAAAGAAAATAGGATAAGATTCAAGGGAAATTTTGATAACTATTAGACTAGTTATTATAAAATAACTAAACAAAAACGTATTTTCAAGGGTAATTGAAAATAATATGGAAGTACATCATCATCCAATCGTAAATCAGATAATTTCAAAAGAATACACTCAATAAATCTTGTTACTGAAAATAATTTTTTAAATTACTTACTGTAATTAAATAGTAAATAATAATTCGATTATGCCAATACGATTCATCCAATTGCTGATTCTAACAACTTTATTTTTTCTTTTCTCTGGATTTTCTATTTCAAATTCAATCAAGCAAAAAAAACGTTGGATCAGTTTATTTGATGGCAAATCATTCAATGGATGGAAAACCAGTGAAAATCCGGAGACTTTTTCTATTGAAGACGGCTGCATAAAAGTTGCAGGCAAACGATCACACTTGTATTATGATGGGCCGGTTTTAAACCATGATTTTAAAAATTTTGAATTCAAAGCACAAGTCATGACAAAACCCGGTTCCAATTCAGGTATCTATTTCCATACAATTTTTCAAGAAAAAGGATTCCCAGATAAAGGCTTTGAAGTCCAAGTCAATAATTCTCATACCGATTGGAAAAGAACTGGCGGATTATATGATATAAAAGATACGAGGGATGTTTTCGTAAGTGATGATGTATGGTATACGGAATATATTAAAGTTGAAGGGAACCATGTTATTGTAAAAATAAACGACAAAGTTGTTACTGATTGGATACAACCTGCAGATTTTGTCCCCGCAAAAAATCATCTCAACCGTATTATATCAAGCGGAACATTTGCATTACAGGGTCATGATCCAAAAAGTATTGTATACTATAAGGATATCATGGTAAGGCCTTTAAAGTAAATGAGTGGAGAAAAACGACTAAGCCTTCTTTACAAACTCAGCTCTACTGGAAATTTTTTAGAAGCTAATTTAATAGCGAACAGAAGTGTAGAATTGATGAAATCATCATTTTATAAATGAACTTTATAAAGTATAAATCAATCGTTATGAAACAACAATTAGCGCAAATCAGTCTTTTAGTAAGAGATTATGACGAAGCAATAAAATATTATACTAAGGTATTGGGATTTGAATTAATTGAAGACACAAAGCTTACTGATCAAAAAAGATGGGTGGTAGTAAAACCAGGTGGACAAACTACAGGATGTAATTTATTGCTGGCTAAAGCCGCAAATGAAGAACAAATAAAATCAATTGGAAATCAAACAGGAGGAAGAGTGTTTCTCTTTTTGTACACAGATGATTTTATGAGAGATTATTTAGATTATAAAAACAAAGGTGTAGAATTCATCAGGCCTCCACAACAAGAACCCTATGGCATGGTTTCTGTTTTTAAAGATATGTATGGTAATTTATGGGACCTGATTCAACCTAATTAGGTATATCGTATTGATGTTAATTATCAACAAACGCTTTAAGTTTTACATAGTATGTGCTTTCGACAGTTTTTTAATATCATTCACATGAATGACATTTTTATGATAACCTTTTTCTGACAAAATAATCATAGCATGCGCAACCTCAGCCATGGTATTGATGAATCCTGGAAAGCATAATTTTAAGATAGGAGTCAACCATCCGATGTATTTGTACAATTTAAGCACGTGCTGTTGATTGGCAGCAGGCTCTACAATTCCTATACGAAAACCGAATGCTTGTTTAAAAGGAAGTTGAAATAAATCATTTTCTGTTTTGCCCTTCACTCTCGCCCACATCATTTTACCTTTCTCAGTACTATCGGTACCACTTCCGCTCACATAAACAAATGACATATTTTGATTTGGGGACAATGCTTTTACAAAATGCATAGTGGTATCATATGTAATCCTACGGTAAGTCTCTTCATCCATACCAACAGAACTAATACCGGCACAAAAAAAACATGCATCATAACCAATCAGCCTTTCGTCATTCTCTTTTAATGTCAGAAAATTTGGAACGATTAATTCTTTTAGTTTAGGGTGAGAAATATGGGAAGATTTACGACTTACGCTTAAAATTTCAGTAATCGCAGATACGTTTAGGCATTCACGAAGAACACCTTCTCCTATCATCCCCGTAGAACCAGTTATTATAATTTTCAAAGTATGTATTTAGATAACAAATTTAAACATTAACTGTGTTTCATTTAAGTAAATATATATTCATCAATACCATAAAATAAATACATTAGGTAGAATATATTAATTGCAATTCTCCTTCCTTCTCGTGTCTATTAAATAATTGATTTTCCATATCCCATTGATTTTAACCAATGTAAAAGAATTGACACCACAGTGACTAAAATTGGCATTATAGTAAAATTTATAGGGTGTCCATGCAATTGCTAAGGCACCATCAATTTTGATCGATTCAAAAACGATCTGTTCATCAGCAGCCCCCTTTAATTGCTTCCCAACAAATGAAGCAAATTTTTCAACCTGATCTTGTCTGACAACAGTGCTCCCTTCTTTATTTGTTGAGATTGTTTGCATGATAGCACCAGGCGCAAATACTGAAAGCACAGCATTAGAGTCAGCATTTCGCATACTTTGAAAAAGTGTTTCAATTGTTGCTTTAACAGCTTCTTCATGTTTTTGAGCATTAGTGTTTTTCAACATTATTAGAAAAATAGATAATAAAAGCAGTTTTTTCATGATAACAATATTTATAAAATAATTTATTAGAAAAAATGAATTTTAAAGCATTCTAAAATACTTGAATAATTCAAGAATATATAAATTTTTAAAACAATCTACTCATCATTAGTAGAAATAAATACATAATGCGAAGGGAAAATAATAACTTTAACCATATGAGAAATATCGAAAATAGATTAGTTGAATTATCAAAATTCATAACTGATGCAGAAAAATTAAATACTAAAATATCATCGGTAAATGTTGGATGGCATATTGAACACTCACTTCTTGTTATCATCAAAATAATTGAAACTGTCACCAAATCTGATGCTACTCGATACAGGTGGAAATTCAATTTGGCAAGAGCAATAGTGTTCACACTCAATAGATTTCCAAGAGGTAAGGGTATTGCGCCAGATGTAGTAAAACCAAATCAACATGAAAAGACTGATTTTGACTTACTTTTCGCTCAAGCCAGGAAATCAATTGATGCTTTGAAAAATGTTGATTCAAACAATTATTTTCGTCACCCTGCCTTTGGTAATCTGAATAAGAAAAATACATTCATCATGTTGGATATTCATACCAAACATCATATACTTATTATCAATGATATCATTTCATCTTAATAAGTATTTATCAATTACGGGGCTTTATTTAGTCCCCCACTCTATTGTGTATATTCGGAGCTTACATTATACAACCTTAATTGCTGATCAGTTCATGCTTTCATTCCACTCCACAGCAACAATAATTTCATTCTTTCTTGCAATGATTTGATAAGGAGGATTATATCCTAAATAACGAAAATTCCCAATTGGCTTGATACCTTGTTGGTCAAGCAATTGCTTTAATTGATCAGAATACTTACGGATGTTTGCATCACTTGCAAATCCACCAAATGATATAGCCGCTGCATATTCCCCGGGTGTTTCATGGATCTCGACTTGAGCATCTTTTGGTTTTGGAAGACTTTTTGCATCATATTTTGAAGGCATCACAAAACTCATGGAAGACTGCTTTTCATTTATGTCCATGTGAACAGGTGATGTCATGGCAATTTTGGTGGATGACTCATTGTTACCAAAAATATATCCTGCAATTTTTCGAAAGCCATTTCCGGAGAGATCCCGAAAAGATTTTGCAGATGATTTGATTGTAGCAAAGGTGGCGGGAGGATAATACCTTAATTCAAACCCTTTTTCAGCTTTTATAACACGATATTGTTGCTTCTCTATATTTGAATTAGAAATTGACATAAACGATTGGAAAGCAACAAATAAAATTAAAATTACTATGAATGCTACCCACATATTTTTCATTTGAAGTTATTTCATTTATAACAGATAAAAGATGATATATGTTTGGATCGAAATCATATAATAGGATTAAATTTTCATTGAAACCTCAATTCAGATGAATTTTTGATGAGAATTAATAAGTAAGTTTAAAGTGAAATTGAACCAAATGAAAAAACTTCTTTTACTCAGCAACTTCATCTTGCTAGTCTCCTACACACTGATTGCACAAACATTTGAAATCACACTCTCTACTGAAACAACAAAACAACCATTGGATGGAAGATTGTTGTTGATGCTTTCAAAAAACAGTGCTAGTGAACCCCGTTTTCAAATCAGCGATGATCAAGGCACACAACAGCTTTTTGGTATGGATGTCGATGGATGGAAACCTGGAACCACTATACGCGTTGGATTAAGTGCTGTTGGATATCCAATTGAAACCATCAATAAAATAAAAAGTGGACAATACACTGTTCAGGCACTGCTTCATATTTACGAGACGTTTAAAAGAAAAGACGGACATGTTGTAAAACTTCCAATGGACAGAGGAGAGGGACAGCACTGGAATATTGCACCGGGAAATATATACTCACAACCTGTTGCCGTAAATTTTAAAAATGATCCTTCATTCAAATTCAATATCAACATCAATAAAGTCATTCCCCCAATCAAGGAACCAGAAGACACCAAATATGTAAAACATATAAAAATTCAGTCTAAACTTTTATCTGAATTTTGGGGAAGACCGATGTACCTCGGTGCACACGTATTGTTGCCCGAAGGCTGGGATACACATCCAAACGTAAAATATCCACTGGCAATATTTCACGGACATTTTCCGGATGATTTTAATGGATGGAGAACAGTACCACCAGATGAAAATCTTAAACCTGATACCGTAAAACGATTCAACCTCATTGGCTATAATAAAATTGTACAACAGGAAGCTTACGATTTTTATAAAAAATGGACTGGTCCAAATTTTCCAAGAGTCATTGCCATAGAAATTCAACATGCCAATCCTTTTTATGATGATTCATATGCTGTTAACTCCGCAAATATTGGTCCTTATGGGGATGCCATTACTTATGAATTGATTCCAGCAATTGAAAAACAATTTAGAGGCATCGGAAAAGGTTGGGCTAGGTTTATGTATGGTGGAAGTACAGGTGGATGGGAAGCATTGGCAGCACAGGTGTTCTATCCTGATGAATACAATGGAAGTTATGCAGCTTGTCCTGATCCAATCGATTTCCATCATTACATGACAGTAGATTTATACAATGATAAAAATGCTTATTTCCGTGAAGGACCCTTCAGAAGCACATTGCGTCCTGGTCATCGCAATTACCTCGGACATGTAGATGCCATGGTAAGAGACATGAACCACAGAGAGATGGCCATTGGTGGTAAAAGCAGAAGTGGTGATCAATGGGATATTTGGGAAGCAGTGTATTCACCTGTAGGTAAAGATGGATATCCAGTTCGGATTTTTGATAAAAAAACTGGGGAGATCAATAAAAGTGTTGTAGAACACTGGAGAGAAAATTATGATCTTACACATATCATTCAACGCGACTGGCCTAAGATTGGTGAAAAACTAAAAGGTAAAATTCATCTCTATGTTGGAGACATGGATAACTATTATTTGAACAATGCTGTGTACAATGCGGAAGACATGTTGAAACAGTTAAAAAATCCTTCCTGTAATTGTGAAGTTGATTATGGTGATCGTGCAGAACATTGTTGGAATGGTGATCACAAAAATCCAAATTATATCAGCAGATTAAGATACCACAGCATGTTCATTACAAAGTGGGTGGAAGAAGTTCAAACAAGAGCACCAAAAGATGCAGATCTGAATTCATGGAGATATTGATCTAATCATTAGCAGATGAAACAAAAGCTCCGCATTCTTTTTTTGATCTTGTTATACTTTATCGCTACAAACCTTGAAGCCCAACCTCGTTACATTCAAAAACCAGGAGATCCAAATGGCATCGATAAGTGGTATATGGGTCGACAGATTGCACATGTGATGAGTCACTTTGGAGTGGAGTGGCTGGAGCGCCCGGAACGTGATTTTGAAGAAAATACAACAATGCTCATCAAAAATCTTCAGCTCCAACCCAACATGTCCATTGCTGATATCGGGGCAGGAAGTGGCTATCACAGCAGGTTGATATCAAAGCAAATAGGAAATGGGAAGGTCTTTGCAGTGGATGTAGAGCCTATCATGCTTTCTTACCTAAAACAAAGAATTGCTCAAGAAAATCTGACCAACATAATACCAGTATTGGGTACAACAACTTCTGTATCACTTCCCAGCGAAAGCATTGATTTGATGCTTTTGGTGGATGTATACCATGAGTTTTCAGATCCTTTTGAAATGACAACCTCTATGCACAAAGCACTGAAACCAAATGGAAAACTTGTATTGGTAGAGTTCAGGGCAGAAGACGATAGAGTCCCTATCAAGACCATTCACAAAATGAGTGAAGTACAAGCAGTGAAGGAATTAAAAGCAGCAGGATTTAGATTGGAAAAAAATATCAAGAATCTTCCATGGCAGCATTGCATGGTATTTGTCAAGGGCAATAAATAGACGAATTATAAACTCAAAAATGGTAATGCGCTCTCAGATCTCTCAAAAGATTTGCATTACTTTTTTTATAAATCATGTAATTACCGCGATGTGTTATAGCGATTAGAAACTTCAGGTAAAAAAACAAACTATAACAAGACAAAATATTCAATCACATGGAGGAACGATAAAAAGCACAGAGCATTAAAAATGAGTATTTTATTTGCCTTTTCTAAGCTTAGATTCAAACCAAAACCCTATCTCGCTTCTGAATTGTCATTCGTTTATTGAATCGGACATTTTCATTATTTACAAGTGAATTAGCCTGTTTGCCATGTGATTGCACACTTCCATTACCTTGCCATTCCTTAATTGGGACAGATTTCTTGATCAATCTTTCTATATCCCTCAAATATGCTTTCTCCTCTCTACTACAAAACGACAAAGCTATACCCGAAGCGCCAGCTCTGCCTGTCCTGCCAATGCGGTGCACATACGTCTCGGGAACATTCGGAAGTTCATAGTTCAGCACATGAGACAATTGATCAATGTCAATTCCTCTTGCAGCAATATCGGTTGCTACAAGAACCCTCACTCGTTTATTTTTAAAATTTTCCAATGCAGATTGTCTCGCATTCTGCGATTTATTTCCATGAATAGCTGCAGCATAAATTCCCGAAGCATTCAATCGCTTGGAAAGCTTGTCTGCCGCATGTTTCATCTGTGTAAATACCAAGAGACTTTCTATAGATTTATCCTTGAGAATATCAATCAACAAATCTTGCTTTTCATTTTTGTCGACAAAATAAACTGCCTGTTGAATCATCTCAGCCGTTGAAGAAACTGGTGTTACTTCTATTTTAACAGGATTTTTCAACAACATGTCTGCAAGCTGACTAATTTCAGGAGGCATGGTAGCAGAGAAGAAAAGAGATTGTCGTTTAGCAGGAAGCTTTGCAATAACTTTTTTAACGTCGTGGATGAACCCCATATCGAGCATGCGATCTGCTTCATCCAGCACAAAAAATTTGATATTGGATAGTGTAATATGTCCCTGTTGCATCAAATCCAACAACCTGCCTGGTGTTGCCACCAAAATATCTACACCACTTCGAATGGCATTAACCTGACTATGTTGTGAAACACCACCAAAAATAACATGGTGTCTTAAAGAAAGGTGTCGGCCATAAGCGGCAATGCTGTCACCAATTTGAATAGCCAACTCGCGTGTAGGGGTCAGTATCAAAACATCGATTGTTCTAACACGACTATTGCTTGCAACACGTTGTTCATGCATCAATTGTAAAATTGGTATGGTAAATGCAGCAGTCTTACCTGTTCCAGTTTGCGCACAACCTAAAATATCTTTGTGATCTAAAATCGGTGTGATTGATTTTTGTTGAATCTGAGTTGGAGTTTCATAACCTTCCTCGTCCAAAGCCTTCAATATAGGCTCAATGAGTCTTAAATTTTTAAATGACACTTTATAAATGATTAAATGATAAATATGATAAGGCCACCGTTACGGAATCGATGCTTTATCTGCCTTACGTTAGAACAACAAAATATTTGGGAAGAATAACTGCACAAACACAGAGAGCAATAACATCAAGAATTACAAAGATACTCTAATATTAGGCAATTAGAAAATTTAAACTGTTAAAGAAAAATCTAACTGCCATTTTCATACTCCATTAAAATGAATATGTGGATTGATATTAGCTATACTATATTTGGTTTTCTGCATACGTTTTAAAATTATCTAAAATCAATTGCCATCCGGTTCGCTGAAGGTCAACTGGATTTTCGTTTTCAGGGTCAAAGACTTCAGTAAGTTGAACACCATTCTCAGTTTCTTCAAAATCTACTGTTACTTTTCGTCCGTCACCTAAAACAATTTCAATCCGCTTTTCAAATATAATTTCTTGATAAGTACCCCAAAAGTCAAAGCTCATTGAATTGTCTTTTGCGGCCATTGTATAATGAAATTCTCCGCCTTTTATTAGATTGTTTTTTGCATCAGGACAATGCCATTCTGTACTCGCAAAATTCCACTTTTCAATATGTGTCTCCACTGTCCAACATTCCCATACTTTGGAGATTGGTGCATTGATGAATGATGTTATTGTTATTGGCTTCATTTTTTTGGAATGAATATATTTACTTTTTTAAAACCATGCTGAAATTGATAATCTAAATCTTATCAAAGATGAATTCATCGCTATGCTTTTCGTATTTAAGTAAATATTATCAACTCATTAGGCATTAAAGGTCACAAGTAAAATAAACCAAATAAAATTTCAAATCTATATATACGTTTCTGTAGCTTCCCAAAACGTAGTAAATTTGAAAATAATTAAAGAATCATGCGACTATTGATAATCATATTATCATTGACTTATAATTACTGCACTGGACAACAAAAATTTCCATTACCCAAAACAATGGTTTTTAAATCAAGTATATATACTACTCAATCAAAAAAACCAAGTGTTGTTGTAAGGCCAGATTTCATGAGCGCTAAGCAAGGATTCATATGCAGACAAGAATGGAAATTTGAAAAGAAAACAAAAGTGCCTGTCAGAGTGAGATTAGGCTCACTCGAATATGTAAACAAAATGGAAGGGAAGTGATTAAAATTTCTTGAAAACTGTGCACCATTCTGTAGATCAAGAATTTAATGTACTTCTTAGTGTAAGCGTTTCAATTATTGTAAATTAACCTTCTAAAAAATAAAAAATGAAATTATTAGCATTGATGATTATTGGATCACTGCCACTTTTGGGATTTACACAACAGTCTGATTATTTGAAATCTTCATATTTAACACAAGGACCCAAAGCTCCTAATACACATTATATTGGAGAAGCCTGGTTAAATGGTGTTCTACAGGCAGATGGAGATTTCAGCTATAACATTACCAAAGCTACTTTTAAAGCAAACTCAACACTTGACTGGCATAAACATGGTT
>JAFMEZ010000078.1 GCA_017856455.1 Parafilimonas sp.
GGCTGTCGAATAGTGCCGACTAAATTTTTAAACGCACCAACGTCAACTCCGTTTTTACCGCCAATAGAAGCATCTACCATTGCAAGCAATGAGGTAGGAACAAATGCAAATGAAATGCCGCGCATGTAAATGGAAGCCACATAACCAGTTAAATCTGTCACAACTCCTCCACCTACTCCAATTAATGTTGTACTGCGATCAGCCCTAAATTCAATCAGTTGTTCAATGATTGCATCTGCAGTGAGTTGTATTTTAAATTCTTCTCCTGGTTTAAGCGTAATGACATTCCAATTTTTAAATTTTTTCCTGTGTAAGGAAAAAATATTTTCATCAGTAATGATTACAGCATTTTTCTGATCAACCAATTTTGAAAGTTGACCAAAAGACGCATCAAAGAAGATATCTACCGATGCGCTAGAAAATTTATAGTTTACTTTTCTCATGTAATTAATCATTCATGATCTTGTTCTGTCTATTGATACTTTCCATATGAATAGCGTCCATATACTTCTGAACAAACTCATCACTGAGTCCAAGTTTTGAACCTTTATTCGTTGCCTTCTCTAGAATTTCGTTCCATCTTGATGTTTGAAGAATAGTAACATTGTTATTCTTCTTGTATTCACCAATCTTCTCGGCGATATTCATTCTTTGTCCGATCAATTGCATTAACTCATCATCGATATGATTGATCTGTTCACGAAGTTTATCCAAAGCGGCATGGAATGTAGGTGAAGCCACATCTTCTTTTCTCCAGATGATATTATCCAACATTGTTGCTAAAACCTCTGGAGTGATTTGTTGCTTTGCATCGCTCCATGCATTGTCTGGATCAATATGACTTTCAATCATTAAGCCATCAAACTCAAGATCAATTGCCTTTTGGGCAGTTGTTTGAAGAATATCTCTTCTTCCACAAATATGTGAAGGATCATTAATGATAGGAAGATCAGGCATTCTACGTTTCATTTCGATTGCCAGATGCCACATTGGAGCATTTCTAAATTCTGTATTCCCATATGCAGAGAATCCGCGATGGATAAGTCCAACTTGTTTGATACCAGCGCGTGTTATTCTTTCAACAGCACCCTGCCATAATTCAAGATCAGGATTGATAGGATTTTTAATCAATACAGGAACATTTACTCCGCGTAAAGCATCAGCAACTTCTTGCACACTGAATGGATTGACTGTTGTTCTAGCACCAACCCATAACATATCTACATCAAATGTAAGTGCATCTTCCACTTGCTTGCCAGTTGCAACTTCAACGGTTGTAGGCAATCCGGTTAACTTTTTTGCCTGCTGCAACCATGGAAGACCCTTTGCGCCAATTCCTTCAAACATACCAGGCTTGGTTCTAGGTTTCCAGATGCCTGCGCGAAGCATATCTACTTTTCCAGTTTTAGCCAAACGTTGTGCGGTCGCTAATACCTGTTCTTCGGTTTCAGCACTACAAGGACCAGAAATAATAAGTGGACGCTTGTTCCAAGCGGCTTGAACGGCTGATTGTTGTGTTTGTTGACTCGTTTCCATTGTATAAAATTAATCTTTAAAAGTGGTTTATGATTTATTGAATGATTCTACGAATTTGGTTGGCATTTGACATCAGCTCTTTCAAATAATCCCAATTTTCTTTTTCTAAACAGGATTTAAATTTTCGCAGCTGACTGATATGTTCATTTAGCACATCTAATACATTGTCTTTGTTTTGCATTAAAATTGGCGTCCACATATCTGGATTACTTTTCGCCAAACGAACTGTACTTTCAAAACCGGCACTTGCCATTTCAAAAATGGCATTGTCCTCTCTTTCTTTTTCTAATACCGTATTGGCAAGCGCAAATGAAGTAATATGAGAAATGTGACTAACATATGCAGCATGCAAATCATGATCAACTGCATTCATTTCAAGGATGTGCATATTTAATGATGAATACAATTCTTTAGCAAATGCCAAAGCATCAGCATCTGTTTTCTCAGTATCACAAAGAATGACGGCCTTATTTTCAAAAGCGCCTTCCACTGCTGCAGATGGTCCACTGTATTCAGTTCCCCACATAGGATGAGTTGCAATGAATCTACCTCTCCTTGGATGTTGATCGACTATTTTTGCCAATGTGCTTTTGGTTGAGCCCATATCCATCACGACTTGATGATCAACCTTTGATAAAATTGCAGGAAGAAGATCGACTAAAGCATTCATCGGAACAGTCAACACAATTACATCAGCTTTTTGGATAGCCTCATCCAATGTCATAACCTCATCCACCAGTTTAAGTGCGATAGCTTCTTCAGCATGTGACGGATTATTATCAACTCCAATGATAGAAGATGCAATTCCTTTACGTCTACATTGCAATGCAAGAGAACCACCAATCAACCCTATACCTACAATAGCAATTTTTTTCATGGATTAATTACGTTTAATGTGTGCAGCGCTGATTCGTTCTATCGCTTCCTGCAAAACTTCTTTTTTACTACAAAGACTAACTCTCACATATCCATCTCCCGCTGATCCGAATATTCCACCTGGTGTAATAAAAACTTTTGCTTTGTTTAATACTTCATCGCTTAATTCAAAACCGCTTGAAAAAGCACTTGGAATTTTAGCCCATACAAACATACCCACTTGATTTTTTGAAAATGCACATCCAAGTAATTCAAGCAATTGATAAGCTTCATCTTTTCTTGCGCTGTAAATTTTATTTACTTCATCGTGCCACTGCTGATCAAGTGCAAGTGCTTTGGCAGCTGCCAATTGAACAGGTAGGAACATCCCTGAATCCATATTGCTTTTGAATCGCATGATACTATTGATATGCCCTTGGGCAGCAACAATCATTCCCACACGCCATCCAGCCATATTGTGTGATTTGCTTAATGAATTCAATTCAATGACTACTTCTTTATTGACATCAAGAGAGAATAAACTTGTTGGATGATCATTTAAAATAAAGCTATATGGATTATCGTGTATGATTAAAATATGATTCTCCTTGGCAAAAGAAATCACCTCTTTTAGCAATGCAGCATCCGGCAATTGCCCGGTTGGCATATGTGGATAGTTGAGGAAAAGCAACTTGACATTTTTCCCTTTCGCCTTTTGTGCTTTGACCAATTCCTTTAATACTTCAACTGAAGGATGCCAATCATTCTCTTCTTTCAATTCATATGAAAGCACATCACCTCCTGCAAGTTTAACCGCTGAACTATAGGTAGGATACCCCGGATTCGGAACCAATGCCGCATCTCCATTATCTAAATACGTCATGCATATATGCATAATACCCTCTTTGCTGCCAATCAACGGCAAGACTTCTGTTTCAGGATCTACATTAACACTGTACCAATTCTTATACCAATCTGCCACTGCATTTCTTAGTATTGGTGAACCTTTATAGGATTGGTAGGCATGTGTATTTTGTTTACTTGCCTCTTGATGCAATGCCTCAACAACAGAAGGATGTGGAGGAAGATCTGGACTTCCAATTCCCAGATTGATTACTTTATGTCCTGCTTTATTTAAAGCATCAATTTCTCTCAGCTTCGTAGCGAAGTAGTATTCACCTATGCCATTTAACCGACTCGATACTTCTACCATAATTATAAATTGTACTTGCCTTTTTTATATACACCTAAAATTCTGAGGTATTTTACCACAGCAGTGAGTTTCTTCTTTACGACATTGAACTGATCAATACTCTCAAATTCCAAGTCGGCATGAAATCCATAATTGAACCTGCTTCCCGCAATAGGGAATGATTGCAACTTACTCAGATTGATGCCTTCGTTTGCAATCACAGTCAATACTTTTACCAGACTACCCTGGGAATGATCGGTATGAAAATTGATTGAAGCCTTGTTTGCATCTTCTACTTCAACTTCATGCTGTGCAAGTATTAAAAATCTTGTGTAATTATCTTTCACATCATGAATCTTGGGAGCAATCATGCGCAAATCAAAAAGCTCCGCTGCAAAATCGCTCGCAATAGCAGCAATATGCTTACTGCTTCTCTGGTGGATATGTTTCGCACTGAGTGCTGTGTCCTCTGTTTCGATAAGCTTCCATGGATGCTTGGTAAGAAAACCCAAACATTGTTGAAGCGCCATTGGGTGAGAGTGCACCTCCTTGATATCTTCCAGTTTTACACCTGGATTCACCAAAAGATTTTGATTGATTTGAAGATATACCTCACCTGCAACGTATAAATTAGATTTTTGCAGAAGATTGTAATTAGGCATGATACTACCGGCAATTGAATTTTCGATAGCCATCACACCGCCTTTTGTATTCCTTTTATTAGATGATTCTTTAATCAAATCAACAAATGTTGCACATGGAAGAATCTCAACGTTTTTCCCATGAAATATTCTCGCTGCCACCTGATGAAAACTTCCCTCATATCCTTGGATAGCAACAGGCAAATCTTTTCCATTGCCATTTTTCGCCAGTCCGTTGCTTTTTAATTTGCTCATCCCAAACAGTTAAAAAAAAGATCCCGGTGGTTTACCGGGATCTTTATGTTGATGTTGTTATTTAGTTTTTGAGTTTCAACAAAGAGCTCCCGGTCTACTTGTAAAGTAGAA